>NZ_CP151473.1:3059898-3365888 GCF_048755855.1 Curtobacterium sp. L1-20 | reverse complement strand
AGGTAGGTCTGCAGCTGGCCCTTGATGGCGCTGAGCGCGCTGGCCGGGGAGGAGCTGCCCTGCTGGACGAGGGCGAGCTGGGCACCGACGATGCCCTCGAAGGTCGAACCGGAACCGCCGTACCAGGCCGCGTCGTCGAAGACCGCCGTCTCGGCCGCCGCCGCGTAGTTCGACTGCGGGGTGAGCTTCTTGTAGGCGGTGCTGTCGAACGTCGGCATGTAGGCCGGCACGTGGCCGCCCTCGGCCCAGGTCAGACTCTGCTCGAGCATCTGCTTGATGAAGAGCATGTGCGCCTTGCGCTGCTCCGGCGTGCGGTCCTTCTTCGGCAGGATGAAGGTGTGCGAGTCCGCCTGCGTGGCCGGCTTGTCGTACAGCTGCGGGATCGGCACCATGCCGAACTTCAGGCCCTTGATCGACTGGGCGGTGCTGATCTCCCACTCGCCCTGCATGAAGAACCCGGCCTTGCCGTCGAACATCAGCGACTGGGCGGTCGCGTAGTCGAGGGCCTTGTTGAGCCAGCCCTGCTTGACCCACTTCTGCGTGCGGCTCGTGACCTCGTTGTAGGCGTCCTCGTTGACGGTGAGCTTCGAGCCGCCGTCGCTGATGAAGGGTGTCGCGCCGTTGATCTGGTTGTAGAAGGTCCAGAAGTAGCGCCACGGGGTCGCCGTCTCGGGCACGACGTTCGCGACGTTGAGCGCGGTGCCGCCGGTGACCTTCGCGACCGCAGCCAGGGCGGCCTCGAAGTTCTCCATGCCGTCGAGGTCCTTGAGCTTGCCGTCGGAGTCGATCAGGCCGGCCTTCTTGCACACGTCAACGTTGTAGAAGAGCACGAAGGGGTGGGTGTCGAGCGGGATGCAGATGTTGTTGCCGTCGGTCTTCTGCGCCGTCCACGCCTTCTGGTTGAAGTCGCTGGCGCTGAGGCCGACGCTCGCCAGGTCGTCCGACGTGATCGGGTCGAGCAGGTCGCCGTCCCAGAGCGGCTTCGCCCGGGTGAGGTGCGCGATCGCGACGTCCGGCGGCTTGTTGCCGACGGTGGCCAGTGTGACCTTCGAGTAGTACGGGTTGCCCCACGCGAAGGTGGTCGCCTGCAGCGAGGACGAACCGCCGTGCTGCTTGGCGTAGCCGTCCTCCATGGTCTGCATGCGGACGCCGTCGCCGCCGCCGAAGAGGTTCCAGAAGACGAGCGTCTCCGGGTTGAGCGGGGCACCGGCGATGCCGGCGGCGAGGGGGCTCGAGCAGGCGGCGAGGGGCAGCACCGTGGCAGCAGCTGCTCCGGCTGCGAGGAGACTCCGCCGTGTGAAGGCGCCGCCTCGCGGTTGCGGGGTGGGTACGGGGATACGGTTCGGCATGGCATCACTCCATCGGGACGGGCCGAGTCGGAGCAGGGTCGGTGCTCCGTGAGCGCTCACATTAGCGCGCGTCCCGAGCGGCCGCCACTCTTTTCGTCGAGGTGTCTGCCGATCTGTGACCTTCGCGCACGGCCCCTTTCGTGTCGCGCGGAAAGCCGCTAGCGTTCTGGAGACGTGAGCGCTCACTTTGTCGACGAACGCTCGCTCCGCACCGCACGATCGAAGGAGATCCATGCCCCGCACACACCTCGTCCTGGACGCCGCGTTCACCGTGGGGCCGGTGCGACGTCGCCTGTTCGGCGGGTTCGTCGAACACCTCGGACGCCACGTCTACGACGGCATCCACGAGCCCGCGCACGAGACCGCCGACGAGCACGGATTCCGCCGTGACGTGATCGACCTCGTCAAGGAACTGAACGTCTCCGCCATCCGCTACCCGGGCGGCAACTTCGTCTCCGGCTACAAGTGGGAGGACGGCGTCGGCCCCGTCGAGCAGCGCCCGAAGCGCCTCGACCTCGCCTGGCACTCCACCGAGACCAACCAGGTCGGTCTGCACGAGTTCCAGCACTGGCTCGACCAGGTCGACTCGGAGCTCATGCTCGCCGTGAACCTCGGCACCCGTGGCACGCAGGAGGCGATCGAGCTCCTCGAGTACGCGAACATCGACGCCGGCACCGCGCTGTCCGAGTACCGCCGGTCGAACGGACGCCAGGAGCCCTTCGCCATCAAGATGTGGTGCCTCGGCAACGAGATGGACGGACCGTGGCAGCTCGGCCACAAGAACGCCGAGGACTACGGCAAGCTCGCCGCGATGACGGCCAAGGCCATGCGGCAGATCCAGCCCGACCTCGAGCTCGTCGCCTGCGGTTCCTCCGGAGCGTCGATGCCGACGTTCGGCGAGTGGGAGCGCACCGTCCTCGAGCACACCTACGACGACGTGGACTACATCTCCGCGCACGCCTACTACGAGGAGGGCGACGACCTGCCCTCGTTCCTCGCCTCCGGCGTGAACATGGACCACTTCATCAAGACGGTCACCACCGCCGCCGACCACGTGCAGGCGCAGAAGAAGTCCGACAAGCGCATCGACATCTCGTTCGACGAGTGGAACGTCTGGTCGATCTCGAAGTGGAACGAGCAGCAGAAGGAGTTCACGCTCCAGGACTGGCCGGTGGCCCCGCGCCTGCTCGAGGACGTGTACACCGTCGCGGACGCCGTCGTCGTCGGCGGCCTGCTCATCTCGCTGCTCCGCCACGCGGACCGCGTCGCCTCGGCATCGATCGCCCAGCTCGTCAACGTGATCGGCCCGATCATGACCGAGCCCGGCGGCCCGGCCTGGCGCCAGACCACGTTCTTCCCGTTCTCCCTGACCTCGAAGCTCGCCAACGGCACGTCGCTGCAGGTGAAGGCCTCCGGTGACACCGTCGACGGCGGCAAGTACGGCGAGGTCCCCGTGGTCGACTCGGCCGCCACAGTGTCGGACGACGGCGCCGCGGTGTTCCTCGTCAACCGCCACCCGTCGGAGTCCACCACGGTGACGATCGACCTGGCCGGCCTGTCGGTCGACGGGGACGTCCGGGCCGAGGGTGTCTGGGACGACGACCTCCACGCGGTGAACGACCTGTCGAACACGGAGCGCGTCGGCCTCCGCACGAACGACACCGTCCGCCGCGAGGGTGACACCATCACGATCGAGCTGCCGCCGGTCTCCTGGACCGCCGTGTCGATCGGCTGAGACGCCTCGGCGCACGCTGCGGCGGGCGTCGAGTGAGCACAGAGGGCGTCGGGTCGCTTCGCGGTCCGGCGCCCTCTGCTGTGCGCTGGCGCTGGCGGCGGGCGGGCTGGCGGGCCGGCATCGGCGCGCCGACCGGCTGGCGTCGGCGCGAGTCTCGGCTCTGCGGACACTTTCGTGCCCCGGCGGCGCGAGTTCTGTCCGCGAGGCCGAGTCTCGGCGCACGCGAGCGGGCACGCGCGGCACATGCGCGCGGCCTGGCGCGCGGCACACGGGCGCGGCGCGCGGCCTGCGGCTCGCGGCGTCCGGCCCGCGGTCAGCCCTGCGGCGGCGTGCAGCGCACCGCACGGGCGCGCCAGCTGATCTCGTCGACGAACGCGGTCGTGTCCGGGCCGAGCGGGTCGTCGGCGGCGTCCTCGATCAGGATCCCCAGCGCCGGCGCCAGCAGGAACGAGGTGGTGGTCGAGCTGCCGAAGGCGTCGACGGTGGGGACCGCGACCGTGTCAGCGAGTCCGGCGTGCGCGAGGGCCGCCGCGTAGTCGAGGACCGCGTCGGCCGCCTCGTCGGTGGTGAGTACGGCGGTGAGCCCGTAGACGATGTTCTTCATGATCCGTCAGCCGTGGTGGAGGAGTGAGGGCGACTCTGGTCGTACTCCGGAGACACGGTGGCGTCGCATACCCGAGGCCGGACAGCGAACCGGCACGTCGTGCACGGTACGCCGCGGTCGCTGGGCGTGTCAGCCCACCGGCGCAGTGCACGCCGCGCCCCGTGCCGGCCCGCGTCCCCCCGGGACACGCCGTGCCGGCGCACGTCCCACCGGGGCACGCCTCGCCGACGCACGTCCCCCGGGACACGCCGTACCGGACGTCAGGTCGGCGGCG
Source organism: Curtobacterium sp. L1-20 (assembly GCF_048755855.1). Classification (GTDB taxonomy): domain Bacteria; phylum Actinomycetota; class Actinomycetes; order Actinomycetales; family Microbacteriaceae; genus Curtobacterium. The sequence goes on along the minus strand of NZ_CP151473.1, from coordinate 3,361,926 downwards.
CCGCCGTGCTCGCGCGTTCCACCAACCGCACCGGCACCAGGTCGGCGGCCGCCCGCACCGGCTCTCCGGCGATCTGCGCGAGCAGGTTCGTCACGGCGCGACGTCCGACCTCGTCGAAGGACTGGTGGACGGTGGTGAGCGGCGGCCAGAACGAGTCGGACTCGGGGGAGTCGTCGAACCCGACCACGCTGAGCGTCTCCGGGACCGCGCGGCCGAGCTCGTGTGCGGCCCGGAGCACCCCGAGCGCGGTCTGGTCGTTCGCGGCGAACACGGCGGTGATCTCGGGCCGGCCGGCGATGGAGCGGCCGGCGCGGTAGCCGGACTCGGCGCTCCACCCGCCGTGGAAGACCGGGGGGACGGGACGGCCTGCGGCCTCGAGCGTCGACCGCCACGCGGCGAGCCGTCGGGCGGCGGAGTACGAGGAGGTCGGGCCGGCGACGTGCCAGACGGTCTCGTGGCCGAGGTCGAGCAGGTGCTGCGTCGCCTGGCGTGCACCGTCGGCCTGGTCGGTGTCGATCGCGGGGTGCTGTGTCGTGCCGGTGGAGTCGACGACGACCATCGGTACGCCGTCGGGCAGGGCGACCTCGGCCGTGTCGATGATGTGCGACTCGATGATGATGACGACGCCGTCGACCGCCTGTTCGTGCAGGCGGGAGAACGCGGACCGGACGCCTTCCTCCGTGCGCGATGCCATCGGCAGCAGCGTGATGGTGAAGTCGGCTGCCCCGGCGGCGTCGGCGATCGCTTCGAGGGTGCGCATGTTGCCGTACGAGGCGAGCGTGAACATGATCACGCCGATGGTGCGGAACCGGCCGGAGCGCAGGGCGCGTGCGGCGCGGTTCGGGCGGTAGCCGAGGTCGTCCATCACGCGCTGGACACGGTCGCGGGTGTCCGGCGAGACGTTGTCGAAGCCGCGGGCGACGCGCGAGACGGTCTGCATGGAGACCCCGGCGGCCTCGGCCACGGCAGCCATCGAGGGGGAGCGGCGCGCGGCGGCCGACAGCTCGGTGGTCACGGGCGCCCCTTCCGTCCTGGACCGGGCGTCTGCGTCCGGTCTCGGCCGGGATGCGAACCCGGCGTCCCCCGCACGCTAGCGCATGTTGACGTTGCCATGCTATCGTCGCGACGGTCGATGTTGACGTCAACATCGACTGGTCAGACCGCAGCAGGACAAAGGAGTTCCATGAGCACGCTCGAAGCGCGCCCGGCCGGTGCCACCACACCGACCGCGTCACCGCGCCGCCGCGCCAAGCCGCGCGGCCGCTTCACCGGCTGGCTCTTCGTCGGCCCCTTCGTCGTCGTCCTCGTCGCGATGCTCATCGTCCCGATCGGCTACGCGCTCTGGCTGAGCCTGTTCCGCGACCAGCTCATCGGCGGCAACCAGTTCGTCTGGTTCGCCAACTACGTCCAGCTCTTCCAGGACGCCAAGTTCTGGTCCGGCCTCGGTCGCGTCGCGCTCTTCCTCGTCGTGCAGGTGCCGATCATGCTCGGCCTGGCGCTCGTCGCCGCCCTCGCCCTCGACAGCGCCCGGCTCTGGGGCACGTCGTTCTTCCGCATCGCGGTGTTCCTGCCGTACGCGGTCCCCGGCGTCGTCGCCGCGCTCATCTGGGGCTTCATCTACGGCAACCAGTTCGGCCTCACCGGTACCGCGAACGCGGCGCTCGGGATCGACCTGCTGCAGCCGTTCAGCCCGGACTGGGTGCTCACCTCGATCGGCAACGTGGTCACGTGGGAGTTCCTCGGCTACAACATGCTGATCTTCTACGCCGCCCTCCGCGTCGTCCCCAGCGACCTGTACGAGGCGGCCGAGCTCGACGGTGCCGGCCCGCTGCGCACCGTGTTCTCGATCAAGCTCCCGGCCCTCCGCGGCCCGATGGTCATCGCGACGATCTTCTCGATCATCGGCAGCTTCCAGCTCTTCAACGAGCCGAACCTGCTCAAGACCCTGGCCCCGAACGTCATCGGCAGCGCCTTCACCCCGAACATGTACGCCTACTCGCTGTCCTTCAGCGGACAGCAGTTCAACTACTCCGCGACCGTCGCCATCGTGATGGGCGTCATCACCGCCGTGATCGCCTACGTCGTCCAGGTCCGCGGAACCCGCCAGGAGAACCGATGAGCACCCTGCAGCAACCAGCCGCCGGCGCGACCGCGCCGGCCACGGTCACCGAGGCGACCACGACGCAGCGCGAGCCGCGCGAGCGGGCGACCCGCGCCTCCCGGCTGCGCACCCGCAAGCCGGTGGACGGGCGCAAGGTCAAGCGTTCCGGTCTCCTCACCGCGGTGATGGTCGTGTTCGTCGTCTACTCGTTCGCGCCGCTGTTCTACCTGCTCGTCAACAGCACGAAGACCCAGGCGTCGCTGCTGTCGACGTTCGGTCTGTGGTTCGGCGGGAAGTTCAACCTCTGGCAGAACATCGTCGACACGCTGACGTACAACGACGGCATCTTCGTGCAGTGGCTCGGCAACACGCTGCTCTACGTCGTCGTCGGGGCCGGCGGGGCGACCCTGCTCGCCACCGTCGCCGGCTACGGCATGGCGAAGTTCCAGTTCGTCGGCCGGCGCGCGGTCTTCGCGGTCGTGCTCGGCGCGATCGCGGTCCCCGGCACCGCCCTCGCGGTCCCGACCTTCCTGCTGTTCTCGCAGTTCGGCCTGACCAACACCCCGTGGGCGATCATCCTGCCCTCGCTGATCAGCCCGTTCGGCATGTACCTCATCTGGACGTACGCGGTGGACGCGATCCCCGCCGAGCTCCTCGAGGCCGCCCGCATGGACGGCGCCGGTGAGTTCCGGATCTTCTTCACCATCGCGCTCCGCCTGCTCGCGCCCGGCGTCGTCACCGTCCTGCTCTTCGCGGTCGTCGCCACCTGGAACAACTACTTCCTGCCGCTCATCATGCTGAGCGACCCGAAGTGGTACCCGCTCACGGTCGGCCTCAACCAGTGGAACGCCCAGGCCACGGGCTCCGGCGCGCAGCCGATCTACAACCTCGTCGTCACCGGATCGCTCCTCACGATCATCCCGATCGTGGTCGCGTTCCTCTTCCTCCAGCGCTTCTGGCAGTCCGGCCTCGCGGCCGGGTCCGTCAAGGCCTGATCCCACCACCCGACCGGCGGTCGCGAGACCGCTCGACCCCGCCACCCGACCGGCGGTCCGACGTCCGGACCACCCGGCCTGGAGGCACGGTGCACGCCCGCCACGGGCGCCGCCACCGCAGACCCACAGCAGCACCTCCCAACACGAAGAAGTGAAAGGCACCCCATGAACACCAGGCTCCGGCGCGGACTCAGCGCCCTCGCCATCGGCGTCACCGCCGCCATCGCCCTGGCCGCGTGCGCCTCCGGCGGCTCGTCGTCCGGCGGCTCCTCGGACGACATCGACAAGGCGCTCAAGGACGGCGGGACGCTGACCTACTGGTCGTGGACCCCCTCCGCGAAGGACCAGGTCGCCGCGTTCGAGAAGGCCTACCCCAAGGTGAAGGTCAAGCTCGTCAACGCCGGTACCGGCGCCGACCAGTACACGAAGCTGCAGAACACGATCAAGGCCGGCTCGGGCGCCCCCGACGTCGCACAGGTCGAGTACTACGCACTGCCGCAGTTCGCCCTGTCCGACTCGCTCCTCGACCTGTCGTCGTACGGCTTCGGCTCGCTCGAGGACCAGTTCGCGAAGAGCACCTGGAGCTCGGTCTCCATGGACGGCAAGATCTACGGCCTGCCGCAGGACTCCGGCCCCATGGCGCTGTTCTACAACAAGAAGGTCTTCGACGAGCACGACATCGCCGTGCCGAAGACGTGGGACGAGTACGTCGCCGCGGCGAAGAAGCTGCACGAGGCGGACCCGAAGGCGTACATCGCCGCGGACTCCGGCGATGCCGGCTTCACCACGAGCATGATCGCCCAGGCCGGTGGCACCCCGTTCACCACCAAGGGCGACAAGGTGACCATCAACCTCGAGGACGCCGGCACGAAGAAGTGGACCGCGACGTGGGACCAGCTCGTCGAGCAGGGCCTGCTGTCCAAGACGGTCGGCTGGAGCGACGACTGGTACAAGCAGCTCGGCAACGGCGAGATCGCCACGCTGATCACCGGCGCATGGATGCCCGGCAACCTCGAGGCGAGCGTCGCGGACGCGTCCGGTGACTGGCGCGTCGCCCCGATGCCGACCTACGACGGCGGCTCGGCCCAGACCGCGAACAACGGCGGCAGCGCCGAGGCCGTGATGAAGCAGACGAAGAACCCGGCCCTCGCCGCCGGCTTCCTCAAGTGGCTGAACTCGTCCAAGGAGTCGACGAAGGTCTTCATGCAGTCCGGCGGGTTCCCGTCGACCACGGCCGACCTCGAGTCGACCTCGTTCCTCGACGAGAAGCCGGCGTACTTCGGCGGCCAGCAGATCAACAAGGTGCTCGTCGACGCGTCGAAGTCCTCGGACAACGACTTCACGTACCTGCCGTACCAGGTGTACGCGAACAGCGTCTACGCCGACACCGTGGGCCAGTCCTACGAGAACGGCACCTCGCTCGAGAGCGGGCTCGCCGCCTGGCAGAAGGCACTCGTGAAGTACGGCAAGGACCAGGGCTTCACCGTCTCGTCCAAGTAGTACCGGCACCCACTCCCCGGGGTCGTGCGGACACCGTCCGCACGACCCCGCTGTCCGGAAGGGACATCTCATGCGATTCGCCATCGGCGACACCGACTTCCTGCTCGACGGCGAGCCGCACCGGGTCCTGTCCGGCGCGATCCACTACTTCCGCGTGCACCCCGACCTCTGGGCCGACCGGATCCGCAAGGCGAAGCTGATGGGGCTCAACACCGTCGAGACCTACGTCGCGTGGAACGCGCACGCACCGTCGCCCGACGTCTTCGACCTGAGCGGCGGCCTCGACCTCGGGCGCTTCCTCGACCTCGTCGCCGCGGAGGGCATGCACGCCATCGTCCGCCCCGGGCCGTACATCTGCGCCGAGTGGACCAACGGCGGGCTGCCGTACTGGCTCTTCGCGGACGGCACCGTCGGCGTCCGTCGCGACGAACCGGGCTTCCTGTCCGCCGTGCAGCGGTACCTCGAGCAGCTCGCACCGGTCCTCGTCCCACGGCAGATCGACCAGGGCGGGCCGATCGTGCTCGTGCAGGTCGAGAACGAGTACGGCGCGTACGGCTCGGACCCCGTGTACCTGTCGAAGCTCGAGCAGATGCACCGCTCGATCGGGCTGACCGTCCCGTTCACGAGCGTCGACCAGCCGATGGGCAGCATGCTCGAGGACGGTTCGCTTCCGACGCTGCACAGGACCGGGTCGTTCGGCTCCCGCTCGACCGAACGGCTCGCGCGGCTGCGGCAGGCGCAGCCCACCGGCCCGCTCATGTGCTCGGAGTTCTGGGACGGCTGGTTCGACAGCTGGGGCGAGCACCACCACACCACCTCGGCTGCGGACAGTGCCGCCGACCTCGACGTCCTGCTCGCCGCCGGCGGCTCCGTCAACATCTACATGTTCCACGGCGGCACGAACTTCGGCTTCACGAACGGCGCGAACGACAAGGGCGTGTACCGACCGATCGCGACGTCCTACGACTACGACGCGCCCCTCGACGAGGCGGGCCGACCGACCGCGAAGTTCCACGCCTTCCGCGAGGTGATCGCGCGCTACGCGCCGGTCCCGCCACTGCCCGCGTCGATGCGGCCCGGTGGGTCCGGTCACCTCGACGAGTCGGCCGACCCGGGTGCCGGTCGGGAGGCGCGGGTCGACCCCGCCACGGACGTCGCGGTCCGGCTCGACCGCGTCGCGTCCCTCCGCTCCCTGCTGCCCGCGCTGACCGACTGGTCGGCCCACGACACCCCGCCCACCTTCGACGCCCTCGGGGCCGCGTCCGGCTTCGTGCTCTACCGGACCGAGGTGGACCTGCCCTCCGGCGGCGTGCTGACCGTCGGCGAGGAGGTCCGCGACCGCGCGGTCGTCAGCGTCGCCGGCACGGTCGTCGGCGTCCTGGAGCGCGAGCAGCACGACCGCGCGATCGCCCTGCCGCCGGTGACCGGCACGCTGGAACTGCTCGTCGAGGACCAGGGTCGCGTCGACTACGGTCCGCGCATCGGCGAGCCGAAGGGGCTCGTCGGCGGCGTGGCCGTCGACGGGGTGCCGCTCGAACGGTGGACGGCGTCGCCGCTCGCCCTCGACCCGATCGCACCCGCGGCGCTCTCGGTGCTGGGCGCGATCGAGTCGACCGACGGCGACGAGCTCGCCGGGCCGGTCGTCGCGGCGGGGTCATTCGACCTCGCGGTGCCGGGGGACCGGTACCTGTCGCTCGACGGCTTCCGGAAGGGCGTCGCCTGGGTGAACGGGTTCTGCCTCGGCCGCTACTGGTCGCGGGGTCCGCAGAAGACCCTGGCCGTGCCGGGCCCGGTGCTCCGCGCGGGTCGGAACGAGCTCGTCGTGCTCGAGCTCCACGCGTCCGCCTCGCGCACGGCGTGCCTGCTGGTCGAGCCTGACCTGGGGCACACCGAGGCCTGACGCCCGGAACCCGGCGCGGTCACACCGCGCGGGCGTCCGCCCACGCGCGGACCTGCAGGAGGCCGGCACGCCGCCACCGCCAGTACCGGGCGAACACCGTGCCGTCGTCCTCGTACGCCGGGGTCAGCACCCAGAGTTGTCGGCGGTGCTCGACGTCGTGTTCGTCGCGCCACTCGACGAACGCGTCGTCGAGGACCGCTCTGATGCCCGACCGTGGCGCCCGCCAGGACACGAGGAACCCGACGTACTCCAGACGGTCGTCGGTCATCCGGATCCCGACGCGCGGCAGACGGACCGAGACGACGGTCCCGACCGCGACGAACGCGGCACCCAGCACGAAGCAGAAGACCCGCGCCGAGGCTCCGGGGACGAACGCGACCGACGCCACGGCGATCCCGGTCCCGATGCCGACCGGGCCGAAGGCGACGACGAACAGGACACGGTCGAGGCGCGGAGGTCGCACGACCGTGGTCACGTCGGCCCGTCCAGGGCGTCGAGGTCGGCCAGTGCCTGCCGGGCGTCGGCGACGCGGTCGGCCTCGGGCCGCTCCCACCACTCGAACCCGCGTTCGCCGAGGCCGTGCTTGGCCAGACCGTTCCGGTGCCGTGCGGCGGCGAGGGCGTCCTCGTCGCCCGACTGCTTCGCCCGCTTCACCGCGTTGCGACCGCGGCCGAGGTGCGACCGGAGCGCTGCCGCGACGTCCTCGGGCAACGCCGGGTCCGTGCGGCGCCAGCGTCGGCCGTCCATGACGAAGAAGTGGTCGTCGGGCTCGGCGGTCATGTGCTCGAGTCTGCACCGTCGGTGGTGCCGGGTAGACAGGGATCGATGACCGAAGCGCGCACCCGCCCGATGCTCGACGTCCGACGGATCTACGCCGAGCCGGCGGCACTCGAGCTCGCGCGCGGGCAGGAGGTCGTCGGGCGGTGGCCCGACGCCGAGATCGTGCCGGTCGAGTCGCACTGGAACATCCCCGAGGTGCACGGCGACGAGCGCAACGTGCAGCGCTGGGTGCGGATCAAGACCGAGGCGCTGGTGCTCGGCGTCAAGAAGTCGCTCGTCACGCGGCCGAACGGTCGCTCCGCGGACTTCATCGCCCCGTCGACCGCGAACGGCTGTGCCATGGCGTGCGCGTACTGCTACGTGCCGCGGCGCAAGGGCTACTCGAACCCGGTCACGGTCTTCGCGAACATCGAGCAGATCACGAAGCACGTCGCGCGGAACATCGCCAAGCAGGGCCCGAAGACCGATCCGAACCAGTGCGACCCGGACGCGTGGGTCTACGACATCGGCGAGAACAGCGACTGCTCGGTCGACGCGATGATCAGCGACAACGTGCGCGACCTCTGCGACCTCTTCCGGATGAGCCCGACGGCGAAGGCCTCGTTCGCGACGAAGTACGTCAACCGTGACCTGCTGGACTGGGACCCGATGGGGCGCACCCGCATCCGGTTCTCGCTGATGCCCCACGAGACCGCGAAGGTGACCGACATCCGCACCTCGCCGATCGCCGAGCGGCTGGCCGCGGTGAACGACTTCGTCGACGCCGGGTACGAGGTCCACCTCAACTTCTCGCCGGTGATCCTCACGCCGACGTGGGAGGCCGACTGGGCCGAGCTGCTCCGCCAGGCTGACGACGTCCTGTCGCCGGCCGCCAAGGCGCAGCTCGCGGCCGAGGTCATCTTCCTCACGCACAACCAGCCTCTGCACGAGGTCAACCTCGGGTGGCACCCGAAGGCCGAGGACCTGCTCTGGCGCCCCGACCTGCAGGAGCAGAAGGTCTCGCAGAACGGTGCCGTGAACGTCCGGTACCGCTCGGGCATGAAGGGCCAGCTCGTCGAACGCTTCCGCGAACTCGTCGCGGAGCACCTGCCGTCGTGTCGGATCCGCTACGCCTTCTGACCGGACGGACGAGGGCGACCGGCCGGTCGCCCCGGGCGAGGAGTCCTCCGCCGTCGTCAGGGGACGAGGCGGTCGGCGCGGTACCGAGCGAACAGGTCGGCGAAGGCCCGTTCGGTCCGTCGGTAGCCGGTGAAACCGGCCTCGCGGCTCTTGCCCATGTCGGTGACGACCTCCATGGCCCGTCCGAGGTCGGCGTCCGTGTGCCACCAGGACGCCAGCCGGCCGATGTCGGACTCGGCGAGGCCGTGCCGCTCGGCGATGCCGGCCCACGCCGACTCGTGCGGCGCCATCTGCTCCTCGAGCGGGCGCGGGCGGTCCTGGTAGCCGACGACGCGTGCGGGGTCGACGCCGAGGTGCGCCGCGATGCGCGGCCACATCCACCGCCAGCGGAAGACGTCGCCGTTCACGATGTTGAACGGCTCGTCGGCGCCCTCGGGCGAGGTCGCGGCCCACACCATGTGCTCGGCGAGGATGCCGGCATCGGTCATGTCGGTGAGGCCGTTCCACTGCGCTTCGCTGCCGGGGAACACGAAGTCGAGGCCGAGCTCCTTCGCGAGCGTCGCCTGGACGGCCAGGGTCAGGCCCATGTTCATGGCGTTCCCGACGGCGTGCCCGATGACGGTGTGCGAGCGGTGCACGGACCAGGTGAACCCCTGGCGCTCGGCGGCGGCGAAGAGCTCGTCCTCCTGGGCGTAGTAGAAGTTCGGGGTGTCGAGCCGCGGCTCGTCCTCGTGGAACGGGGTGTCCGGCATCTCGCCGGCGGCGTACGCCTCGAAGGGGCCGAGGTAGTGCTTCAGGCCGGTGACGAGCGCCACGTGCGCGAGGGGAGCGTGCGCCAGTGCGGCGAGCAGGTCGCGGACCATGCCCCCGTTCACCCGGATGTTCTCGGCCTCGGTGTCCTGCCGCTGCCAGGCGGTGAAGAACACGTGGGTCGGACGCTCGTCCGCGAGGGCGGTGGCGAGGCTCTCCGGGTCGCGAAGGTCGGCGGCGACGGTCCGGACGCCGTCCCGGGCGAGGGGCCGGCGTGAGAGGGCGGACACCTGCCACCCGTCGCTGAGCAGGTGGTCGACGAGGGCCGAGCCGGTGATGCCGCTGGCACCCACGACGAGAGCGTTGCGGTCGGTGGTCTGCTGGTCGGTGTCGAGAGTCATCGAGGTCCCCAACACGTGTCGGGTCGTCGCTGTTCCCGGAGCGTGGACGGCCCCCCGCCCGGGACGACGAGACGCCCGCACCGACGAGCGGTACGGGCGTCCGGGTGGTCGACGATCACTTGCCGTCGAACGCGTCCTTGGCCTTCTCCTTGTCGAGGCGGCCCTCGCCCATGACCTGGTCCTTCTGGCCCTGGTGCTTGAGCTCGGCGTCGTCGGTGTGCTTGCCCACGGCCTCCTCGGCCTTGCCGGCGATCTTCTGGGTGACGTCCTTGGCCTTGTCTCCGAGCGACATGGTGGCTTCCTCTCTCCGGGGGTGCGCCGAGGGTCCCCGGCGAGCTGGACCCGACTCAACCACGCGTCATCGGGGCGCTCGCGGCGGGGCCGCAGGTTCGCGTACCCCGCAGCGGCGGAACGGGGTACGGGTGGGCGCGGTGCGCCGGTGGTCAGCGCGGGCGGCGGATCCGGATCGGACCCTTCGCGGTGGACGGGTCGACGACGCTGCCGTGCTGCGTGATCTCCACCTCGCCGCGGGCGACCATCCGTCGGGCTGCTCGCCGTGCCGGTTCCATCAGGTCGCGCCAGTCGTCCGGGTCGACGGATCGTGCGACCTCCGACGGGCAGATGCTCGACGTCCGCGCCCGTGCCGCGAGGAGCTCGTCGATCCGCTGCTCGAGCGCGCGGTCGGTCGCGTCGACGCCGTGCTTGCGGCACGCGGCGGAGCACCACTTCGCCTCGGGTGCGGCCGACGACGGCATCCGCCGTCCGCACGACGCGCACGTGCGTTCCTCGTGCGCCGACTCCGACGCCGCGGCGTCCGCTGCGGTCCTGATCGCTCGTCCCATGCCGTCCATCCTCGTCCTGCCGTGCCCGTCCGTGCACAGCACAGGTGCGGCTGGCACGATCGTGGCGGTGAGCACCGACACCGCAGCCGTCCGATCCGCCGAACCCGACTGGGTCGAGCACGTCATGTGGTGGCACGTCTACCCGCTCGGCTTCGTCGGCGCCGACGTCCGCCCGGGGACCGCGGTCGCGGACCGTCCGGTCGAGCACCGTCTGGACCGGATCGCCGGGTGGCTCGACCACGTCGTCGACCTCGGCCTGAACGGCCTGCTGCTCGGACCGGTCTTCGCGAGCTCGTCGCACGGGTACGACACGGTCGACCACTTCCGGGTCGATCCCCGCCTGGGCGACGAGGCCGACCTCGACGCGCTCGTCACCGCCGCGCACGAGCGGGGCGTGCGGGTCCTGCTGGACGGTGTGTTCAACCACGTCGGCCGTGAGCACCCCGCGTTCGCCCAGCTCGCCGAGGCCGGTCCGGCGGCCGCGTCGGCGTCGCTCTTCGCCGTCGACTGGTCCGGCTGGCAGCCCGGTGAGCCGGTCCCCGTCGGGTTGTTCGAGGGGCACGACATCCTCGTGGCGCTCGACCACGACTCGGCCGCGACCGAGGACCTGGTCGTCGAGGTCATGACGTACTGGCTCGGCCGGGGGATCGACGGGTGGCGGCTCGACGCGGCGTACGCGGTGCCGCCGGCGTTCTGGGCACGGGTGCTGCCGCGGGTGCGGGAACGGTTCCCGGACGCCTGGTTCAGCGGCGAGGTGATCCACGGTGACGCTGCTGCGGTCGTGCGCCGGTCGACCATGGACTCGACGACGCAGTACGAGCTCTGGCAGGGGATCTGGCACGGCATCGCCGACGGCAACTGCCACGAGCTGTCGCACGCGATCGAGCGGCACGACGCTCTGCTGGCCACCTTCGTGCCGACCACGTTCGTCGGCAACCACGACGTCACCCGGATCGCGAGCGCGGTGGGGGAGCGGTTCGCCGGGCACGCCGCCGCGGTGCTGTTCACGGTGGCGGGGACGCCCGTGGTCTACGCCGGGGACGAGTACGGCTGGACCGGGGTGAAGGAGGAACGCGAGGGCGGCGACGACGCGGTCCGACCGGAGTTCCCGGCCGCCGTGCCGGAGCCGACGGACCTGACCCACGCGGTCGAGGCGCTCGTCGCCCTGCGCCGCCGGAACCCGTGGCTGCACCGGGCGCACACCGACGTGGTCCACCTGACGAACACGGCGATCGTCCTCCGGACGGCGACCGCGGACGCGGCGGTGGTGACCGCCCTGAACCTGGCCGACGACCCCGTCGACCTGCCCGCGGCCGACGCGACGCAGGTGGAGGCGGGCGGGGCCGACCTCGGGGACGGGACCGTGCGCCTCCCGGCCGCCGGGTGGGCCGTCCTGACCCGCTGACCCCGACGCGAAAGCGACAGGTCTCCGTGGAACTTCCACGGAGACCTGTCGCTTTCGCGGACCGGACCGGACCGGGCCGGAGCCGACCGGACCGGGCTGGACCCGAACGGACCGGGCCGGGCGGGATCCCGCCTACTTGCGCGCGGACGCCGCCCGGCGCTTGTTGAACACGTCGAACGCGACCGCGGCGAGCAGCACCAGGCCCTTGATGAGCGACTGGAACTCGGTCCCGACGCCGAGGATCGACATGCCGTTGTTCAGGATGCCGATGATGAGACCACCGACGATGGCGCCGGGGACGGTGCCGATGCCACCCGTGACGGCTGCGCCACCGATGAACACGGCGGCGATGGCGTCGAGCTCGAAGCCGTTGCCGGCGCCGGGTGCCGCCAGGTTGAGCTGGCCGGTGAAGACCACGCCCGCGAGCGCCGAGATGACGCCCATGTTCACGAACAACAGGAACGTGACGCGCTTGGTCTTGACGCCGGACAGCTGCGCGGCGAGGGCGTTGCCGCCGATCGCGTAGATGTGGCGACCGAAGACCGCGCTCCGCATGACGACCGAGTAGATGACCACGAGGGCGCCGAGCACGACGAGCACGATCGGGGTGCCGTTGTAGCTGGCGAGCAGGAGCGCCACGTAGATCACGAGCACGACGGTGAACGCGAGCTTCGTGATGAACCACGCGAACGGCTCGCTCTCGAGCTGGTACTTGCGACGCGTCGCGCGGCCACGGAACGCCGTGATCGCCAGGACGATCGCCGCGGCGAAGCCGAGGATCATCGTCAGCGGCTCGTACCCGGTGGTGCCGAAGGACGGCAGGAAGCCGGAGCCGAGCGAGCGGAACCCGGTCGGGAACGGCGAGATCTGCTGGTTCTGCAGGACGATCTGCGCGGCACCGCGGAAGGCCAGCATGCCCGCCAGCGTGACGATGAACGCCGGGATCCCGAAGTAGGCGATCCAGAAGCCCTGCCACGCGCCGACGAGTGCGCCGACCACCAGGCAGAGCACGACCGCGATCGGCCACGGGACGTGCCACTGCGTGATCATGACGCCAGCCATGGCACCGGTGAAGGCGACGATCGACCCGACGGACAGGTCGATGTGCCCGGCGATGATGACCATCACCATGCCGATGGCGAGGATCAGGATGTAGCTGTTCTGGACGATCAGGTTCGAGACGTTGATCGGGGCGAGGGTGATGCCGTTCGTCGTCACCTGGAAGAAGAGGACGATGACGATCAGCGCGATGAACAGGCCGATCTGTCGGAGCTGCCCGGTGAGGTAGCCGGCGGCGGACTTAAGCGCGTTCATTGACAGGGGTCTCCCGTTCCTGGGTCATGTACTGCATGAGGACCTCGGGCGTGGCCTCGGAGCGGGGCACGTCAGCGGTGATGGTGCCCTCGGAGAGCGTGTAGATGCGGTCGCAGATCCCGAGGAGCTCCGGGAGCTCGGAGGAGATCACGATGATCCCCTTCCCCTGGTCTGCGAGCTGGTTGATGATCGTGTAGATCTCGTACTTCGCGCCGACGTCGATGCCGCGCGTGGGCTCGTCGAGGATGAGCACGTCGGGGTCGGCGTACATCCACTTCGACAGGACGACCTTCTGCTGGTTCCCGCCGGAGAGCTTGCCGGTGACGACGTCGACGTTCGGCGCCTTGATGTTGAGGCTCTTGAGGAACTGCCCCGCGACGGTGGTCTCCTCGGCGGCGTTCACGAAACCCCAGTTGGCGAGCTTCCCGAGTGCCGACCCGGAGATGTTCCGCTTGATGTCGTCGATCAGGTTGAGGCCGTAGCGCTTCCGGTCCTCGGTGACGTAGGCGATGCCGTTGTCGATCGCCTGCGTGACCGTGTGGGTCTTGATCGGCGTGCCGCGCTTGTACACGGTGCCGCTGATGCCGGTGCCGTAGGACTGCCCGAACACGCTCATCGCGAGCTCGGTCCGACCGGCGCCCATGAGCCCCGCGATGCCGACGACCTCGCCCGCGCGCACGTCGAGGTTCGCGTGGTGGATGATCTCGCGCGATGCGTCGAGCGGGTGGTGGACGGTCCAGTCCTCGATCCGGAGGAGCTCCTCGCCGATGACCGGCGACTCGCGCTCCGGGTACCGGTTCGACAGGTCGCGGCCGACCATGCCGCGGATGATGCGGTCCTCGGACACGTCGTCGGCGTGCATGTCGAGGGTCTCGATGGTCTTGCCGTCGCGGATGATCGTGACCTTGTCGGCGATCGCCTTGATCTCGTTCAGCTTGTGGCTGATGATGATCGCCGTCATGCCCTCGGCCTGCAGCGACCGGATGAGGTCCAGCAGGTGCGCGGAGTCGTCGTCGTTCAGCGCCGCGGTGGGCTCGTCGAGGATGAGGAGCTTCACCTTCTTCGACAGCGCCTTGGCGATCTCGACGAGCTGCTGCTTCCCGACGCCGATGTCGACGATCTTCGTGACCGGGTTGTCCTTGAGTCCGACGCGCTGCAGGAGTTCGGCGGCGGCCAGGTTCGTCTTGTTCCAGTCGATGAAGCCGCCCTTGGACTGCTCGTTGCCGAGGAAGATGTTCTCGGCGATCGACAGGAACGGGCTGAGGGCGAGCTCCTGGTGGATGATCACGACGCCTGACGCCTCGGAGTCGTTGATGTCGCCGAACTGCACGGGCGAACCGTCGAGCAGGATCTCGCCGTCGAACGAGCCGTGCGGGTAGACACCCGACAGCACCTTCATCAGCGTGGACTTCCCGGCGCCGTTCTCGCCGCAGATCGCGTGGACCTGCCCGCGTTCGACCGCGATCGAGACCCCCTGCAGGGCCTTGACGCCGGGGAACGTCTTGGTGATGTCACGCATCTCGAGGATGGTGTCCGCCATGCGGACCCCTTTCCGTCGTGCGCGCCCGCGGGCGCGCTGGTGGAGACGGACGGGAGGCGCGGCGCGTGCTGGCACCGCGCCTCCGGTCCGAGAGGGGTGTGGACGGGAGGCGCGAGGCGGGCAGGTGCCGCGCCTCCGGTCCGACAGGGGTGGGGGACCGGAGGCGCGGCGCGGGCTGGCGCCGCGCCTCCGGTCCGACGGGTGACGACCTACTTGAGGTCGGCCTCGGTGTAGTAGCCGGAGTCCACGAGGACTTCCTTGTAGTTGTCCTTGGTGACGACCGTCGGCTGGAACAGGTAGGTCGGGACGACCTTGACCTTGTTGTCGTAGCTCTTCGTGTCGTTGACCTCGGGCTTCTTGCCCGAGAGCAGGTCCTCGGCCATGGTGGCCGACTGCTTCGCGAGCTTGCGCGTGTCCTTGTAGATGGTCGAGTACTGCTGACCCGCGATGATCGACTTCACCGAGGCGGCCTCGGCGTCCTGACCCGTGATGGTCGGGAGCGGACGGTCGCTGGTGCCGTAGCCGGCGCCCTGGAGCGCCGAGATGATGCCGATCGACATGCCGTCGTAGGGGGAGAGCACGCCGTTCAGCGTGGTGCCGCCCGAGTACGACTTCGCGATCAGGTTCTGCATGCGGGCCTTGGCGGTCGCCGGGTCCCACTGCTGCGTGGCGGCCTGCGTGAAGCCGTCCTGCCCGGAGCCGATCTTGATGGTGCCGGCCTCGATGTAGGGCTTCAGGGTCTTCATCGCGCCGTTGAAGAAGAACGTCGCGTTGTTGTCGTCCTGCGAGCCGGCGAAGACCTCGATGTTGAAGGGGCCCTTCTCGTCGGTCTTCTTGCCGTCCGCGTCGAGCAGACCGAGGCCGGTGAGGAGCGAGTTCGCCTGGTCGACGCCGACCTTCTCGTTGTCGAACGAGACGTAGTAGTCGACGTTCTTGTTGCCGGTCAGCAGGCGGTCGTAGGAGATGACCTTGATGCCGGCCTTCGCGGCGGCGTCGAGCTGGTCGGAGAGGGCGCCACCGTCGATGGACGCGATGATGAGGACCTTCGCGCCCTTCGTGATCATGTTGCTGACCTGCTGGGCCTGCTGCTGGACCTTGTTGTCGCCGTACTCGAGGTCGACCTTGTAGCCGGCCTTCTGCAGGTCGCTCTTGACGGCGTCGCCGTCCTTGATCCAGCGTTCCGACACCTTGGTCGGCATCGCGACGCCGACGAGGGCGCCCTTGTTGTCCCCGCTGCCGCCACCGCTGCCGGTGTCGCCGCGGCCGCCGGCCGAGCAGCCGGCCAGTGCGATCGCGATGCCGAGGGCGGCGACGCCCGCGACGATCTTGCGCTTCATCATCGAAGTACCTCTGTTCCTGCGCGTCGACGTCGACACGCTCGGGTGACGGGGCTGCTGTGCCCCCGGTGAGTGCTCGTGTGAGCGCTCACATACTGAGGGTTCCGTGCCGGGGTGTCAACTCGTCGTGACCGTTTCGGGATCTTGTCGCGCCGGTGAGGCAGCGCGGTACGGTTGGCGACGTGACCACCACGACCGCCCACGGGGGCAAGGGCGGCAACCGCCGGAAGGCGCCCACCATCTTCGACGTCGCCGAACGCGCCGGGGTGTCGCACCAGACCGTCTCGCGGGTGATCAACGGCGACCCGACGGTCCGCGAGCAGTACCGGACCCAGGTCGCCGACGCCGTGACCGAGCTCGGGTACCGCCCACGCGCCGCGGCCCGGGCGCTCGCCGGTGGGCGCAGCCGCGCGCTCGGCATCATCACCGCGGGCGACGCGCTCTACGGTCCCTCGAGCACGGCGATCGGCTTCGAGCGGGCGGCCCGTTCGGCCGGGTACCACGTGCTCCTGTCGACCCTGCCCGACGACCCGCGGCCCGGCGACCTGACCGCCGCGATCACGACGCTGCTCGCGCAGGACGTCGCCGCGATCGTGCTCGTCGCCGCCGACAACCGCGTGCTCGACGCGCTCGCCTCGCTGACCGTGCCCGTCGCCGTGCCGGTCGTCGTGTCGAACGCCGTGCAGCGCGACGCGGCCCGTGCCCCGGTCGCACCGAGCGTCGCGGCCGTCGCGATCGACCAGGTCGCCGGGACGACGCTCGTGATGGAACACCTCTTCGGACGCGGACACCGGCGCATCGTGCACATCGCCGGGCCGAGCGTCTCGCAGGAGTCCGAGGTGCGCCGCGCCACCTACGGGCGGATCATGCGCGAGGCCGGGCTCGAACCGGTGGTGCTCGACGGCGACTGGACACCGGCGAGCGGGTTCGCGGCCGCGCGGACCATCGACGTCCACACGGTCGACGCGGTGTTCGCGGGGAACGACCAGATGGCGCTCGGCGTGCTGCACGCCTTCGCCGACGAGGGGCTCCGCGTCCCCGACGACATCGCCGTGGTCGGGTTCGACGACGTCCCCGAGGCGGCGCACTTCACCCCGCCGCTGACCACGGTGCGGCAGGACTTCAGGGCGATGGGGGAGCGGGTGCTCGACACCGTGCGGGCCCTGGTCGAGGGGGAGCCACGCGACGAGACGCTCCTCGTGCCCGAGCTCGTGGTGCGGCGGAGCACGTAGGGCATCACCGAGCGCGCCGAGGGGCTCAGGGGCCGAGGGGCCCAGGGGCGCAGGGGCTGAGGGGGCCGGGCGTCCGGTGACGCAGAGCGGCGCCCCCTCGCGTCGTGCGAGGGAGCGCCGCCGCGGACCGACCCGACCGTCAGCCCTTCAGCGCGCCGGACGACAGACCGGCGACGTAGAACCGCTGCAACCCGACGTACAGCGCGATGCACGGGATCATCGCCACGACGGACCCGGCGACGAGGTTGCCGTACGACACCTGGCCGTACGCCCCGGTCTGCAGGTTGAGCAGCGCGACGGGCAACGTGTACAGCGAGTCCTTGGTCAGGAACGTCAGCGCCCCGAGGAACTCGGTCCACGACGCCAGGAACGCGTACAGCGCAGCGGTCGCGGCCCCCGGCAGGAGCAGCGGGCGCAGCACCGACACGACGACCCGGAAGCGCGAGGCGCCGTCCACGAACGCCGAGTCCTCGAGCTCGGTCGGGATCGACTCGAACGCGTTCCGCATCACGAACACCCCGAACGGCAGGTTCACCGTCGTGTAGAAGAGCACCAGTCCGAGGAGCGAGTTCGTGAGCTTCATGGCGTTCAGCTCGAGGTACAGCGGTGTGAGGATCGCCTGGAACGGCACCATCATCGTCAGCAGCACGAGCCCGAAGACCAGACCGGAGCCGCGGAACCGGAAGCGGGCGAACCCGTACCCGGCCATCGTCGCGATGATCGCGGTCAGGACGGCCGTGCACACCGAGACGATCACCGAGTTGAGCACGCCGGACAGCAGCCGCGACGACGGGCCGAACACGGCGGCGAAGTTCTGCCACCCGAGCTGGAAGAACGTCGCCGGGTCCGGTGCCTGCGTGATGACGGCCTCGGGCTGGAACGCCCGCAGGATGGACCAGATCAACGGGACGCCGAAGACGAGCGCCGAGCCGATGCCCGCGATCGCGTAGAGCGTGCGCTTGACGGCGGTGTCGCGCGGGTGCTGCACGCTGCCCTGGTGGTGTCGGCGCCGTCGCCCGCCGCCGTCCGTGGTCAGGGTCCGCGTGGACAGGTCGGGCGCGGCGAGGCCGGCTCGCGAGGTCGTGGTGCTCATGGCTCAGTCCTTCTCTCGCAGTGCCCAGAACTGGAACACCGTGACGGCGGCGATGACGACGACGAGGGCGATCGACTCGGCTGTCGCGGCACCGAGCTGCAGGTTCACGAACCCGCGGTTGTAGATGGCGTTGACGATGGTCGTGGTCTCGGTGCCGGGGCCGCCCTGCGTCAGGATGTAGAACTGGTTGAACGCCAGCAGCGACCCGATGACCGAGATGATGACGCTGAGCGCCACCGTCGGCCGGATCATCGGGAAGGTGATCAGTCGCTCGGTCTGCCACCAGGACGCGCCCTCGAGCTGCGCGGACTCGTACACCTCGTCGGGCACGCCCTGCATCGCGGACATGAGCAGCACCATCGTCAGCCCGGACACCGCCCAGACCACGAGCACGCAGATGAGCAGCGTCGCGAGCGGGCCGTTCACGAGCCACGCGGTGCTGCCGTCCGTGATCCCGAGCCAGCGGAGCACCAGGTTCACCGCGCCCGAGTTCGGCTGCGCCTCGAGCACGAGCATGAAGCTCAGGGTGGTCAGGCCGACGACGTACGGCAGGAAGAAGACCGTCCGCAGCAGGGTGCTGCCACGGCGACGAGCGCGGACGAGCACGGCCAGGAAGTACCCGAGCACCAGGATCGGCAGGGTGACGATCGCCGTGTAGAGCAGCGTGTAGCCGATCGCGTGGACGAACGTCGGGTCCTGGAACAGCGTCGCGTAGTTCTGCAGCCCGATGAACCGGTACGGCCCGATCAGCGGCCAGTTCGTGAACGAGATGTACAGCGCGAACACGAGCGGGACGAGGACGAACACCGCGACGAACAGGATCGCCGGGGCGACGAGCACGGCGCCGGCGCGGGGTGGGTGGGTGAGCGAGTTGCGGGACGGTCCGGATCGGCCGCGGCCGACGGTGGGCCGGCCGGCGCCGGTCCGGCCGGCGCCGGCCCGTGCGGCGGAGCGCCGGGTGGAGATGGTCGACATGACGTGCACCTCTCTGTGCGGTCGGTGGTGCGACGGAGGGTCAGGCCTGGACCTGGTCGAGGATGCGCTGGTACTCGGACTGCGCGGTCCGCATCGCTGCGGTGGCGCCGGAGCCGAACACCGCCTCGCGGAACATCGCGAAGTACGGCGACGACGGCTGGTTGACGAGGAGGTTGTACGCCAGCGTCTGCGGGGCGTAGCCCTTCTCGATGGCGTCGAGCGGACCGGACGCGAGCGGGTACTTCTTCCGGTACGCCGGGGTGGCTGCGTCCGAGCGGGTGGGGAAGTACCCGCCGTCCGGCAGCGCCTGCTGCTGTTGCAGCCCGTTCGCGTACTGCATGAACGCCCACGCGCCGGACGGGTTCGATGCGCCGTTCGGGATGCACATGTTGTCCCCGCCGTCGAAGAACGACCGCTTGCCGTCCCACGAGGGGATGAGCACCGTCCGCATCTTCGCCCGCATCGCCTTCGTGGCCGCGGGAACGGTCGCGCCGTACGACGTCGGGAAGATGCCGACCTTGCCGGCCCGGAAGTCGGCGCCCCAGGTGGTGCCGGCATCGGCGTACGTCGCCTTCGAGAGCAGCCCGTCCTTCCAGAGCTGCCGGTAGAACTCGAGCATGCGCTCCAGGGCCTCGTTGCCGGTGATGTTCGCCGTCTGCTGGCCGACGCCGCCGGACATCATGTCGACGCCCGTGGCCCAGACGTGCGGCTGGGTGACGAACCCGATGATGCCCGCGGCGTTGCCGGCGATCGACCAGCCGTAGACGTCGTCGCCGGTCCTCCGGATCGCCTTCGCCGCCGCCAGCAAGGAGTCGAGGTCCTTCGTCGCGTCGTCGACGTCGAGCCCGGCCCGGTCGAACAGCTCGGTGTTCACGAACAGCTGCGAGTTGTCCGCCAGGTACGGCAGGCCGTAGTACCGCTTCCGGTACTCGAGCAGCCGCAGGTGCCCCGGCGAGATCGCGTCGAAGTAGTCGAGACCGGTGACGACGTCCGTGAGGTCGGCGAAGGCCTCGCGGAAGATGAACAGTTGCGAGTTGATGTCGTCGATGTCCACGACGTCCGGCGGCTCACCGCCACGGATCGCGGTCGCGAGCTTCGTCACGTACTGCCCGTCGGGTACGGGGGTGAGCTCGACCTGCAGCGCCGGGTTCGCCTTGTTGAACCCGGCCACGGCCGCGGTGAGCCCGGCCTGGGTGGCGGACCGGCACCAGACCTGCACGGTGCCGGTCGCGCCCCGACCGAAGCCGGCGACCTGGGCGTCGACCTTCGGCAGTGTGCCGGAGCAGGCGGCCAGGGTGAGGGCCGCCCCGCCGGCGAGGCCACCGGCGAGGAACGCTCGGCGCAGCATCAGCGCGCCAGCGGGAGCCAGACGCGCATCGGCGCGGCTCCGCGGTTCGCCCAGGCGTAGTACGGGACGGCGGTCGCCGTGACGGCCTGGAGGCGCGGTGCGCCCCCGCCCGACCCGGCCGCGTCGTCGACGCTGGTCGCGTCCACCGCGGAGGCCGCGCCTCCCGGCCCGTCCAGCCGGCGGTACGGCCACGCTGCCTGCGCGTGCTCGGCGGGGGCGTGTCCGGCGATGCGCAGCGTGACGACCCCGTCGAGGAGCCCGTCCTGCCGTTCCTCGGTGACGGGCGCGTCCGCGTCGACCGTCAGGTCGTCGACCGTGAAGCCCTGCTGGTCCGCCTGCTCGACCGCGTACACCAGCGGGCCGCGCTCGATCGCGACCTGCCCGCGGGCGGCGTCGATGCGGTCGTCGGCGACGTACCGGTGCGGGGTCGTGTCGAACACGAGCTCGACGGTGTCCCCGGCGGTCCACACGCGGTCGACGACGTGCAGCGTGCCGGCGGCGGGCGTGTCCTGCCCGTCCGGGGTCGTGACCGTCGTGGTGTCCGACCACGCGGGGACACGCAGGCCGAGCACCAGCGGCCCGTCCTCGGTGACCGTGACGACGACCCGGCCGTCGTGCGGGTACCCGGTCTCGACCCGCACCGGACCGAGGTCGGCGGTCGCGTACTGGTGGACCTGCAGGCCGCCGTCGGTCGCGGTGGCGAGGTAGCCGTCGAGGCTGGCGAACGTCCGCATGATGTTCGGCGGGCAGCACGCGCAGTCGAACCAGCCGCGACGGCCGTGCGCGGGGGAGCGGTTCTCGTCCTGGTGGGCGTGGTCGCGCTGCTGGAGGGGGTTGACGTAGAAGTACTCGGTGCCGCCCAGGCTGACCCCGGCGAGGAACGCGTTGTACAGCAGGCGCTCGATGGCGTCGGCGTACACCGGCTTCCCGGTGGCGAGGAGCAGACGCCACGCCCACTGGACGCCGCCGATCGCCGCGCAGGTCTCCGCGTACCCGCGGTCGGTCGGGAGCTCGTACGGGTCGCCGAACGCCTCCCAGTCCCAGCGGGCACCGAGGCCGCCGGTGATGAAGGCCTTCGTCGCCATCATGTCCGCGAACTGCCGCTCGCTCGCGGCGAGGAGCTCGGTGTCACCGGTCTCGATCGCGACGTCCACCGCGCCCGCCGCCAGGTACACGGCGCGGACGGCGTGGCCCTCGACGGTCGTGGCCTGCCGGCTCGGGACCCGGTCGGAGAAGTACGTCGGTTCGCCGCCGGCGCGCTCGATGATGCCGTGCCCGCGGGCGTCGACGAACCAGTGCGCCAGGTCCAGGTAGTCGCGGTTGCCGGTCTCGCGGTAGAGCTCGACCAGGCCCATCTCGACGACGGGGTGGCCGTCGATGTCGGTCTTCTTGCCGTCGCCCTCGCCGAAGGTCCGGACGAGGTGGTCGGCGTTCCTGATCGCGACCTCGAGGAGCCCGGAGTCTCCCGTCGCGCGGTGCTGGGCCACGGCCGCCTGGTACAGGTGCCCGGCGCAGTACAGCTCGTGGCTCCACTTGAGGTCCGTGTACCGCTCGCCCTTCCCGCGGACCTGCTGCACGGAGTCGAGGTAGCCGTCGTCGGCCTGCGCCCGTGCGTACAGGGCGGTGACCTCGCGCTGGAGCTCGAGCAGGTCGTCGGACGGTGCGCGGCCGTACTCCCACGCCACCGCCTCGAGCCACTTCGTCACGTCCGAGTCCATGAAGATCGGTCCGACGGCGTCGCCCTCCTCGAGCCCGGCGGCGATCCGGAGGTTCCGGAAGTTCCCGGCGGCCTCGAGCAGGGCGTACCCGCCGCGGATCGCGTCGCGGCCGTTGCGGTCCTGTCGGAGCGCCCAGAACCCGCCGGTGATCCGGGCGTCGCTGGTGGGCAGAGGCCGGAGCGTGAGGTGGGCGTCGGCGGTCGGGAGGACCGGCGTCGCGGTCTGCGCACGGCTGTCGGTCGCGAGCGTGGTGGTCATGTCGCCTCCTTGCGATGTGACGGGGAGCGGCCCCGAGCCGCCCGACGGCGGTTCGGAAAACGCTTTCTGGCGGGAACGGTACGACACTGGTCCGCGGCGCGCAAGTGCTGCCGACGCATCTCTGCGTATGCTCGTCGTCACGTCCCGCGACCCGGAAAGGAACTTGCCGTGACCATCGAGCGCACGACACCGCCCGTCCGGATCACCGACGTCGCCGCGCTCGCCGGCGTGTCGATCGGGACCGCGTCCAAGGCGCTCAACGGCACCGGGCAGCTGCGGGACTCCACGCGTGCCCGGGTCAAGGACGCGGCCGAGAAGCTCGGGTTCGTCGGGGACGCACGGGCGCGAGCGCTGTCCTCCGGGCGGACCTACACCGTCGGGATGATCACCACCGACTCGTTCGGCCGGTTCTCGATCCCGGTGCTGCTCGGCGCCGAGGACGCCCTGTCCGCCGGCCAGATGGCCGTCCTGCTCTGCGACACCCGCGACGACCACGTGCGCGAGGCCCACTACCTCCGGTCGCTCGCCGCCCGCGGGGTCGACGGCATCATCGTGACGGGGCGCTCCGCCGACTCGCGGCCGCCGATCGACGTGCCGATGCCCGTCGTCTACGCGTTCACGCCGTCGACCTCGGCGGACGACGTGTCCATCACCCTCGACGACTCCGCCGGGAGCGCCGCCGTGGCCGCGCACGTGCTGTCGCTCGGTCGGCAGCGGGTCGCGATCGTCACCGGGCCCGCACGGCACCGGTCCGCCGAGCGCCGGGTGACCGGTGCCGCCGAGGTGCTCGGCCCGCGGCTCGTCGCCGCGCCGCTCTACGGCGAGTGGTCCGAGCGCTGGGGACGCCAGGCGGTCGACGTGCTCGCACGTGGGGCCGTGGACGTCGACGCGATCGTGTGCGGGAGCGACCAGATCGCCCGCGGGGTCTGCGACCGGCTGCGCGAGACCGGGCGGTCGGTGCCCGAGGACGTCGCCGTCGCCGGGTTCGACGACTGGGACGTGATGGCACTCGCGTCGAGGCCGCCGCTCACCACGGTCGACCTGCGGCTCGAGGAGCTCGGGCGTGTGGCGGGGCAGGCGCTGCTCAGCCTGATCGACGGCGGGCCGGCGGAGTCCGCCGCGGTGACGCCGGCCCTCGTGGTGCGCGAGAGCACGGTCGGGGCGTAGGCCGCGGGGCGGGCGGGGCGTCCGCCACGACGCCCCGTCGAGGTCGCACGTCCGAGCGCCCGCCCGCCCGCCGAGATCGCACTTCGGCGCGGTACCTCGCTGTCGAAGCGCGCGGAAGTGCGATCTCGGCGGTCTGGGCGCGGCGCGCGGGCCCCGGCGCGGCGGCGTTGCGGGAGTGAGCGCTCACGTGCCAGGATGTGAGCGCTCACGGGGACGACGAGGTCTTGGAGGACTGCATGAGCGACGACCGCCGCCAACAGGTCGTGGACGGCCGCACCACGCTCGGCATCGAGCTCGGCTCCACGCGCATCAAGGCGTGCCTGGTGGACGAGGACCTGGTGACCATCGCCGCCGGCTCCCACGAGTGGGAGAACGAGTTCGTCGAGGGCCGCTGGACCTACTCGCTCGACGCCGTCGAGACCGGGCTCCGCGCCGCGTACGCCGCCCTGGTGGCCGACGTCGAGGCCCGGTACGGCGTCACCCCCACGAGCTACCGCGCCGCCGGGGTGAGCGCGATGATGCACGGCTACCTCGCGTTCGACGCCGACGGCGAGCTGCTCGTGCCCTTCCGCACGTGGCGCAACACGTCGACCGGCCCCGCCGCCGCACGGCTCAGCGAGACCCTCGGCTTCAACATCCCGCTGCGCTGGTCCATCGCGCACCTGTACCAGGCCGTCCTCGACGACGAGCCGCACGTCGCCCGGACCGCGGGCATCACCACGCTCGCCGGCTACGTGCACCGACGGCTCACCGGGCGCGACGTCCTCGGTGTCGGCGACGCGAGCGGCGTGTTCCCGATCGACAGCAGCCCGGTCGACAGCGGACCGGGGGACCCGGGCTCGCGCGACTGGGACGGCGAGAAGCTCGACCGCGCCCAGGCACTGCTGGGCGGAGCGGTGCCCGACCTGCGGGCACTCCTGCCGGAGGTGCTCGTCGCCGGCGACGACGCCGGAGCGCTGACCGACGAGGGCGCCGCCTGGCTCGACCCGACCGGATCGCTGCGACCGGGCGTCCCGCTGTGCCCGCCCGAGGGCGACGCCGGCACCGGCATGGTCGCCACCAACGCCGTCGCACCCCGCACCGGGAACGTCAGCGTCGGCACGAGCATCTTCGCGATGGTCGTCCTCGAGCAGCCGCTCGGGACCGCGCACGAGGAGCTCGACGTCGTGACGACCCCGTCCGGCGACGCCGTCGCGATGGTGCACTGCAACAACGGAGCGAGCGAGATCGCGAGCTGGGCGCGGGTGTTCGGGCGCTTCGCCGAGGCCTCCGCCGCGCGCACCGGGACCGCCGTGATCGGCATCGACGACGTCTACGCGACGCTGCTCGCCGAGGCGGTGGCCGACGGCACCGACGCCGACGCCGGCGGTCTCCTGTCGTTCAACTACCTGGCAGGCGAGCCCGTCACCCACGTCGAGGACGGCCGGCCCCTGCTGCTCCGCACGCCCGACGCGCGATTCACCCTGGGCAACCTGGTGCGCTCCGAGGTGCACGGGGCCTTCGCCACCCTCGCGATCGGCATGGACGTGCTCCACGGCGAGCAGGTGCGGGTCGACCGGATGACGGCGCACGGCGGACTGTTCCGGACGCCCGGGGCACCGCAGCAGCTGCTCGCCGCGGCACTCCGGGTCCCGGTCGCCCTCGAGGAGACGGCGGGGGAGGGCGGTGCCTGGGGCATCGCCCTGCTCGCCGCGTACCTGGAGCACACCGACCAGCACCTCGCCGACTTCCTCGCCGACACCGTCTTCGGCGGCGACTCGGTGCAGGTCGCCGAGCCCGAACCGCTCGACGTCGCCGGGTTCCAGACCTACCTCGACCGGTACCGCGCGGCCCTGCCCGTCCAGGCCGTCGCCGCCGCGACCACCGGGCCCGACCGAGCGCCGTCCGGCGCCGCGGGCGCAGAGCAGACCGACAGCGCCGCCGGCACCGACCCGGCGGAGCACATCGACGCCGACCCGGCCGAGCACACCGACGCCGACCCGGCCACCCACCCGGCCGAGCAGACCGACGGCGCCGCTCCGCGCCTCCAGACAGAGGAAGTGACCCGATGACGACCGCACCCGACCAGACCACCCGCGACGCCGTCCAGCGCACCCGCGAGCGGGTCGCCCGGCTGCACGGCGAGCTCGTCCGCTACGGCCTCGTGATCTGGACCGGCGGCAACGTCTCCGAACGCGTGCCCGGCACCGACCTCTTCGTCATCAAGCCGAGCGGGGTGTCGAGCGACGACCTCACGCCGGAGAACCAGGTGGTCTGCACGCTCGACGGTGTGCCCGCCGACGGCTGGGGCAACGAGCACGGCCCGTCCTCCGACACCGCCGCGCACGCCTACGTGTACCGGAACATGCCCGAGGTCGGCGGCGTCGTGCACACGCACTCGACGTACGCGACGGCGTGGGCGGCCCGTGCCGAGGCGATCCCCTGCGTCATCACGGCGATGGCGGACGAGTTCGGCGGTCCGATCCCCGTCGGCCCGTTCGCGATCATCGGCGACGACTCGATCGGCCACGGCATCGTCGAGACGCTGAGCGGCCACCGGTCCCGTGCGGTGCTCATGCAGAACCACGGCGTGTTCACCATCGGCAAGGACGCGAAGGACGCCGTGAAGGCCGCGGTCATGTGCGAGGACGTCGCCCGCACCGTGCACATCGCGAAGCAGGGCGGCGAGCTCGTCCCCATCACGGAAGCAGACATCGATCGACTCTTCGATCGCTACCAGAACGTCTACGGACAGAACCCCGAAGGAGCCATGCGATGACGCAGGACAACACCACGCAGCCCGTTGACCCCCAGGCCACACTCGACGGCTACGAGGTCTGGTTCCTCACCGGGTCGCAGGGACTGTACGGCGAGGAGACGCTGCGCCAGGTCGAGGCGCAGAGCAAGCAGGTGCACGCCGAGCTGGCCGCGGCCCTGCCGGTGAAGCTCGTGTGGAAGCCGGTCCTGAAGGACGCCGACGGCATCCGTCGTGCCCTCATCGAGGCGAGCGCGGACGACAAGGTCATCGGCGTCACCACCTGGATGCACACCTTCAGCCCCGCGAAGATGTGGATCGGCGGCCTGCAGGCGCTCACGAAGCCGCTGCTGCACCTGCACACCCAGGCGAACGTCACGCTGCCGTGGGCGGACATCGACTTCGACTTCATGAACCTCAACCAGGCCGCGCACGGCGACCGAGAGTTCGGCTACGCGCTCGCGCGGCTCGGGGTCCGGCACGCCACCGCCGTCGGCCACGTGTCGGACGAGCGCGTGCAGCAGCGCGTGGCGAACTGGACGCGTGCCGCGGCCGGCGCCGCAGCGGTCCGGTCGCTGAAGCTCACGCGCTTCGGCGACAACATGCGCTACGTCGCGGTCACCGAGGGCGACAAGACCGAGGCGGAGATCGAGCTCGGCGTGCAGGTGAACACCTGGGCCGTGAACGAGTTGGCGGCGGCGGTCGCCGCGGCCGAGGCGGACACGCAGGCGGTCGACGACCTCGTCGCCGTCTACGAGCGCGACTACGACGTGGACCCGGCACTCCGGAGCGGTGGTGACCGGCACCGGTCGCTCCGCGACGGCGCCGCGATCGAGCTCGGCCTCCGCGCGCTGCTCGCGCAGAACGACAGCGCCGCGTTCACCACGAACTTCGAGGACCTCGGCGACCTGAAGCAGCTCCCCGGCCTCGCGGTCCAGCGCCTGATGGCCGACGGCTACGGCTTCGGCGCGGAGGGCGACTGGAAGACCGCCGTGCTCGTCCGCGCGATGAACGTCGCCGGTGCCGGGCTGCCGGGCGGCGCCTCCCTGATGGAGGACTACACGTACGACCTCACCCCGGGGGCCGAGAAGATCCTCGGCGCGCACATGCTCGAGGTCTCGCCGACACTGACGACCTCGACCCCGACGCTCGAGATCCACCCGCTCGGCATCGGCGGCAAGGACGACCCGGTGCGCCTGGTCTTCACCGCCGACGCCGGCGAGGCCGTCGTGGTCGCCCTGTCGGACACGCGGGACGGCTTCCGGCTCACCGCCAACGTCGTCGACGTCGTGCCCCCGACCGCGGCACTGCCGAACCTGCCCGTCGGCCGGGCCGTCTGGGAGCCGCGCCCGTCGTTCCCCGTCGCCGCCGAGGCCTGGCTGACCGCCGGTGCCGCGCACCACACGGTGATGACGACCGCCGTCGGCCTGCAGGTCGTCGAGGACCTCGCGACGATGGTCGGCACGGAGTTCCTCGTCATCGACGAGCACACGACGTCCCGCGGGTTCCGCGACGAGGTCCGGCTGCAGCAGACCTGGCACCGACTCGACCGCGGCTTCTGAGGGGCTCGGACCGTACGATGAGCGACGTGATCGCAGCGGAGCGCACCCGGACGAACTGGGCCGGCAACGTCACCTACCGGGCGTCCGGGCTGGCGCGGCCGACCTCCGTCGACGAGGTGCAGCGGCTCGTCGCGAGCACGCCGCGCCTGACGGCGCTCGGGTCCCGGCACTCGTTCAACACGATCGCCGACACGGACGCCCTGCAGGTGTCGCTGGCGGACCTGCCGCCGGTCCTCGACGTCGACGCGGACCGTCGGGTCGTGCGCGTCGCCGCGGGCATGGTGCACAGCCAGGTGGCGGCCGGCCTGGAGGCGCGTGGCTGGGCCCTCGCGAACCTCGCGTCCCTGCCGCACATCTCCACCGCCGGAGCGGTCGCCACCGGCACGCACGGCTCCGGGGTCCGCAACGCGTCGCTCGCGCAGGCGGTGGTCGGCCTCGAGGTCGTCCGCGCCGACGGGTCGGTGGCGTGGGTGGACGCCTCGTCGCCGGACGGTGCGCTCGACGCGCACCGGGTGGCGC
The DNA here is from genome assembly GCF_048755855.1 of Curtobacterium sp. L1-20. Taxonomy (GTDB): domain Bacteria; phylum Actinomycetota; class Actinomycetes; order Actinomycetales; family Microbacteriaceae; genus Curtobacterium. The sequence goes on along the minus strand of NZ_CP151473.1, from coordinate 3,333,336 downwards.
TCGGGGCGCTCGGCGTCGTCACCGCGGTGGAGCTCGCGATCGAGCCGACGTTCGAGGTCGCGACGACCGTGCACCTCGACCTGCCGTGGGACGCGGTCCTCGAGCACTTCGACGCCGTGGTGTCGGACGCGTACTCGGTGTCGCTGTTCACGTCGTTCGACGACCGCGGCGCCCGGCAGGTCTGGGTGAAGCACCGGACCGACGAGCCGGCGCCGTCCGTCGACCTCGTCGCACTCGGCGCCCGACCGGCCACGGGACCCGTGCACCCGGGGGAGAACGACCCGGCGGGCGTGACCGAGCAGGGTGGTGTCCCCGGACCGTGGTCCGAGCGGCTCCCGCACTTCCGGTCGTCGTTCACCCCGTCGACCGGGGCGGAGATCCAGGCCGAGTACCTCGTCCCCGCCGGGTCGGCCGTCGCGGCGCTGCAGGCGCTCCGGCCCCTCGAGCCGGTCTTCGCGCCGCTGCTCATCGCCGCCGAGGTCCGGACCGTCGCGCCGGACACCGCGTGGCTCGCGCCCTCGTCCGGACGGCAGTCGGTCGGCCTCCACTTCACCTTCCGCCGCGACACCGAGGCGGTGGCCGCAGCGGTCGAGCGCATCGAGCAGGTGCTCGCGCCGTTCGACGCCCGGCCGCACTGGGGGAAGGTCTCCGGGATGGGGGCCGAGCGCCTGCACGAGGTCTACCCGCGGCTCGGGTCGTTCGCCGCACTGGCGCGGGACCTCGACCCGGCCGGCCGGTTCCGGAACCTGTTCCTGGCGCGCGTGCTGTCCTGACGGCGAGCCGCGCGGGCGTGCACGGCTCGCACCCGCGTGGCGGACGCGCCGCACGCGGGCGTGCGCTGGTTGCTCGAACGTGCGCGGCCGGCTCACAGCAACTCCGGATGCGTTCGGGGGCTGTCCCACCGGGCGGTCGCTGGGAGCGCACATGTACGAACGCAAAGGTCGGGGCATGGCGAACCTCAACCGCATCATCGGCATGGCCTCGAAGGTCATCGACAAGCAGCTCCAGAAGCGCGGTCAGGGCGGCGTCCCGACGTCGGGCACCGGCCCGCAGCAGGGCGCGACGGACTGGCGGGACATCGTCCGCACGGCCGCCGACAAGCTGACCGGCGACGACCGGAACCCCCAGCAGCGGACGCCGCAGCAGTCCGGCCCGCAGCAGCCGCACCAGCAGAGCCAGGCGCAGTACGGCCAGCCGCAGCCGCAGCCGCAGCCGCACCACCAGGGCCAGCCGCAGCACGGCCAGGCGCACGGACACGCCGATCCGGACGCGGTGGCCCTCGCGAAGTACGACTACCTCCTCCGCACCGCGTCCCCGGACCAGATCGAGCAGGTGCACCACGACGCGTTCGCACGCCTGACCCCGGCGCAGCGCCAGCAGATCCGGAACCGCCTGGACTCCGAGCTCCCGCCGCACGAGCACCTGCGCGACGACTCGGCCGGCAGCATGGCGCGGGCGATGACCCGAGGCGAGATGGCCCGACCGGGGCTGATCCGGCGCGTCCTCGGCGGTTCCCGTTCCGGGCGGCCGGGCTCGAGCGGTCGCGGCGGAGCCTTCGCCGGCGGAGCCGCGGTCGGTGCCGGGGCGATGGCGCTCGGCGGTCTCGGCGTCGCGGTCGCCGGCGGGGCAGTGCTGAGCGCCGCGGCCGGACCCGTCCTCGCGGCGGCGGCCAGCTCGGGCGTCGACTTCGAGGGGATCGCGTCGGGCATCGGCGACCTCGGGCTCGCCGACCTCGGAGGCGGGGTCGAGGGACTCGCCGGCGAGGGGGAGCAGCTCCTCCATGGGTTCGGCGAGCAGGTCTCCGGTCTCGGCGAGCAGGCGTCGAACCTGGGGAACGACTTCCTCGGCGGGCTGTTCGACCGCTGACGCGGGCGGGGCGGCCCGGGCGGGGGAGCGGCAGTCGGCGTGGGGCCGGCAGCGCGCGCGGCGCCGGTTCGATGTGGACGCATCGGGAATAGCGGGACGTGGCACCGGACTTGGACCGTTACGTCGTACGACGTCCGTGGCGCGCGGGATTCGGACGGGTGACCCCCGCGGTGTCAGGATGGACGCCGCCCGGTGGCCCCGGATCAGGAGCGCCGCCACGACCCGTCCGGTCGCCCCCACCCCCCCCTTCCCCACGAGGAGCAGCATCGTCATGAGACGCCCCAAGCGCCTGACCATCACCGCGGCGGTCGCCGCAGCAGCAGCACTGGTGCTCACCGGCTGCTCGGGCGGGGGAGCATCGGACGACGCGTCGAGCGGCACCAGCAAGGGCGGGACCCTCAACATCCTCACGCCGCTGACGGCCGTGCACTTCGACCCGGCGACCAGCCAGAGCCTCGGCATCACGTCGATGGGCCTGATCGCCCGTCGACTGACCACGTGGGACGTCGAACCGGGCAAGACCGCGAAGGTCGTCCCGGACCTCGCCACGAACACCGGCGACTCGAGCGACGGCGGCAAGACCTGGACGTACCACCTCAAGGACGGCCTGAAGTTCCAGGACGGCACGCCCATCACCACCAAGGACATCAAGTGGGGCATCGAGCGCTCGTTCGCGCCGACCCTGACCGGTGGCCTGAGCTACCACAAGTCGCTCCTCGTCGGCGGTGACACGTACAAGGGCCCGTTCGACGGCAAGACCCTCGACAGCATCGAGACCCCGGACGACTCGACGATCGTCTTCAAGCTCAACGCGGCGTACGGCGACTGGCCGTGGCTCGCCTCGATGCCCGCCTTCACGCCGGTCCCCGAGGGGCAGGGCACGAACACCGGTGACTACGACCTGAAGCCGGTCGCGAGCGGCCCGTACCAGATCCAGTCCAACCAGCAGGGCTCGCAGGTCACGCTCGTCCGGAACAAGGAGTGGAGCGCGAAGACCGACTCCGTCCGCACCGCCGGCCCGTCGAAGATCGTCTTCAAGGAGAGCCAGGACGCCTCCACCACGACGCAGAGCCTGATCGCCGACAACGGCGACGCGAAGGACTCCTTCGGCGCCGTCTACCTCGGCGCCGCCGAGCTCAACCAGGTGCGCTCGAACCCCGCCGCGCAGGACCGCCTCGCGACGTCGAAGGCCGGCCCCATCAACTACATGGCGATCAACACGCAGCGCGGGAAGCTCAAGGACCTCAAGGTCCGCCAGGCCCTGCAGTACGCGGTCGACCGCAAGTCGTTCCGCATCGCCGCGGGCGGTGCACTCGCCGGCACCTACGCGTCGACGCTGATCACGCCCGGCATCGAGGGCCGCAAGGACTACGACCTCTACAAGACGAGTGCGACGGGGGATGTCGACAAGGCGAAGTCGCTCCTGGCCGAGGCGGGCGCCACGAACCTCAAGCTGACGCTCGTCACGCAGAACGACCCGACGTACCTCGCCCAGGCGCAGGCGCTGCAGGCGGGTCTGAAGCGCGCGGGGATCACCGTGACGCTGAAGCCGCTGGACTACGACTCCTTCACACAGGCGACGACGAACGGCACGGACTTCGACCTGGCCCTGTCGAGCTGGCAGCCGGACTTCCCGAGCGCGAACGCCAACATCCAGCCCCTGTTCGCCTCGTCGCAGATCGGCGGCGGCGGGACCAACGTCTCGAAGTACAGCAACCCGGACGTCGACGCGCTCATCGCGAAGGCCACCGGCACGGTCGACCGGAGCGCGGCCGAGAAGCTGTGGGCCGAGGCCGACCGGAAGATCATGGCCGACGCCCCGGTCGTCCCGCTGATCTACGCGAAGCAGTCGTTCCTGGCGGGGTCGGACGTCCAGAACTTCCAGATCGCGGACTTCCCGGCGTACCCGAACTACCTCAAGGTCTCGCTCGCCAAGTGAGTCCCGCGCTGCTCGAGGTCGAGGGGCTCCGCGTCGCGTTCGGCGACGCGGAGCCCGTCGTCCGTGACGTCACCTTCTCGTTGACGCCCGGTCGCGTGCTCGCCCTGGTCGGCGAGTCCGGCTCGGGCAAGTCCGTGAGCGCCATGAGCGTGCTCGGACTGCTGCCGCCCGAGGCACACGTCTCGGGCAGCATCCGGTTCCGCGACGAGCAACTCGTCGGGGCGTCCGACGAGGTGCTCCGTGCGGTCCGCGGCGCCGGCATCGGCGTGGTGTTCCAGGAGCCGATGAACTCCTTCACGCCCGTCCTGTCGATCGGGACGCAGATCGCGGAGGCAGTGCGCGCGCACCCGACGGGGCTGGACCGTGGCCAGGTGTCGGACCGGGTCGACGCGCTGCTGCGCTCGGCCGGGCTGACCGACCCGGAGCGGATCCGGAAGGCGTACCCGCACGAGCTGTCCGGCGGCCAGCTGCAGCGGGCCATGATCGCGATGGCGCTGGCGGGCGACCCGGTGGCGCTCATCGCGGACGAGCCCACCACCGCGCTCGACGTGACGGTGCAGGCGGGGATCCTCGACCTGCTGCGACGGCTCGGGCGCGAGCGCGGGCTCGCCGTGCTCCTCATCACCCACGACATGGGCGTGGTCGCCGACGTCGCCGACGAGGTGCTCGTCCTGCGTCGTGGGGACCCGGTGGAGCACGGGACCGTCACCGACGTCTTCGCCCACCCGACCGCCGACTACACGCGCGAGCTGCTGGCCGCCGTCCCGAGCCTGGAGGCGCGACCCACCGACCCGACGGACGCTGCGGCGGACCCGGCGGACGCTGGTCGCGCCTCCCGGCCGCTCGTCGCGCAGCTGCGCGACGTCGCCGTGCGGTACGGGCGCCGCGGCGACCCGACCGTCTCGGGCATCGACCTGGACCTGCGGGCCGGGTCGACCCTCGGCCTGGTGGGGGAGTCCGGCTCCGGTAAGTCGACCATCGGGCGCGCGCTCGCCGGGCTCGTGCCGGTCGTCGCGGGAACGGTCGAGGTGGACGGCAGCGACCTCCGCACGGCTCGTGGCCGGCGACTGCGGGAGCTCCGCAGCCGCGTCGGCATCGTCTTCCAGGACCCGGCGTCGTCGCTCAACCCACGCCAGACGATCGGGTGGAGCATCGCGGAACCGCTCCTCGTGCACGGCACCGCCTCGGCGGCGGAACGCGCCGGACGTGTACGCGAGCTCCTCACCGCCGTGCAGCTCGACCCGTCGTGGGCCGAGCGGTTCCCGCACCAGCTCTCCGGCGGCCAGCGGCAACGGGTCGCGGTCGCGCGGGCGCTCGCGCTCCGGCCGGCGCTCGTGATCGCCGACGAGCCGACCTCCGCGCTGGACGTCACCGTGCAGGCCGCCGTGCTCGACCTGCTCTCCGCGCTGCAGGACGACTTCGGGTTCGGGATGCTGCTCATCAGCCACGACCTGGCCGTCGTCCGGCAGCTGGCCGACGAGGTCGTCGTCCTCCACCGCGGCCGCGTGGTGGAACGCGGCACGACCGAGGCCGTGCTCGACGACCCGCAGCAGGACTACACGCGCATGCTCCTCGCGGCGGCGCCCGTCGCCGACCCCGTGCGACAGGCCGCCCGTCGCGAGGCGTGGCGAGCATCGGAAGGGGTGGCCTCGTGACCGCCAACGTCGTCGACCGTCCGGTCTCGGCATCCGCGGGCCGGAGCACCGGCTTCCGGGCCGTCGTCCGGCGGGTGCGCCGAGACCGCTGGGCCGTGGCCGCCGCGGTGGTCATCGTCGTGTTCCTCGTGGTGGCCGTGGCCGCGCCGCTCATCGCCGCCCTGAGCGGTCAGGACCCGTACGGGTACCACATCGACGCGCTCAACTCGTTCGGTGCGCCGAAGGGCGGTGGCGGCGGCATCAGCGGCGAGCACTGGTTCGGCGTCGAGCCGCTCACCGGGCGCGACCTGTTCGCCATCGTCACGTACGGTGCCCGCACGTCCCTCGGCATCGGGCTCGCGGCGACCGTCGTGTCCATCGTGATCGGCGTGCTCGTCGGCGTCACGACGGGCTTCTTCGGCGGCTGGTACGACCGGGTGCTGTCCCGCGTCGTCGACGTCATCTTCGGGTTCCCGTCCCTCGTGTTCATGATCGCCCTCACCGCGATCGTGCCGACGTCGTTCCCGAAGCCCGTGCTCGTCGTGCTCGTCATCGGCTTCTTCGGCTGGCCGTCGGTCGCCCGCGTCGTCCGCGGGCAGACGCTGTCGCTCGTCGGCCGGAACTACGTCGTCGCCTCCACGGCGATGGGCGCCGGGCGCTGGCACGTCATCCGGACGCAGCTGCTGCCGAACCTCGCGGCGACGATCACGGTCTACGCCACGATCTCGATCCCCTCGATGATCGGTGCCGAGGCCGCGCTGTCGTTCCTCGCGGTCGGCGTCACCCCGCCCACGCCGTCCTGGGGCCGCAGCATCGGGGACGCGATCGGGTGGGTGCAGACCGATCCGATGTACCTAGTGTTCCCCGGGGCGGCGCTCTTCCTCGTGACCCTGGCCTTCAACGTGCTCGGCGACGCCCTGCGCGACGCCCTCGACCCGCGAGGAGGCACCCGGTGAGCACCTTCCGCTTCATCGCCATCCGCGTGCTCGGCGCGCTCGTCGTCCTGTTCGTCGTCGCCGCCGTCACCTACGCGCTGTTCATGCTCCTGCCGACGAACCCGGCGCGGGCGATCTGCGACAAGCCCTGCACGCCGGACCGGCTGCGCGAGGTGCAGGCGTTCCTCGGCACCGACAAGCCGTGGATCGCACAGTTCGGGGCGTACCTCGCGGGCATCTTCGCCGGCCGGACGTTCGGGTCCGGGGCGTCGGTGATCCACTGCGCGGCCCCGTGCTTCGGCTACTCGTTCCAGCTGCACGACAGCGTGACGAGCCTCATCGCGAGTCGACTGCCCGTGACGGCGTCGATCGCGGTCGGGGCGGCGGTGCTGTGGCTCGTCGCCGGGGTCGCCGGTGGTGCGCTCTCGGCGCTGCGTCGCGGCACCTTCGTCGACCGTGCGGTGATGACCGTGGCGGTCGCCGGCGTCTCCGCCCCGGCCTACCTCGTCGGGCTGCTCGGCATCCTGCTGTTCGGCTTCGTGCTCGGGGTCCTGCCGACGAGTGGCTACGTGCCCTTCGCGGAGGACCCGGTCGGCTGGTTCACGCACCTGCTCCTGCCGTGGTGCGTCCTCGCGTTCATCAGCGCCGCGATCTACGCTCGGCTGACCCGTGGCGAGATGCTCGAGTCGATGTCGCAGGACTTCGTCCGGACGGCGCGCGCGAAGGGTCTGCGCGAGCGCCAGGTCGTGGTGCGCCACGGCCTGCGAACGGCGATCCTGCCCGTCGTCACCCTGTTCGGGCTCGACCTCGGGTCGCTGCTCGGCGGTGCCGTCATCACCGAGAAGGTGTTCTCGATGCAGGGGCTCGGTGCGTTGCTCATCGACGCCGTGCACACGCTCGACCTGCAGGTCGTCGTCGGGTTCACGGTGTTCTCGGCGCTCATCATCGTCACGGCGAACGTGGTCGTCGACGTCGTCTACGCGTTCGTCGACCCCCGGGTGCGGGCGAGGCGGTAGGCCGCGCCGTCGTCCGTCCGCTCGAGGAGCCCGAGGTCGACGGCGTCCCGCCGCACCACCGCGACGTCCTCGGCGAACATCGCGATCGCCGCGTTGAGCACCGGCTCGGGGACCGGACGTGCACCGCCGAGTCGTTCGAACACCAGCGTCACGATCCGCACGGAGACCGGGTGGCGCTGGTCGTCCGACACGGGCATGCGGGCGATGCGGTCGAACTCGAGCAGCGCCGACGGTGCCTGCAACCGCTGCAGGTCCTGCACGGTCCGCCCGAGCAGCGGCGTGTCCGGCCCGTCGTCGCCGAGCCAGTCGAACGCCGCGATCGCCGAGCGCGTCCGGTCGTCGAGGTCCGCCCCGCCGACGACGGCGGCACGCAGGGTGGGGCTCGCCAGCACGGCGACCGCCTGACGGGCCCGACCGAGTGCCGCGCGCACGTCCATCAGAAGTACGTGATGCCGTGCGGGGCCCGCGGCGGCGTCAGCATCGCCCGCAGCAGCGCCGGCGCAGCCGGGTCGGACGCCCGGAGCAGGCCGGCGGCGGCGAGGGTCACCGGTGAGACGGACCCGATGAGCAGCGCACCGAGGTCCGCCACGTCGAGCTGGAGGTCGGAGCCGGCCACGTCGGCGTCGTCGGCCGTCCGCGTGACCGTGCCCCGCGCCTCCTGGACGTCCAGGCGGTACGTGCCGGAGGCGAACCCGAGCGCGTCCGTCACGGCGAGCGTCAGCGAGCCGTCGACGGCGTACGGGCGCGAGGTGAGCACGGCGGGCACGTCGAGGACACGGAGCCAGACGTGGTCCTCCTCGTGGTCGACGTCGTACGCGCGGTTGTCACCGAGCGCGGCGACGATCGGGTCGTCGAGCCGCGACCGCTTGTACACGACGACGTCGTTCAGGTCGATCGACAGCAGGAACTCCCACAGGGACAGGTAGGCGGCGTCGGTCGCGTAGACGAGGTCGACGACCTCGAGCACGGTGTCACTGCCGCGGCCCTCGGTGACCCGCCAGGTCACGTAGCCGTCGACCTCGTCCGAGCCCTCGGGGCGGTGCACCGCGGCGCGGACGTCCTTCGCCTTCTCGCCGGCGTTGTCGCGGAGCCCGAGCGCCACCGGCCAGGTCCCCGCGTTGCGCACCATCGAACCGGGGGTGCGGGCGTCGAAGCGGTCGAAGACCTGCCGTGCCGTGCCGCCGGCGAGCCACTCCGGCGTGACGACGCTGACGGTCCCGCTCGTCGGGGCCAGCAGGGGGAGTGCACGGGCGCGGCGGACGCTGATCGCGCGTTCCCGGATGGCGCTGCCGAAGCCGAAGCGCCGGTAGATGGTGCCCTCCGAGGCGGTGAGCGAGGCCAGCGCGTAGCCCTCGGCGACACCGCGCTCGAGGGCATGTGTCATCATCCGGCGGAGGATCCCGCGGCGGCGCTCGGTGGGTCGGACCGTCACCGCGGAGATCGCCTGCGTGTCGATCGAGGCGCCGTCCCCCCAGCTCAGGGCCTTCCGGAACCACGCGAAGGTGCCGGCGGGCCAGGTCTCGTCGACGGAGCCGGGTGCGGGGCGGCGGACGTACGCGCCGAGCCAGGTGTTCCCGTCCTCGATGAAGTGCTCCACCATGCGGGCGGCCGCTTCGTCCCCCGGGTGCGGTTCGTGGAAGCCGAGCCCGACGGCCTGCATCCAGGCCTCGGTCTCGGCGTCCGGCGCCCCCTGGTCGTCCGTCCGGGGCGCGAAGTCGCGCAGCTCGTAGCGGTCGTCGAATGCCTCGTTGCTCACGATCCGACACTATCGGGGCGGTCCGCGTCCGTGCCGGACGGCGGCGTGTCCGGTCGGTCCTGGAGGCACGGCTCGCCTCCGCCCCGCCGGTGCGGCCGAGGGCGGACCAGTCCAGAACGCGCGTTCCCCGTTGTGGGGGGTACCGCGCGCACGCTCCGTTCTGCTGGCATGTATGCATGCACATCGAATCGCCGCTGCCGTCCGTCGACGCAGCGTCCCTGCGCGCGACGGTCGTCGAGGGGATGATCCACGCACTCCGGACCCGCCCGCTGCACGAGGTCACCCCGGCCGTCGTCGCGTCCGCCTCCGGCGAGTCCGTCGAGGTCGTCGAGCGCACCTTCCCGAGCTGGGACGGCCTGCTCCTCGCGACCATCGACCGGTGGAACGACCAGCGCACGGCCCCGCTCATGCCCATCGCCGAGCAGCGCGGCGCCGTGCTGTTCCTGCGCGCGATCGTCACGTCGAACATCGCCGACCCGTCGCTGATGCGCTTCCTGACGGCGACGCTGAACATCGCCGCGTCGCCCGAGCACCCGCTCGCCCCCATGCTGCACGCCCGCTGGCGCCGCTTCCACGCCTTCGTGCAGCACGCGCTGCAGCGGGACGTCCTGCTCGGGCGCGAGCCCGGCACCATGGAACCGGCGCGTGGGTCGGAGCAGCTGCTCGCGACGTACGAGGGCCTGCAGCTGCAGTCGATGGTCCGCCCGGACATGGACCTGCTCGAGTCCTTCGACCGCGCCGTCACCCGTCTGCGCGAGGGGTGGACGCGGACGTACGTCGCCCCCGTGTGGGACCTCGACCTGGTCGGATGACCGGTCGCCGAGGCCGAGGACGCTAGGGCGTCCGAGGGCAGACGCTCGTCGTCTGCACGTGCCGCCACTCGATTCGGGTTCGAGTGGCGGCACGAACACCACCCACCACCCCACTCGACGCCGCACCGAAGCGGTGCCGGCGACGAACGCGGAACCACGATGCTCCCCCAGATGCTCTCGGTCGCTGCCGAGCCGTTCGACCACGACGATGCGGTCCGGCTCCGCGCGGCCGCCCGGATCGAGGTCGACCGTGTCTACGGCCGACCGTCGGACCACGGGCGACCGCTGACCGAGGCGACCGCCGCCGTGCACGTCCTGGCGCGTGACCGGTCGGGGTTGGCGCTCGGCACCGCCTCGTTGAGCGCGGCCGGCGACGGCGTCTTCGAGGTACGCCGACTGTTCGTGCGGCCGGACTCCCGTGGCCAGGGTGTCGGGGACGCACTGCTGCTCGAGCTGCTCGCGCAGGCGGAGGAGCTGCAGGCACCCGCCGTCGTCGCGGAGATCGGCCCGCTTCAGCCGCACGCCGCCGCGCTGCTGGTCCGACACGGCTTCACGCGCATCCGGTCCTTCGGTCCCTACCGGGAGCGCCCCGAGTCGGTCTGCTTCTCGCGACCGCTCTGACGCCGTCGACCGTCAGGTGAGGACCACCTGCGCATGGACGAGGATCTCGTGCAGGTCGGGGCGCAACCGGTCCTGCGAGTCGGTGCGGACCTTGACGACGAGCGCGGCTCCCGGCTTCGCGAACGCGCGGGCGACGGTCGCCGACCACGTGCCGTCCGACTGGTGACCGGCGATCGACAGGAACTGGGCGGTGCCCCCGGTCGCCGTCGGCAGGAGCTGCTCCTCGAGCCGCTCGGCGGGCAGCCCGGCCGCCGTGAACAGCTGCTCGGTCGCGGCCCGGTCGCCGATCGACGGGTCGAGGTCGGTGATGCGCTGCTGCGTGACCGTCGCGACCGCGCCGTCGGAGCGCGTGTACTCGCGCGAGCCGGCGGTCGTGTCCTCCCCGGTCTGCGTCCACCCGTCGAGTGCGGACACCTCGAGACCGAAGGCCGGCAACGAGCTCGCGGGCACCGCGGCGCCGTCCTCGAACGTCAGGTCCGTCAGCTCCGCGGCGCCCGCCGACGCGGACGAGGACGGTGACGGCGTGTCCGACGGCGCCGTCGAGCGTGCCGACGGTCGGTGCGTCGCACCGTCGGAGTCGGTGCTCCGTGCGCTGGTGCCCGCACCACCGGTCCCGGCGCAGCCGGTGAGCGCGAGTGCGGCGATCAGCGCGACCGTGCCGGCGATCGTGGTCCTGGGCGTGCTGGAGATGACGGACATGTGGTTCCCCCTTGCCTCCGCCCGTGCCCCCTGCACCGGCGAGTCCGTCTGCGAGCATACGGGTCGGGGTCGTCGGCGGTGCGGAGGTGGTCGTCTGCGCGGCTGCGGCGCTGCGCGGCTGTTCGTTTCGCGGCTGCGCGGCTGCGTGTGTGTGCGTCAGCGCGTCTGGGCGGAGATCAGGTCGAGGACCTCGTCGACGACGGCGGTCATCGGGCGGTCCTCCGGCTCGGCCGCCCAGGTGTCGAGCGCGACCTGGAAGGCCAGGATGCCGAGCTCCGCGAGCACGGTGGCCTGCAGGGGCGTCTCGCCGCGGTCGACGAACGCGACCCGGGCGGCGCGGACCATGTCGGCGCGCTTGCGGGCGTCGCGGTCACGGAGTTCGTCGTTCGCGAGGATCATCGCCCGCCACGTGCCGACCTGGTGCCGGTCGCCTGTGAACCGCTCCTCGGCCACCCGGTGCAGGACCTGGCGGAGCACGGCCATCGGCGCGAGGTCAGACGGGGCCTCGGCGACCAGCCGTGCGGCGTTCTCGGGGATGTCGTCGCCGCCGAAGACGACCTCGCGCTTGTCGGCGAAGTACCGGAAGAAGGTGCGGGTGGTCAGGCCCGCCCGTGCGGTGATCTGCGGGACGGTCGTCGCGGCGTAGCCCTGTTCGGCGAAGAGCTCGACGGCGGCCCGTTCGAGTCGTCCGCGCGCGTCCGGTGCCCATCGCATCACTCCAGCGTACCGCAACGACACGACGTGCCATGGCGTACGATGACACGAAGTGTCATCAACGAGAGGCCGACATGGACCAGCACCACGACGGGGACGACCACCGGGACCCGGGCGACGAACGCCGGCTGTCGGAAGGGACGGCCGGGGGCGCGCCGGACGCGACGCCGCGCACGATCCTGGTGTTCGGCGCGACCGGGCAGACCGGACGGCACTTCATCCGCCACCCGCTCCGCGACGGGCACCGGGTCAGGGTCCTCGTCCGCACCCCCGCGAAGCTCGACCGCGACGGCGTGGACCCCGCCGCCCTCGAGGTCGTCCAGGGGTCGGTGGTCAACGACCTCGACCTCGACGCACTGGTCGACGGCGTCGACGCGGTGGTGTGCCTGCTGGGCGATCGTGCCGCCCAGCAGGTCCGACCGGTCAACACCGACTTCGTGCGGCGACTCGTCCCCGCGATGCGCCGACACGGAGTGGACCGGCTGCTCTACCAGGCGGGCGGGCTCAGCGCTCCGCCGGACCGACCCCTGCCCCTGGCGCTCCGTGCGGTGCGGGCCACGATCGCGCGCTCGTACGACGGGCAGCACCGCGACAACGAAGCGGTCATGCGGTACCTGACGGACGACGCGATGGACCTGTCCTGGGTCGTGCACCGCGCCGGAATCGGGTCGGACGGGCCGTCCAAGGGCGTTCTCGTGCGGTCCGCCGGTCGGCCGAGCATCGCGACGTTCGGTGACTGCGCGGCGTACGACTACCGGCTGCTGACCGACGCGTCGGCGGTGCACACCTGCGACCCCAGCATCTACGCGCGGCGCGCGGGGGTGCGCTGAGGGCGCGGTGCCCAGGGGTGCTCGGCGCGCCCGGGCACCGGGACCGGTGCGCGCGCTCGGCACGCACCGGAGCCGGGACCGCCTGCTGCCCGCGTCGGCCGCTGGGTCGTCAGGCGCGCCCGGTCATCCCATCGAGTGGACCGTCCGGTCCGACGACCGGCTCCGTGGGGCCGAGCAACCGCGTGGTCCAGTCAGCCAGGGCGGCCGTCGCGCTCCGCGACACAGCAGCCTCGGGCGCCATCGACGTGAAGCCGTGGAACGCACCGGGCCAGACGTGCAGCTCCGCGTCGACACCGGCCGCCCACAAGCCGCTCGCGAAGGCGACGGTCTCGTCCCGGAACACCTCCGCGCTGCCGCAGTCGATGTACGTCCTGGGCAACCCTGTCAGGTCGGTGGCGCGGGCCGGAGCGGCGTAGACCGAGACGTCGTCCGTCGCGCGTCGGGACCCGAGGTAGGCCTCCCACCCCGCGCGCGTCATCTGGCGGTCCGCGACGCCGACACCGTCGATCTGCAGGGTCGACACCGATCGATCGCGGTCGTCGAGCATCGGGGACACCAGGACCTGCGCGGCGATCGCGGGGCCACCTCGGTCCCGGGCGAGGAGGGCCGTGCCCGCTGCGAGTCCCGCTCCCGCGCTCTGCCCGGCGATGACGAGGCGGTCCGGGTCGATCGAGAGTTCCTCGGCGTGCGCGGCGACCCAGACGAGCGCCGCGTAGCAGTCCTCCACGGGGAAGGGGTCAGGGTGCTCCGGTGCGAGGCGGTAGTCGACGCTGCAGAGCACGACGTCGTGGTCGAGGAGCCAGGCGTCGTACGACTCGAGGTTCGACAGGTGGTGGCCGAACATCATCCCGCCGCCGTGGATGGTGAACACGCCGGCCGTGGGACCGGTCCGACCGATGCGCTGGATGATCGCGAGGCGGATCGGGTCGCCGCGGTGGCCCGGCACAGTGGTGCTCCGTCGTTCGAGGCCGCGGGACCGCAGTCGTGCGTCGAGCGCCTCCTCGGTGACGTCGAGCTGCCGCATCCGCGGCAGGGTCTCGTCGGACAGCACGAACGGTCCACGTGCGGACAACGCGGCGAGGAACCCCGCGAACTCCGGGTCGAACGGCGGGCGGATGGTCTCAGACACGGTCGGTCTCCTGCGTGATCGGGGGGGTGGTGGTGGTGGTGGTGGTGGGAGTGGGGGTGCGGCGTGCGCCGATGAGTCCGAGGCCGACGAGGACCGCGGCCAACCCGGTGACGACGACGCCGGCGACGGCGATCGCGTCCCCGAGGGCCGCGGCCCGTGCCGGGTCCGCGTGCGTCGTGAGCGCGCCGCCGACGAGCGTGGCGAGGACCGTGCCGACGACGGCGACGCCGACGGCCGTCGCGATCTCGCTCGACGTGTCCACGAGCGCGGCGCCGACGGAGGTCCGGTCCTCCGGCAGGCCGGACAGCACGGACGCACCGGCCACGGCGCCGGCGACCCGCATGCCGGCGGCGACCAGGACGAGGGCGACGACGACGAACGGGTAGCCGGACCGGCCGAGCCCCGAGAACACGGCGAGCCCGACGACGACCGTCGCGGCGCTCGCCCACGCGGCACGTCCGAGGCCGATCCGCCGGACCACGGGCCCGACGAAGCGCCCCCCGGCGAGCAGCACGACCACCTGCGGCAGCGTGCCGACCGCGGCGAGGGCCGGCGGCCAGCCCCAGGCGGACTGCAGCTGCAGCGTGACCATGAACGACAGTGCGGACGTGGCGAGTCCGGCGGCCGCCTTGTACGCCAGACCGCTCGCCACGAGCGGGCGTCCGACGAGCCGGAGGTCGAGCAGCGGGTGGCGTGCGGTGCGTTCCCGGATGACGAAGCCGGCCGCGGCGAGGACCGTCCCCACGCCGGTGCTCCACGCGGACCAGGCCGACCCGTCCACGACGAGGGTCGGGGTGACGAGCAGGCCGACGACGCCGAGCGTGCCGAGCACGGCGCCGGGGACGTCGACCGGCGCGCGGTGCAGCTCGTCCGGGCGGTCGACGGCGATGCCAGCCCGGATGCCGGCAAGGGCGATCACCGCGATCGGCGCGTCCGCCACGAGGAGCACCTGCCACGGGGCCACGGCCAGGACGAACCCGCCGATGGTCGGTCCGAGTGCGAGCCCGACGAGCCCGGCGGTGGAGACCACCGTGAGTGCGCGGACCCGGAGGTCCTCGTCGTCGAAGAGCCGGAACGCGAGCGCCATCGACCCGGGCGTCGTCATCGCGGCGGCGATCCCCATCAGTGCCCGGACGGCGATGAGCTCCCCGACCGAGTCGACGGCGAGGGTCAGGGCGCTCGCCACGGCGAGCACGGTGAGGCCGACGAGCATGGTGCGGCGACGGCCGCTGCGGTCGGCGACGGCGCCGAAGAGCAGCATGAGGCCGCCGAACGCGACCGAGTAGGCGCCGGACACCCACTGCAGTGCGGTCGTCGAGGCCCGGAGGTCGTGCGCGATCGTCGGCAGCGCGACGTTCAGCACGGAGTTGTCGAGCATCTCGAACAGGAACACGGCGGACAGGCCCGCCAGGGCGAGCCACGCGTCGCGCAACCGCCGTGGCGCGGTCCGGGTCGTGCTCGGGGTGGTCGTTACGGACACGGGCGCACTCCTTCGATGAAGAAGTGGCGACTCCCGTGAGACGCGTACGCGGTTCGCCTGCCGGAGCGGGCGTGTTTTTCCCTCTGGCGGTGACAGTAGCGCACGCCGACCGGTCTGCGCCAGCACGAGGCAGGCCGGGGAGTGGTGGGCCGGGTCAGTCGGTGGCACCCCGGGGTGGGTCGACGAGCAGTCCGACGCGGTCGTCGAGGTACTCCGCGAGCGGCACCGCGGCGCCGGCGGTCGGCGACCACCGCACCAGCGGCGTGCCGTCCTCGACGAAGAGCACGCCCGGCGAACCGACGAGCGACCCGTCGACGGGGATCGGTGTCGCGCCGTGGTTCACGGTGTCGCCGGGTTCGAAGTGCCCCTTCGCCGCGGCCGCCCGGTACGCCCGGCGGACCTCGGCCGAGACCGAGACGAACTGCGACCGTCCCGCCTCGGTGACGCGGGTGATGCGTCCGGTCGCCCAGACGCCGCCGGCGGTGTCCGCGCTCGACCCGAGGAGGAGCGCCCCGACCCGCCACACCCGGCCGAGCGAGCGGATGACCGGGTCGCGCCGGATGCCGAGGACGGCCTTCGGCTCGACGTACTCGCCGAGGGCCTCGTCGCCCACCCCGGCGTCGCGGAGCGTCCGCACCGCCGCGTCGAGCAGCGACCGGGCCCGTTCCACGCCGTCCGTCACGTCACCCGAGCGTAGCCCGGTGCACCCTCGTCCAGACCGTGGAATGCCGCCGGCACACGTGCCGTTGCACCGACCGGAGAACGAGGAGGGCCCATGGGCATCGTGCGGTGGCTGTTCGACGCGCAACTCGTCATCGGCGACCAGACCGTGCTCTGGCGCGAGGTGATCGGGAACGTGTTCGGTCTGCTCAGCGCACTCGGCGGCATGCGCCGGAAGGTGTGGGCGTGGCCGGTCGGCATCGTCGGCAACGCGCTGCTGTTCACGGTCTTCATGGGGGCGCTCTTCGACACCCCGAACCCGGTGAACCTCCTCGGCCAGGCCGGTCGGCAGGTGATGTTCGTCATCGTCAGTGTCTACGGCTGGTACCGCTGGACGCACCGTCCCGACGACGCGACGACCGTGATCGACCCGCGCTGGGCCTCCTGGCGGACCCGGGCGCTGCTGGTCCTGGGCCTCGTCGGCGGCACCGCGGTCCTGACACCGGTGTTCCGGGCGCTCGGGTCGTACGAACCGGTGTGGAGCGATGCGTGGATCTTCGTCGGCTCGCTGCTGGCGACGTACGGCATGGCCAAGGGCTGGGTGGAGTTCTGGCTCATCTGGGTCGCGGTCGACCTGGTCGGTGTCCCGCTGCTGTTCTCGGCGGGGTACTACGCCTCCGGGCTGATGTACGTCTTCTACGGGGTGTTCACGCTCACCGGCTTCTTCGTCTGGATGCGTCAGCGCACCCGGCCGTCCGCGGCCCCGGTCACCGTCGGCTGATCCGCAGAACGCGGCGTCCCCCGTGTGGGGCGCAGACACACGGAGTGGAGTCGGGTGGGATGGTCGGATGGACCACGACCACGACGCCCCGTTCGAGGACGAGCAGTCCATCGCCGAGCGCATCGTCCGTGGCGCGATCCGTGCGTACCGGCTGCACCCGTTCGACGCCGTGGACGCCACGATCGTCGCCGAGGTCGCGGGTGTCGCGGTCGAGGTCGTCGACCGGCTCTTCCCGACGTGGGACGCACTGCTGCTCGTGACGTACGACCGGTGGGCGCAGCTGCGCGGTACCCGCCGGAAGGAGCCGCCGAGCTGCACGATCGCCCACGTCCGGACGACCCTCGCCGAGGACGTCGCCGACCCCGGGCTCGTGCGGGTCCTCGCCGGCGTGCTCACCGTCGCCGCGAGCGACACGAGCTTCGCCGAGCTGTTCCGGAAGCGCTTCGACGAGTACGTCGGGCAGCTCGAGGCCGGCCTCCAGCGCGACGCCGACGCGGGCAACGAGCACCTCGCCATCCCGGCGTACCAGGCGGCGACCCAGCTCCTGGCCGTGTACGAGGGGCTCCAGGTCCAGATGCTCGTGCGCCCGCACGTCGACGTCCTGGTCGAGTTCGACCGGGCCGTCCGCACGCTCCGCCAGGGGTGGCGCGAGCGCGAGGTGCCCGCGTGGGACCTCGACGAGGTGGTCCTGACGAGCTAATCGATATGGAAAGTGCTTGCCGGAATGGAAAGTACTTGCCATGATGGTGTCAACGAGAGGGGACACCATGGAACCGACCACACCAGGACGAGGACCGGGACCGGCCGAGGCCGCGCAGCTGCTCGCCCGTGCCGACCGGATCAGCCGACGGGCGCACGACGCCGTCCGCTGGCCCTACGTCACGTTCATCACCGCGCTCGGCGTCTCGACCGCGCTGGGCACGCTCGGGATGGGGCTCACCGACGGGGACGCGTTCGCCGCCGTCTACGTCGGCACCCTGACGACGGTCTTCGCGCTGCTGCTGTCCTTCACGGCAGCCATCCGCGGGAGGTCGGCGTTCGCGCGGAGCCGCCGGTGGACCGTGTACATGGCGAGCTGGACGGTGACCTACTGCGCGGCGATCGCGGTCGCCGTCTGGGTGCACGGGTCCGTGCTCTGGTCCGGCATCACCTCCGGTCTGGTCCTGGCCGTGGCGATGGCGTGTGCGGCGTGGGAGTCGCGCTCGTGACGACCACCGACCGGGTCCACCCCCGGCACGAGCTCGACGACCTGCTCCAGCACCCGGTGCGGTTCTCGGTCGTCGCGGCACTCGCCCGGGCCGGCACGCTCGGCTTCCGCGAGGTCCGGGACGCCGTCGAGGTCAGCGACTCGGTGCTCAGCAAGCAGGTGTCGGCGCTCGAGGCGGCGGGCTACGTGTCGGTCGGCAAGGCCTTCGTCGGGAAGACGCCACGGACGTCCGTCACGCTGACGAAGCAGGGACGCACGGTCTGGACCGCGCACCTCGACGCGCTGCGGAGGATCGCCGGCGGGTGACCGTCCGGCGGGGCCGGGTCAGCGCGTGCGGGCCCGGCGCCAGGACGCGATCTGCCGCAGCGTCACCTTCGACCCGTACTGCGCGACCGAGTGCCGGAACAGGTACTCCGCGAACCACAGCAGCAGCCCCGCGACGACGAAGACCTCGACGATGCAGACCACGGACTCGGTCACGCTGAGCGATCCGACGGCGTTCCGGACCATCGCGGTGATGGGCGTGAAGGTGGGGAAGTAGGTGAAGAACGCGGCGATCGGCGAACCGGGCGTGGTCATCACGAAGAACGCCGCGTAGATCGGGATGATCAGCGCGAAGATCGCTGCGGACTGCAGCGCCGAGGCGTCCTTGATGGACGGCACCGCGGCGCCGACGGCCACGAACAACCCGGACGCCAGCAGCACGCCGCCGACCAGCAGCAGTGCGCCGACGACCATCCGCCACGGGTCGATGACGAGTCCGCCCAGGCGCGATGCGATGAGCGGCAGGAGCGCGATCAGGCCGACCAGTCCCGGGACGACGAAGATGCCGACCTGGACGAACCCGACGAGCAGCATCGCGATGACCTTGCCGCGGATGAGGTCGCCGGCGGTGACCGTCGTGAGGATCATCTCGGAGATGCGGTTCTCCTTCTCCTCGACCACGACCGTCACCATGCGTGCGGCGAGCAGGATGACCAGCCCGAAGAACGCGGCGACGAAGACGAACGGCGGCACGATCGACAGCCAGCCGGGAGCGACCCGCCCGTCGGCGTAGGTCGTCAGGTCGGTGTCCGGCGGGGTCCGGAGCAGGTGCACGGCCTCGGGGTCGTCCACGGTCGCGGCGACGCTCTGCTCGAGCACCTGTTCGGCGAGTGACGAGTAGCCGCCGTTGCCGAAGAGCCCGCGGTCGGCGGCCTCGACGCGGATCGGGGTGGTCGACGGGGACGCCGGGAACGCGATGAACGCGTCGAGCCTCCCGTCGCGCACGGCTCGTCGGTCCGCCGCCGGATCGGTCGACGGCGATCCGCCCCACTTGTGCGCAACGCGCTCGGAGACCAGTCCGGAGTCGTCGACGTAGTGGAACGGGGTCCGTGCCGCCGACGAACTCGACATCACCGAGTCCGTGCCCGCGGCCTGCCCGACGCCGACGAGCAACGAGACCACGACGATGACGACGGGGAGCGCGAGGGTGCCGATCCAGAACGCCGGCTTCTTGACCGCGCGGACGAACTCGAACCGGACGACGGTCCCGAGGCGGCTCACGCGGCCACCCCGGTCTCGGCGTCGTGTCCGTACACCTGCACGAAGATCTCGTCGAGGGGGATGCGTCGCATCTCGAAGGCGGTGACGTGCACGCCCGCGGCGACGAGTGCGGCGAGGATGTCGGAACCGTCGGCGGCGGCCGCCTCGGTCGGCACGAGGTAGGCGACGTGTCCCTCGTGGCGGGCGAGTCGCCACAGCGGCGAACGGGGGACCGCGCCGTCGAGGCCGACCCGCGCGACGGCGCCGCCGAAGGCGTCCTGCACGTCGGGGATCGTGCCGTAGGCGGCCGCGGTGCCGTCCTTGAGCAGGAGGATCCGGTCGCACAACCGCTCGACCTCGTCCATGTGGTGGGTGACGAGGACGACGGTCGCGCCGTCGGCCTTGCGCTCGTCGACCAGGTCGAGCAGCAGTCGGCGGTTCACCGGGTCGAGGCCCTTCGTCGGCTCGTCGAGGATGAGCAGGCGCGGACTGTCCATGATGGTGATGCCGAGTTGCACCTTCTGCTGCTGGCCACCGGAGAGCTTGTCGATGCGCAGCTTCGCGCGGTCGGCAAGCCCCACCCGGGCGAGGTAGTCCATGCTCCAGGCGGTCGCCTCCGGTCCGCGGATCCCGCGGAGCCGGCCGAAGTACGACATCACGTCGATGACGGACTCCTTGCGGTAGAGCCCGCGCTCCTCCGGCAGGTAGCCGATGCCCCCGGTGGCCGGTCGGTACGGGTGTCCGTCGATCGTGAGGGTGCCGGACGTCGGCGTCGTGATGCCGAGCAGTGCGCGGATCGTCGTGGTCTTGCCGGAGCCGTTGCTGCCGAGCAGGCCGAACGTCTCGCCGGGTGCGACGTCGAACGACAGCCCGTCGACCACGTTCCGGTCGCCGTACCGCATCACGAAGTCCCGCACGGCGATGTTCGCTCCGGCCATCCTCGCCCCTCTCGACGTGCCGACCCTACCGGGACCGCCTGACGGGCCGTCGGCCTCAGAGGAGCACCGCGGCCGCGGCGCCGGACAGGACACTGACGGCGATCCCGACGGCGTCGCGGACGATCCCCCCGCGTCGGCGCGGGTGCCGCCACGGCAGAGCCGGCCACCGCAGGGCGATGCCCACGGCGCACGCGGCGGCGACGAGCACGAGCCCCCACCACGCGGCGATCACCGGCCCGTCCCAGTCGCCGAGCTGCCGCGCGACGACGAGGACCGCCGCGGCTCCGGCAGCGCCGGCGGTCACGGCGACGCGGTCGTGGGCACCGGGACGGAGCGGGACCCGCTCGCGGAGGCCCCGGAAGCCGGCGAGTGCCGTCCGGGCCGGACCGACGAGTCCGATCACGGACACGACGACGAGGATCCACCCGGCGCTCACGATGCGAGCTCGGTGAGGAGCCGGAACCCGATCGCGTCGACGTCGGCGGCGACGTCCGTCGCGACGAAGACCCCCGTCCGCGCCGCGCGGTCCAGGGCCAGCATGGTCGCGTAGCCGCCCGTCCCGCCGTTGTGCCAGGTCACCGTGCGGCCGCGGTACGGCGTGCTGAACCACGCGAGGCCGATCCGTCTGCCGTCGCCGGCGTCGAAGCGTGGCTCGAGGAGTTCCCCGGCGGCGACACCGGGCAGCGCGTCGTCGAGGACCGCCCGGACGTAGCGCGCCATGTCGGCGGCCGTCGAGCGGATCCCGCCGGCCGGGGCCCACCCCGCCATCGTCCACGGGTCCGCCGGCCGACCGGTGGACGTCCGGCCGTGCGGTGCCCCGGCGCGCAGTCGGGCCGCGCTCAGCGGTGCCGTGGTCGCGTCCATGCCGAGGGGACGGAGCAGGCGGGAGCGCAGGAGCTCGTCCCACGCACTGCCGGTCGCCGACGCGAGCGCCTGGCCGAGCAGGGCGACGCCGAGGTTCGAGTACGAGACCTCGCCCCGCTCCGTCCGGCCCACCGAGCGTGCGGCGGCCACGACGTCCTCCGGGCCGTCGGCCGCGTACGGGTCGGTCCGCAGGAAGTTCGAGAGCACCATCCTGCCGACCGCCGCCGGGCGGGGGTCGAGCCGGGGCAGCCCGGACCGGTGGGTGGCGAGGTCGAGCAGGGTGTAGTCGCCGGCACCGACGTCGAGGTGGTCCCGCACCGGGTCGTCGAGCGACACCGCACCGAGGGCGGCCGACCGCGCGAGGAGGAACGCGGTCGTCGTCTTCGTCACCGAGCCGATCTCCACCTCGGTGTGCCGGTCGGCGCCGAGCCCGGCGAAGCGCTCGCCGTCCGGCGTCACAACGGCGGCCGTCACGTTGCCGACGGCGGTCCCGGCGCAGATCGCCGCGAGTCGTCCGGCGAGCTCGGCGTCGCCGGTCCGACGCGCTCCGGGCCGTGGCGGCCGTGGGCGCCCGAGTGCACCCAGGCCGAGGACCGCGGCGCCCGCCCCGACCGCCGTCAGCGCCGTCCGTCGGCGCACCGGCCGGGCGGTCACGCGGTCCTCCCGCCGGCGAGCACCGTGGCCAGCAGCGGCACGAGCCGCTCCGGCGGGACCGCGTAGTGTCCGCGCGTCGTCTGCCGGACCCACCCGGCGGTCTGCAGCTGCGCGAGGTGGTGGTACACCTGGCCGGTGCTGCCGACGTCGGGCAGGTCGCGCAGCTCGGCGACCGAGGCCGGGCGGTCCGCCAGCACCTGCAGGAGCCGGAGCCGTACCGGGTGCCCGAGCGCGGACAGGGACGTCGCCACCGTCCCGGCCGACCAGTCGTCGGCGAGCAGCTCGGAGGCGGTGGCACCGTACTGCCACCGGACCGGGCCGCCGGGTGTCAGGACGCTCCCGGTGTACAGCACGCCGCCGTCGTCCCCGGTGCGCGCCTCGAGCCCGGTGAGGGCCCAGAACGCGTCGCCGTCGGCGGCAGGGGGTGCGTCGGCGACGGGCTTCCCTGCGCCGGACGCTGCTTCCAGCGCGGACACCCGCTGCCGGAGGTCCGCGATCGCTGCGGCGGTGTCGGTCTCGGCCATCCTCCGATACTACGGAATTCCGGAAAGAACACAACGCTGCGGGTCCCCGACACGATCGGGACGCCGGCCCCGGTCGCCGTCGGGGTCGCAGTGCGGCTGGTCGCGCGGGCGCGGTGGCGCGGGCGGGAGCGACGAGCGGGCCGGCTGCCGGACGCTCGACGGACGAACAGGAGGCGCGGTGCCGACCGGCACCGCGCCTCCTGTTCGTGTCGGGGCGACCGACGATCGCTACTCGGTGGTGGCGACCCAGTCGATCAGCAGGTTGCCGGACGCGCCCCAGTTGCCGGTCTGGAACATGAAGCGGTGCGGCGTGGTCGGGACGTCCTTCGTGATCGTCTGCAGGACCTTGCCGTCGACGCTGTAGGTGACGGACTTCCCCGGGTCCCAGTCGACCGTGTAGGTGTGCCAGTCACGCCACGAGACGCCGGTCGCGACCTGCGCGCGCTCGGCTTCGCGGCCGGGCGTCATCGAGTGCTGGAACGCGGACGGGCTCGACTCGAAGTTGCCCTCGGGGAAGTCGATCTCGCCGTCGGACCACGTGTTCGACGTGGGCCACAGCATGAACGCCGCACCGTTGCCGGTGCCGCCCGTGGCCTTCGCGCGGACCGAGAAGGACCCGCCGACGTGGTCCCAGGCTCCGGCGACCGTACCGAAGGTGCCGGCCGCACCGGCGCCGCCGAGCGCGACGTCCATGACGCCGTCGTGGACGGAGACGGTCTTGCTCGGCTCGTAGATGCCGGACGTGCCGTCGGGGTAGGGCTGCCAGGCCTGTCGGTACGCCGCGGCCACGCGGCCGACCGCTGCCGCGGTGTCGAAGTCCTCGACGAACGGTGCGTCAGGCGCCGCTGCGGGGTCGTCGGCGGCAGGGGCTGCTGCCTCCTCCGGCGCGGAGGCGTCCGAAGGCGCGGCCGAGGGGTCGGATGACGGGGCGAAGCTCGGGGCGAGCTGCTCGCCGGTGGGCTCCGCGGGCTCTGCCGACGGGGTGTCGGACGGCGTCGGCTCCGCGGTGTCCTGCGGGGTCTCGCTCGGAGTGGGGGACGGCGTCCACGGTGCGTGGTGCTGGTGACCGCCCCAACCCCACCAGGTGTGGGCGGAGGCAGCGGTCGGGACACCGAGGACGAGGGCGCCGGCGGTCGCAGCTGCGAGGACGGCGAGTCGACGGTTCACCGGGTGATCCGGTCGACGGAGGGCGTGGAGTGGGCGCGCACGGTCGTGCGCACGGTTCGGGTGTCGATGACGGGCTCCTCGGGTGTGGGGCTCGGGATGGCACGGACCCGCGTCCGGCGGTGCTGCTGCCGGGCTTCGGTGACGAGTCCACGAACATCATGCCCCATGTGTGCCCCGTTCGGGGGGTCCTGGTGCAACCTGCGTGGATCGGCGTTCGACCCGAGGAAGCCTCGTCAGCTCCGGGCGACCGGGACCAGCCGCGCGAGCTGCGTCACGTGCCCCGGTTCGAGTTCGTCGAGCGAGGCGACGCCGAGCAGCCGCATGGTGCGCTCGATCTGTTCGGAGAGGATCTGGATCATCCGGTCGACACCGGCCTCGCCGCCCGCCATCAGGCCGTACAGGTACGCCCGGCCGACCATCGTGAACCGCGCACCGAGCGCCACCGCGGCGACGATGTCGGCGCCGGACATGATGCCGGTGTCGAGGTGCACCTCGGTGTCCTTCCCGACCTCCTTGACCACCTGGGGAAGCAGGTGGAACGGGACGGGGGCGCGGTCGAGCTGGCGGCCGCCGTGGTTCGAGAGCGTGATCCCGTCGACGCCCATCGAGGCCAGACGCTTGGCGTCCGCCAGGGACTGCACGCCCTTGACGACGACCTTGCCCTTCCACTGCGACCGGATCCACTCCAGGTCCTCGTAGGTGACGGTCGGGTCGAACATGTGGTCGAGGAGCTCCCCGACGGTGCCCGACCAGCGGTCGAGCGACGCGAACGCGAGCGGTTCGGTGGTCAGGAAGTCGAACCACCACCAGGGGCGGGGGATGGCGTTCAGCACCGTCCGGGCGCTCAGCTGCGGCGGGATCGAGAACCCGTTGCGCTTGTCCCGCAACCGCGCACCGGCGACGGGCACGTCGACGGTGACGAGCAGCGTGTCGAACCCGGCCTTCTCGGCGCGGGAGACGAGCGCCATCGACTTCTCGCGGTCCTTCCACATGTACAGCTGAAACCAGTTCCGGCCGTCCGGGTTCGCGTCGCGGACGTCCTCGATCGCCGTCGTGCCCATCGTGGACAGCGAGAACGGGATGCCGGCGCGGCCTGCGGCCCGGGCACCGGCCCGTTCGCCCTCGGTCTGCATCATCCGCGTGAAGCCCGTCGGGGCGATGCCGAACGGGTACGCGACCGGGGCGCCGAGCACCTCGCGCGACGTGTCCACCCGTGACACGTCCCGCAGGATCGCGGGCGTGAACTCGATGTCCTCGAACGCCTGCCGGGCGCGCGCCAGGGAGATCTCGGCCTCGGCGGCGCCCTCGGTGTAGTCGAAGGCGGCCTTCGGCGTGCGGCGTGCGGCGATGTCCCGCAGGTCCCAGATCGTCAAGGCCTGTTCGAGGCGCTGACGTCGACCCGGCAGCGAGGGCTTCTTGAACTGCATGAGCGGCGCGAGGTCCCGCACCGTCGGCAGCTGCCGCTTGACCCGCGTGCGAGCGGCGGACGCGGACCCGGTCGCGGGCGCCGGTGCGCCGGTTGCGGGGTCGATCCGGTGCTGGTCGTCGGTCGTGGTCATGCGTGGCTCCTGACGGGGGATCGATCGGGATCGGCGCGCGACGACGCCGAGGGGGTGTACCGCACGGGCTCGACGCTCCGTGCGACGATGCTGCGGAGTGCCTCCAGTGAAGCCCCTCCGAGGCCCGCGAGTCCGACGGCGCGCGCCTGCACCAGCACGTTGCCGAGTGCGGTGGCCTCGACCGGGCCGGCCACGACCGGCAGGCCGGTGCGGTCCGCGGTCAGCTGGCAGAGCAGCCGGTTCTGCGAGCCGCCGCCCACGACGTGCACCACCCGGATGGCCGTGCCGGT
Source organism: Curtobacterium sp. L1-20 (assembly GCF_048755855.1). Lineage (GTDB taxonomy): Bacteria > Actinomycetota > Actinomycetes > Actinomycetales > Microbacteriaceae > Curtobacterium. Next base: position 3,307,737 of record NZ_CP151473.1, on the reverse strand, counting down.
CACGTCGGCGATGGTGCGCAGGGTCTCGGCGTACGCCGTCGCGAGCGACTCGAGGATGCTCCGGACGAACTCCCCGCGCGACGCGGGGGCGCTCAGCCCGTGCGCCGCGCACCACGCGGCGATCCGCGCCGGCATGTCGCCGGGTGCCGTGAACGACTCGTCCGCGGGGTCGAACACGGGGACCGGAGCGGTGACGGCCGCGGCGGAGGCGAGCAGCGCCTCCAGGTCGACCGTGTCCCCTCCGCGCTCCCACGTGCGGACGCTCTCGGACAGCAACCACAGCCCGGACACGTTCTTCAGGAAGCGGACCCGGCCGTCGACCCCGCCCTCGTTCGTGCAGTTGGCGGCGCGTGCGGCGTCCGACAGGACGGGGGCGTCGAGCTCGACGCCGACGAGCGACCAGGTGCCGGACGAGATGTACGCGAAGTCCGGCTCCGTCGCGGGGACCGCCACGACGGCGCTCGCCGTGTCGTGCGAACCGACCAGCGTCACGTCGGCCTGGCCGCCGACGAGCTCGGCGACGGACGGCAGCAGCGGGCCGAGTCGGTCGCCCGGGTCACGCAGCGTGGGCAGCAGCCCGGTCGGGAGGCCCGCAGCAGCCCGCACCGCCGGGTCCCACCCACGGGTGGTCGCGTTCAGGCCCCCGGTCGTCGAGGCGTTCGTGCGCTCGGCCGCCTCGACCCCCGTCAGCCAGTACCCGAGCAGGTCGGGGACGAGCAGCGCACGCTGCGCGAGCTGCAGCGACGGGTCGGCAGCCCACTGGAACAGGGTGTTGAACGGCAGGTGCTGCAGGCCGTTCCGGGCGTACAGCTCGGTGGCGGCCATCCGGTCGTGCACGGGGACGACACCGCCCTGGTGCCGGTCGTCGCGGTAGTGCGACGGCAGCCCGAGCAGTCGGCCGTCGCGGAGCAGGCCGTAGTCGACCGCCCACGAGTCGATGCCGATGCTGGCGATCGCGGGGTGCTCGGCGAACGCTCGCCGCAGCCCCTCGGTCACCTGTCGGTACAGCTCGACGACGTCCCAGTGCAGGGCGTCGCGGCCGGTGTCGGCGTCGCCCTCGTGCAGGGTGACGGGGCCGTTCGGGAACCGGGCGACGTGGTCCGTCCGGACGCCTTCGGCATCGACGTGCCCGACGATCACCCGCCCGCTCGTGGCGCCGAGGTCGACCGCGGCGACGCTGCCGCTGTTCGTCACGGCACTACCTCAGGAAGGCCGCAGCGACGCCCGCGTCCACCGGGACGTGCAACCCGGTCGTGTGCGAGAAGTCGTCGGTGCAGATGGCGTAGACGGCGTTGGCGACGTTCTCGGGGACGACCTCGCGCTTGAGGATCGTGCGCTGGGCGTAGAACGTGCCGAGGTCCTGCTCGTCGATGCCGTACGTCTTCGCGCGATTGGCCCCCCAGCCGCTCGCGAAGATGCCGGAGCCGCGGACGACGCCGTCGGGGTTGATGCCGTTGACCCGGACGCCGTGCTCGCCGAGCTCGGCCGCGAGCAGCCGCACCTGGTGGGCCTGGTCGGCCTTCGTGGCGGAGTACGCGATGTTGTTCGGGCCGGCGAACACCGAGTTCTTGCTCGAGATGTAGACGATGTCGCCGCCGAGGCCCTGCTCGATGAGGACCGTCGCGGCCGCCTTGGACACCAGGAACGATCCCTTGGCCATCACGTCGTGCTGCAGGTCCCAGTCCTGCTCGGTGGTCTCGAGCAGGCTCTTCGACAGCGAGAGGCCGGCGTTGTTCACGACGAGGTCGAGGCCGCCGAAGTGCAGCAGGGTCTGCTGGATCGCCCGCTCGATCGCGTCGGCGTCCGTCACGTTCGCGGCGACGCCGATGGCCTGATCGTGACCGCCGATCTCAGCCGCCGCAGCGGTGGCCTTCTCGAGGTCGAGGTCGGCGATGACGACGACGGCGCCCTCGGCGGCCAGGCGCGTCGCGATCGCCTTGCCGATGCCCGATGCGGCCCCGGTGACCAGGGCGATGCGCGTCGCGAGCTTCCTGGGCGCGGGCATCCGCTGCAGCTTGGCCTCTTCGAGGGCCCAGTACTCGATGCGGAACTTCTCGGCCTCGTCGATCGGGGCGTAGGTGCTGAGCGCCTCGGCGCCGCGCATCACGTTGATCGCGTTCGTGTAGAACTCGCCGGCGACGCGGGCGGTCTGCGCGTCCTTGCCGTACGAGAACATGCCGACGCCGGGGACGAGCACGATGAGCGGGTCAGCGCCGCGGATGGCCGGGCTGTCGGCTGTGGCGTGGCGGTCGTAGTAGGCCTGGTAGTCGTCGCGGTACTGCTCGTGCAGGTCGTGCAGTCGCGCGCGCGCCTCGTCGATGCTCGCCGTCGCGGGCAGGTCGAGGATCAGCGGCTTCACCTTCGTGCGGAGGAAGTGGTCCGGGCAGCTCGTGCCGAGGGCCGCCAGCTCCTCCGCGCGCTCGGACGCCAGGAAGTCCAGCACGACATCGCTGTCGGTGAAGTGCCCCACCACGGGCTGGTCGTGGCCGGCGATGCCCCGGATCGTCGGGGCGAGTGCGGCGGCGCGGGCACGACGCTCGTCGGTCGGCAGCGCCTCGAAGCCGGGGCGGACGCCGCCGAACGGGTCCGCTGCGCCGTGCGCCGCGATGTACTGCTCGGCGGTGTCGATGATCCAGCGCGAGTTCGCCTCGGCGTCGTCGCTCGTGTCGCCCCACGCGGTGATGCCATGACCGCCGAGGATCGTGCCGACGGCTCCGGGGTGCTGCTCCTTGATCGCGGCGATGTCGAGGCCGAGTTGGAACCCGGGTCGGCGCCACGGCACCCAGACCACCTTCCCGCCGAAGATCCGCTCGGTCAGGGCGGGCCCGTCGGCGGCGGTGGCGATCGCGATGCCGGCGTCCGGGTGCAGGTGGTCGACGTGCGCCGCGTCGACGAGGGCGTGCATCGCCGTGTCGATGCTCGGCGCGGCACCGCCACGGCCGAACAGGCAGTGGTCGAACGCGTCCACCATCTCGTCCTCGCGCTCGACGCCCGGGTAGACGTGCCGGAGGGCTCGGACGCGGTCCACCTGCAGCACGGCCAGACCGGCCGGGGTGAGGGTCCCGAGGTCGCCCCCGGAGCCCTTCACCCAGAGCAGCTCCACCGGTTCGCCGGTCACAGGGTCGGTCGCGGTGCCCTTGGCGGAGGTGTTCCCGCCGGCGTAGTTCGTGATCCGCGGGTCCGAGCCGAGCGCGTTCGAGCGTGCGATGAGCGCCCCGACGGTGGTGTCCGCGTCGGTGCCGTGTGCCTCGGGGTCCACCCGTGCCTCCACTGTGTTCGTCATGGTCCTACGCGCCCCATCCGGCCTGCACGCCGCCGACGCGGTCCTCGGCGATCTGCCGCTGGTAGCCGGAGTCGCGGTAGGCGCGCATCGGGTCCGCCGGCAGCCCGCGGGACTCCCGCCACGCGGCGAGGTCCTTCCGGACGTCGGTCTGGTAGGCGTCCATGAAGACCTCGTTCGCGCCGAGGACGTCGTGGGCCTCCTGCGCCGCGGTCAGGGCGACGCGGTCGAGGAGCAGTGCCCGCGCCGTCATCTCCTGCACGTTCAGCACGGAGCGGATCTGCCCGGGGACCTTGTCCTCGATGTTGTGGCACTGGTCGAGCATGAACGCGACGTCGGGGTTGTCGTACCCGCCACCGCGGATGACCTCGACCAGGATCCGGAACAGCTGGAACGGGTCGGCGGCCCCGACGATCAGGTCGTCGTCGGCGTAGAAGCGCGAGTTGAAGTCGAAGGAACCGAGCTTGCCGAGGCGGAGCAGCTGCATCACGATGAACTCGATGTTCGTGCCGGGGGCGTGGTGGCCGGTGTCCAGGCAGACCATCGCCTTCGGGCCGAGCGCGCTCGTCTGCACGTAGCTCGTGCCCCAGTCGGGGACGTCGGTGTGGTAGAACGACGGCTCGAAGAACTTGTACTCGAGCACCAGCCGCTGGTCGGCGCCGAGGCGGTCGTAGATCGTGCTGAGCGATTCGTGCAGGCGGTCCTGGCGGGAGCGCATGTCCTCTTGTCCGGGGTAGTTCGAGCCCTCGGCGAGCCAGATCTTCAGGTCGCGGCTGCCGGTGGCGTCCATCACGTCGATGCAGCGCAGGTGGTGGTCGATCGCCTTCTGCCGGATCGTCTCGTCGACGTGGGTCAGCGCGCCGAACTTGTAGTCGTCGTCCTGGAAGGTGTTCGAGTTCACGGTGCCCAGGGAGACGCCGTGCTCCTCGGCGTGGCGCTTGAGGTCGGCGAAGTCGTCCACGAGGTCCCACGGGATGTGCAGCGCGACGGTCGGCGCCAGCCCCGTGTACCGGTGCACCTGGGCGGCATCGGCGATCTTCTCGTAGGGATCGCGCGGCGTGCCGGGCGTGCTGAACACCTTGAAGCGGGTGCCGGAGTTGCCGAAGGCCCAGCTCGGGAGCTCGATCTGCTGTCGGGCCAGCTGGTCGGCGATGCCGGCGAAGCTCGGGGTCGATGTCATCGTGTCACTTCCTCGTGTGCGATTGAATCGTTTCATACGGTACGCGCTGCGCGAGGACCGCGCAAGCGGGTCGTTCGTGTGGCGGGTGCGGTGATGGTGGTGTCGCGGCCGCCGGAACCAGGTTCCGGACAGCGCACCACGCTCTTCCGCGGTGCTGTGTCCGGAACCTGGTTCCACGAGCGTGCGGTGCCGCCCTACGGCACCGGGACGGCCGCCGGCGCGCGGAACTCGTGCGTGCCGCCCCCGACGCGCTGCTCGTCGAGGCCCGGCAGGCGCACGACTGCGTCGACGCCGTCCGGCACCTCGGCCCGGACGACGAGTTCGCCGCCGGCGAGCTCCCACCGCACGGCCACGTGCCCGTGCACCGTGTCGAGCGTCGTCTCCGCCCACGTCAGGCCGCCGCCCGGCTGCGGCGCGACGAGCACCGATCCGTACCCGGGTGTCAGCGGCGCGAGCCCGCCCACCACCCGGTGCATCCAGTCCGCCACCGCGCCGAGCGCGTAGTGGTTGAACGAGGTCATCTCGCCCGGGTTGATGGTGCCGTCCGGCAGCATCGAGTCCCAGCGCTCCCAGACCGTCGTCGCACCCATCGTCACCGGGTACAGCCACGACGGGCACTCGGTCTGCAGGAGCAGTCGGTACGCGTCCTCCAGGTGGCCCGTCCGCGTGAGCGCGTCGGTGATGAACGGCGTCCCCGCGAAGCCCGTCGAGATCCGGTACCCGGACTGCTCGGCCAGCTCCGCCAGCCGGTCGCCGGCCCGTCGCTCCTGCTCCTCGTCGAGGACGCCGAACACGATCGCGAGCGTGTAGACGGTGGTCGCGTCGGACAGGATCCGGCCGTCGTCCAGCAGGTAGTGGCTCCGGAACCCGGCCTGGAGGCGCGCGGCGAGTTCCCGGAACTCGGCCGCTTCCGCCTCGTGGCCGCCCAGCAGCTCGGCCGCCTCCGCCACGATCGTCGCGGACCGGAAGGCACAGATCGTCGCGACGACGCCCTTGTCGGCCTTCGCGTCGGCGGGCGCCTCCGGCGGGGCGTCCGGGTCGAGCCAGTCGCCGAACTGGAACACGGTGTCCCAGAGGTCCTCGGGCGACAGGTGGTCGCGGATCCGGCGGAGGTGGGCGGCCATCGAGTCGAACTGCTGCTCGAGGACCGCGGTGTCGCCGTACGCCCGGTACAGCGTCCACGGCACCCAGACCCCGGCGTCGGACCAGATCGCGGTGGCGTCGGGCTTGCCGAAGTCCTCGGCGGGGGAGTACTTCAGCACGTCCGGTACGACGAACGGGATGACGCCCTCGGCGTGCTGCTGCTCGAGCCACACGTCGCGCAGCCAGTCGCCGAGGAACGTCCGCGTGTCGAAGAGGTACGACGCCGTCGGTGCGAAGGCGGCGATGTCGCCGGTCCAGCCGAGCCGCTCGTCGCGCTGCGGGCAGTCCGTCGGCACGCTGAGGAAGTTGCCCTGCATGCCGCGGACCACGTTGTCGTGGAAGGTGTTCAGCAGGTCGTGGCTCGACGCGAACGTGCCGGTGCGGGTGAGGTCGGAGCCGACCTGCACGGCGGTGACCGCCGTCCGCAGTTCGTCGAGAGTGCCGGGCCAGCCCTCCACCTCTGCGTAGCGGAAGCCGTGGAAGGTGAAGCGGGGCTCGAAGCGGTCCTCGCCCCCGCTCAGGGTGAAGTGGTCGGTCGCCTTCGCGGAGCGCAACGGGCGGGTGCCGAGTTCCTCGTGCTCGAGGACCTCGGCGTGCCGGAGGGTGAGCACCGTGCCGGCGGGACCGGAGGCGACGACGCGGAGCCAGCCCACCAGGTTCACCCCGAAGTCGATCAGGGTCGCACCCGAGGGGCTCGTCCAGACCTCGACGGGTGCGATCTCGGCGAGGGGCCGGACCGGCGGCACGGTGTCCGCGACGAGTTCCCGCTCGCCGGTGTCGACGGTGTGCACGCCGCTCGTCCGGCCCTCGTGTCCGTCGACGCTCGGCACGGTGACCTCGCCCGGCGTCAGGAACGAGCCGTCGCGGAGCCGCGCGTCGACGTCCTCGCCGTCGTACAGCTGGTCGGCGGTGATCGCGCTCGACAGGGCCTGCCACGCGGTGTCCGTCGCGACCGTCTGCTGGTGGCCGTCCGCGAACGTGATGCGGAGCTCGGCGAACCCGGCGCGTTCGTCCGTGTACCAGCCTCCGCCACCGCCCCAGGCGAGGCGTCCGGCGGCCCAGCCGTTGCCGATCACGAGCGCGAGGACGGCGGCGCCACCGGGAGCCGTCCCGGCGAGGTGCGCGGTCACGTCGTGCGACGCGACACGGATGCGCCACTCGTAGCTCGTCCAGCCCGGCTCGAGCAGGTGGTCGGAGACGCGCTCGCCGCCGAGCCACGCCTCGACGACGCCGAGGGCGCTCACGTCGAGGGTGGCGCTCGTGACGGCCCCGTGGCCGTCGTCGAGGGCGAACTCCCGGCGCAGGATCGGTGCGCTCCCGAGGTCGTCGTCGCTCGCGATGAACGATGCGGTCCAGGTGGTCATGTGGTGGTCCTTTCACGCGACCGGTCGTCGTCGACCGGAGCGGGGTCGTGGGCCCGGCCGTCCCGTCGAGGTGGGGCGACCGGGGGAGGCGAGCCGCGCCTCCAGGCCGGGGTCGGGCGTCAGCCCTTGACGGCGCCGCTGGTCATGCCGGCGACGATCTGGCGGTTGAAGAAGACGTAGAGGATCAGCGGGGGGATCGTGATGAGCAGCACGTCGGTGAACAGCAGGTTCAGCTGACTGACCGACTGGCTCTGGAACGCGTACAGCGTCTGCTGGACGGTGGCGTTCTCGGACCCGGGCAGGAAGTACAGCGGGTTGGTGAAGTCGTTGAACACCGTGACGGACTGGACGAGGACGACCGTGATGATGACCGGCTTGAGGAGCGGCAGGACCACCCCGAAGAACAGGCGGATCGGGCCGGCGCCGTCGAGCACGGCGGCCTCGTCGAGCTCCTTCGGGATCGTCGCGACGAACGCCCGGAAGAGCAGGATGCAGAACGACAGGCCGAAGGTCGCCTCGATGAGGATCATCCCACCCATCGTCTTGAACAGGTTGAGCCCCTGCAGCACCCAGATCGTCGGGACGATCGCGGGCGGGACGATGAGCCCGGCCAGGACGAAGAAGTTGATCAGGCCGTTCCACCTGCTCGGGCGGCGCTGCAGGACGTAGCCGACCATCGCGGAGAACACCACCATGATGATGACGCTGCCCACGGTGAGGACCGCACTGTTCCAGAAGGCCCGGAGGATGCCGCCGTCGCCGGACTGGAACACGGTCTGCAGGTTCTGCCAGAGCTGCCACTCGGTCGGCAGGCTGAAGCCGAGTTGGTTCGCCTCGGCCGGGTTCTTCGCCGCCTGGAACAGGACGAAGACGAACGGCACCAGGAAGACGACGAAGCTGACCACGATCGCGATCGACCCGATGATCCACTTGCGAGCGCGCCCGGGGTGGCGCCTCCCGCCTGTCGGTCCCGGGCGGCGGGTGGTCCGGTCCGGTGCGTGGCCGGACCCGGGGGTGGTGACTGCGGTCACAGGTCCGCCTCCTTGCGGTTGATGAGCCACGAGATGGGGATCATGATCGCCGTCACGACGATGAACAACACGACGTTGCCGGCGGTCGACAGCCCGTAGAACCCGGCCTGGTACTGCTTGTAGATCACACTCGCGATGACGTCGCTGGTGAAGCCCGGGCCGCCGCCGGTCATCGCCCAGATCAGGTCGAACGACCGCAGTCCGCCGATGAGCGACAGGATGATGACCGTGCCCATCGCCGGCCGCGACAACGGCAGCGTGATGTTCCGGAAGATCGTCCACGCGCTCGCTCCGTCGACGCGGGCCGCCTCGAAGTACTCCTGCGGGATGGCGACGATGCCGGCGATGAAGATGAGCGTCGCGATGCCGACACCCTTCCAGACGTCCACCGCGGCGACGCTCCAGAGCGCGAGGGCCGGGTCGGTCAGCCACCCGGGGGTCGGCAGGCCCATCCCGCCCAGCACCGTGTTGATGATCCCGTGGAACGGGTCCATCAGCGCCTTGAAGGTGATGCCGATGCCGATCGTCGACACCAGCACGGGGAAGAACACCACCGCGCGGAGGTACCCGCGGCCGAGCACGGGACTCGTGAGGAGCAGGGCGAGGGCGAGTCCGATGACCACCTTCGCCGCGCTCGTCACGAACCCGTACTCGAACGTGTGCACGAAGCCCGAGACGAGCTGCGGGTCCTGGAAGAACCGGACGAAGTTGTCGAAGCCGATGAAGGTCTGGTCGAACAGCGTCCAGCGGGTGAGCGAGAAGTAGAACCCCGCGAAGGTCGGGACCGCGAAGAACACGACGTACAGCGCGATCGCCGGGATGAAGAACCACGCCGGGTAGAACGAGCGCATCCGCTTGCGCGCCGGTCCCGGCCCGGCCTTGGTGGTCTGCGGCGGTGCCACCGCCGTCGTGAGCGTCGCGGTCACCGACCTCACCAGCCCTTGATGCCGAGCTGCTGGGCCTGCTGCACGACGTCCTGGTCGTACTGCTTCGCGCCCGTCGCCGCGGACGAGATGCCCGAGCCGACCTGCACGCAGATCTTCTCGAGGTTCGGGCCCTTGATGGGGGAGAGGAACTCGAGCGCCGGCGATGCCTTGCCGTCGTCGAGGTACTTCTGCAGGTCGCCGATCATGGGCGGCACGTCGCCGGGGAGCGTGCAGGTGGAGATGACGTACGGGCCGCCCGGGGTGCCGGTGTCGTTCTGCACCTTGCAGCCCTCGCTCGAGTTCGCGAACGCGATGAACTTCTTCGCCGCCGCCAACTTGTCGCCCGTTGACGTCTTCGGGATGTAGAGGCCGTTCGGCTCCCAGATCGTCAGCTTCGTGTCGTCGGCGTTCTCGGCCGGGAGGGCGAAGGCGCCGATGTCGTCGACCGCGTCCGGGCTGTCCTGCTGCAGGGTCGAGATGGCGTTCGTCAGCATCGGGTACTGCGCCCCGGTGCCGTCGGCGAGCATCTTCAGGCCGTTCGCCTGGGTCGCGGACGCGAAGTCCTCGTTCACCAGGCCCTTGTCCTTGACCTCGGCGAGGTGCTCGAAGCCGGCGAGGGCCGGTTCCTTCGCGTAGGACTCCTTCTTCTTCGTGTACTGGGTGGCCCAGTTCTTCTGCTGCGCCGTGATGTTCGCGAAGTCGCCGAGCACGAAGAGCTGGCTGGTCCAGGTGTCGCCGTAGGTCTGGATGATCGGGTCGACGCCCGAGTCCTTGATCTTCTCGCTGTTGCTGATGAACTCGTCCCAGGTGGTGGGGACGCTCAGCCCGAGCTTCTCGTAGACCTTCTTGTTGTACATGACGCCGCCGCCGAAGCTGGTGCCGAACGGAGCGCCGTACATGCCCTTGCTGGTGCTGACGACCTTCGTGAACTGCGGGTCGACGTCCTTCGCCCACTTCTGGTCGGTGAGGTCGACGAGGGTGTTGTCCGGGTTCAGGGCCTGCATGAGCGAGCCCGAGTTGTAGTTGAAGACGTCGGCCATCTCGCCGGTCGAGAGCTGCGTCTTGACGAGGTTGTCGCCGTCGGTGCCCTGCGGCCGGGTGTCGAACTTGACCGTGATGTCGGGGTTCGCCTTCTCGAACGCGGCGATGAGCGGCTTCGCGGTGGCGGCCGTCGCGGGTGAGTTGTCGGCCTGGTACGTGATCTGCACCTTCCCGCCGCCGCTGCCGGTGTCGGCGGAGCCGCCCGACGAACACGCGGCCAGGCCGCCGATGAGGACCGTGGCGCCGCCGATGGCGATCAGCCTGGTGGTCAGGGAGCGAGCTGACATTCCTTACCTCCTCGTAAGGCCCGGGGCGGGGTACCCCGGGGTGAAACGGACCCGGATCCCGCTCCGCTGCGGACTCCGGTGCTGCTGTTTAGAACGTTTCAATCGGAATGGAACCACGCGGATTGAAGCGTGTCAATCGCTAGCTCGGATTCGTTACGGAAGTGCGGGCGCCGCGGCGGCGCCGCCCGCGCGGGCGGCGCCGGCGCCGCCTGCGCGGGCAGCCGCCGGCGCAGTCGGCGCCGCTCGCGCGGTCCGCCGCAGCCGAGACTCGGCCCGGCGGACAGTTCCGCGGCTCCGGGGCCCGAGGAATGTCCGCCCAGCCGAGTCTCGGCGCGGGGCGGGATGCCGCGGGTGCGCTGCGGCCGGACGGGAGGCGCGCTGCCAGGTCGACCCGCGCCTCCCGTCGGGTGCGGCGCGGGTCGCGGCTCGGCGCAGGTCGCGGCCGCGCGTGGGCGCGTGCCGCGGGGCCGAGTCTCGGCCAGCCGGACAGTTTCGCGGCTCGGGGGCGCGAGGAATGTCCGCCCAGCCGAGACTCGGCCCGGCCCGGCCCGGCCCGGCCTGGCCTGGCCTGGCGCGGCCCGCGCGCCCCCGCGGGCGCCGCCACCGCTCAGCTCTCGCGCAACCTCGGGTCGCTCGGCCGCCGCCCCCGTGCCGCAGCCGCCGCAGCAGCCCGCCCGAGGGTGCTCTCCCGCGCTACGAGCTCGCTGCCGATCACCACCGTGCGGTGCACGTGCTCCCCGGGCGCGTCCTGCAGCTCGTCGAGCAGCAGCCCGACCGCCGCTGCGCCCATCTCCGCCCCGTGCATCGTCACCGAGGTCAGCGGCACCGCACCGCCCCACGCGATCGAGTTGTGGTCGCAGCCCGAGACCGGGATGTCCTCCGGCACGCGCAGCCCCGCCGCCCGGAGCTCGGTGACGACCGCCATGGCCAGCAGGTCCGTCACCCCGAGCACGCCGTCGGGCCGTTCGGAGGCCGGCATCCGCGCGATCCGGGCGCCGGCGTCCGTGCCCCCGACGGGGTCGATGTCACCGGCGTCGACGTCCACGAGTGCGACGCCGGGGTGCTCGGCGAGGGCACGGAGGACACCCTGCCGACGACGGTGCACCGGCTGCAGGTCGGGTCGGGCGCTGACGAAGCCGATCCGTCGGCAGCCCCGCTCGATGAGGTGTGTCGTCGCGATGTACGCGGCCTGCTCGTTGTCGACCACGACCGAGCACGCCGCGACCTCGGACGGCTCGTAGTTGACGTACACGACCGGGTGTCCGTGCCGCCGGGTCAGGTCGACCTGGTCGCGGGACTCGGTCATCGTCGCGAGCAGGATCCCGGAGACGCGGGTGCTCTCGAGGTACGCGAGGTGGTCGGCCTGGGCCTCGAGGTCGTCCTCACTGCTCGCGATGAGCAGGGCGTGTCCGCGTCGACGCGCCTCGAGCTGCGCGCCGTTGACCATGTCGCTGAACAGGGAGTTCCGGAGGGACATCACGACGAGACCGATGGCGCGCGTGCTGCCCGACACCAGTGCTCGGGCGTTCCGGTTCGGCGTGTAGCCCAGCTCGGCGATCGCCGCGTGCACCCGGGCGGCGGTCCGCTCGGCGACGCGCTCCGGGTGGTTCAGGACGTTCGAGACCGTCGCGAGCGACACCCCTGCCGCAGCGGCGACGTGGTGCACGCTCGGCGGGCCGTCGCGCCGGGGGACATGCACCATGCTCCGATCGTAGGCCGACGGCGGTCCGGACCCGGCGACGGCACGGACGGGAGGCGCGGCGCGCGGCCGCCACTTGCCTCCCGTCCCGCGGTGGGTACCGCCGCAGCACGGGGCGCGACGCGGGGTCAGGCGACCCGTCGCAGCATGGGGCGCGACCCCGGGTCAGGCGACCGTGGACGCCCGCACCACGAGCTCCGGTGCGAACTCGACCTGCTCGCCGGGGGCGCTCGGGTCGTCCGCCTGCTCGACGAGCAGCTCGAGCGCGCGGCGGCCCATCTCCTGCGCGGGTTGCCGCACCGAGGTGAGCGGGACCACGGCGGCCTCGGCGAACGCGATGTCGTCGTAGCCGACGATGGCGACCTCGCCCGGGACCTGTACCGAGCCCCGCATGATGAACGCCTGTTCGAGGCCGACGGCGAGCAGGTCGTTCGCGGCGAACACGGCGTCGGGCCGGTCCGCCGCAGGGCGCGCCTGCAGCGCTTCGCCGGCCCGTCGGCCCTCGAGCACCGAGAGGGACGTGGTCTCGACGACCTCGATCCCGATGCCGGCGGCCGTTGCGGCCTGGACGGCGCCGCGGTGTCGGTCGGCGACCTGGCGGATGGTGAACGGGCCCCCGACGAAGGCCACCCGTCGGCGTCCGATGGCGGCGAGGTGCTCGACGGCGATCCGACCCCCGAGGGTGTCGTCCACCGAGACGGAGGGGAAGCCGGACGTGTCCGCCTGGCGGTCGACGAGGACGACGGGGGTGCCCTGCGAGCGGAGGCGTTCGAGGCGTCCGAGGTCGTCGCCGGCCGGGGTGATGAGGAGTCCGGCGACCCGTCGCTCCTCGAAGAGCCCGATGTAGGTCTGCTCGCGGTCGGTCGACTCGTCGCTGTTGCCGACGAGCACGGCGAGACCCCGGGCGGCGGCAGCGTCCTCCACGCCGCGGGCCACGTCGGAGAAGAACGGGTTGCCCGCGTCGAGGACGACGAGGCCGAGCGTGGTGCTGCGTCCGGCGCGGAGCTGCCGGGCCTGGTCGTTGCGCACGAAGCCGAGCTCGGCGATGGCGCGCTGGACCCGGTCGACGGTCGGCGGTGCCACCTTGTCCGGGCGGTTCAGCACGTTCGACACCGTGCCGAGGGACACCCCGGCGAGCGCTGCGACCTCGCGAACACTCACCGTCATGCCGTCATCTTGACACGCGGTGTGCGCTGCGCCAGGAGCGCCGGGCGCCGAGGGGGCAGGAAACGTCGGGTCGGGCGGGTGTGGCCGACCGTTCCTGCCCGCTCGTCGGCCGGTGCTTGCGCTCCTCGGCCTCGACGCCCTACAGTCCCTACCGTTCTTTGAAACGATTCACCGACGAATCCAGGACAGGAGGACCAATGGCGGTCCGCATCGGAGCCCGCACCACCACGGGCTGGAAGGCGACGATCTCGGTCGCCATGTCGAACTACATCGAGTCGGGGTCGATCATCGCGATCGCCACGAGCCTCAGCCTCTGGCAGGCGCAGTTCCACATCGGGGACCTGCAGGTCGGCCTCCTCGCGAGCCTGTCCGCGAACGCGTTCGGCGCCGCGGCCGGCGCGATCCTCGGCGGCCCGCTGTGCGACCGCTACGGCCGGAAGTTCATCTACACGTACGATCTGCTGCTCTACATGCTGGGCATCCTGCTCGCGGTGTTCGCCGGCAGCTACGGCATGCTGCTCGTCGGCTTCGTCCTGACCGGCATCGCGGTCGGCGCGGGTGTCCCCGCCAGCTGGACCTACATCGCCGAGCAGGCACCGGCGGACAAGCGCGCCGCGCACGTCGGCACCGCGCAGCTCGCGTGGTCGATCGGCCCGATGGTCGGGTTCGCGCTCGCCATCGCCGCGGCACCGCTGGGTCTGCTCGGCAGTCGCCTGATCTTCGCGCACCTGTTCGTCGTCGCCGCGATCGTGTGGTGGCTCCGACGCGGGCTGCCCGAGTCGACGATCTGGAAGGACGAGCGCGCCGCCACGGGCAGCGCCGGGTTCTTCCACGGTCTGTCGCAGCTGTTCAGCCGTCGCAGGAACGTCACCGCGATGCTCTTCCTGTTCGGTGTCTACGCGCTGTGGAACACCGTGGCCGGGCAGGCCGGCATCTTCCAGCCGCGCGTGTACTCGGCGACGGGTGTCACGAGCGTCCCCGAGCAGTACGGGCTGCAGATCCTGGTGTGGGGGTGCACGGTGGCGGCGACGTACTTCGGCTTCATGCGCTTCGCCGACCGGATGAGCCGGCGACTGCTCTACGCGATCGGCGCCGTCCTGGCGATCGTGGCGTGGGCGGTCCTGATCTACGCGCCGGCGACCCTCGGCACCCTGCTGTTCTTCGCGATCGCGTGGGGCATCTCGTCCGGCATCGGCGCGCAGGCGTTCTACGGCCTCTGGACGTCGGAGCTCTTCGCGACCCGGTACCGGGCCAGTGCGCAGGGCGTGCTCTTCCTCGCCGCGCGGGTGATGGTGGGGCTGCTGAGCATCTGGTTCCCGCTGCTCCTGTCGGACATCGGGTTGCGGGGCCTGGGCGGGCTGATCATCGGGCTGCTCGCGCTGTCGTTCCTGGTGGGCACGATCTGGGCGCCGGACACGCGTGGTCGGTCCCTCGAGGAGATCGAGGCCGAGCGCTACGGCACGGTCACCAGCGCCACGGGGACAGTCCGCACGCCCGAGGAGCACGCCGCGCGGCGGCGGGCGCTGCGTGACCAGCAGCCCGGAGCGGGTCGTGAGCGGACGCCCCGGTGAGCGACGTCGGCCAACGTGCGCCGCGCCTCCCGGGCGGGACGGGAGGCGCGGACCACGTGACCCGTGTCTGCTTCCGACTGCAGGTGGCAGCGGAACACCTCGACGCCTACCGTGCGCGCCACGCCGCGGTCTGGCCGGCGATGCTCCGAGCGATCGCGTCCGCAGGTCGGCGGAACTACTCGCTCTTCCTCGACGACGACGGGCTGCTCGTCGGGTACTACGAGACGGACTCCGTCGCCGAGGCCGACGCGTCACTCGCGGCGTCCGAGGTGGCCGCGGCGTGGGAGGCGCACATGCAGGACCTGTTCGACGGTGCGACCGGGCGTGCGGACCAGACCGCACGGGTGCTGCCGGAGGTGTTCAACCTCGAGGACCAGCTGGCGGCGGCTGCCGAGTGATCGTCACTGCGTCCGGAGGGTCTCGTTCGCGTCCGACGCGATCGGCTCCTCCGGCGTCCAGCCGTACCAGCGGCCGTCGATCTCCACCGTGACGCGTCCGTCACCGCAGGTGAGCAGGCCGGTGGTCGGCAGGTCGTCCGGCAGGAAACCGGCACGCATCGCCGGTCGGCCGTGTCCGCCCTTGACCGGTGAGCACCCAGCGGTGTCGACGCCGTCCTCCGACGTGAACCCGATCACGTAGCCGGGGTCGCTGGTGTCGAGCCGGACGTCGATGTCGCGTGCGTCCTCGGGGACCCACCCCGGCATGAACCAGGCGACGTCCTCGGAGTTCGCCTTCGAGGGGGCGTCCGAGTAGGTGTCGAAGTGCTTCTGCTGCTCCGGCAGGTACTGCTCGACGGCACTGCAGCCGGCGAGGGTGACGCCGATGAGCGCCATGCCGAGCAGGGCGGCGGCGGAGGTCAGGGCTGAGCGGTTCGTCGAGGCGGGGTTCGTGTGCATGAACCCATCGTCGGCGTCACGGGTGTCCGGTGAAATACGGCGGACACCCGAGGTCGGGGTGGGGAAAACCCGACCCCAGCAGAGGTCGGGGCGGAGGGCCCACCCCGGCCGTTCCGGTCCACCCACACGGGCGGGGCTAGCGTGGCCGGCATGCAGACCCCCGCACCCGGGACCCTCCGCGTCCTCCACCTGTCCGGCACCCACCTGACCGGCGACGGAGCCCTGCACCAGGGGTCCGTCGACACCACGGCCGCGCTCGAGGCCGTCCTCGCCCGGGTCGACGACGTCCCCGGCGTCGGACTCGTCGTCGTGTCGGGCGACGTGTCCGAGGACGGCAGCCCCGAGTCCTACGCCGCCGTCCGCGACCGGGTCGGCGGGTGGGCGGAGGGACACGGAGCGGCCTTCGTCGCCGTGCCCGGCAACCACGACCTCCGCGAGGGGTTCCGGCAGGTCCTCGCGAACGGGCACGTCCTCGGCGAGGGCGGCCGACCCCTCGCGCACACGATGGAGTACCACCCGCCGACGGTCCCGGTGTGGGGGCAGTCCCTCGTCGCCGGCCGCCGCGTCGTCACCCTCGACACGAGCGTCCCCGGTGCCGGGTACGGCGAGCTCGACGACCCCACGCTCGAGCGGCTCCGCACCGTGCTCGCCGAGGAGCCCGCGCCGTACGGCACCGTCCTCGTCCTGCACCACCCGCCGCTGCCCGCGCCCACCGCCCTGCACGAGGCGTTGCAGCTGCGGGACCCGGGCGCGCTCGCCGACGTCGTCCGCGGCTCGGACGTGCGGGTCGTCCTCGCCGGCCACTACCACCACCACTTCGCCGGGAGCCTCGCGGGGGTGCCGGTCCTGGTCGCCCCCGGCGTCGCGAACGACACCGACGTGGTCGGGCCGTGGTCCGAGGAGTCGGCGTCGACCGACTCCGGAGCGCTGGTCGTCGACCTCGCCGAGGACGGCTCGGTCTGGTCGACGCCGGTCCGCGTCCCGCGCCCCGAGGGTGACCGGGTCGTGTTCCGGTTCGACGCCGAGACCGTGACCCGCATCATCGACGCATCCACCGGCCGCTGACGCTCCGACTACCGGTTGGGAGGCGCGGGTCGGCGCCGCCACGCGCCTCCAGACCGACCGCTCGCCGTTGACGAACGCGTGCCGCGCGACCGAGGCGGGCGCTCGCCCGCCACGGGGTGCGGGCGGGTACCCCGCGCGTTCGGGCACCGGACGGGAACGCCGAGTAGGCCGGGTGCACACGAACGAAGGAGTACCCATGCGGATCGGCAGTGCAGTGCAGTACGACCGGTACGGCGACTTCGACGTCGTCGAGCTCGTCCCCCAGGAGCGCCCCGACGCCGGGCCGGGCGAGATCGTCGTCGAGATCGTCGCCGCCGGGCTGAACCACATCGAGCGGTTCCTGCGCGAGGGACGGCTCAAGGACCACATCGACCTGCAGTTCCCGGCTCGGCAGGGCGTCGACTTCGCCGGCATCGTCCGCGCGAAGGGCAAGGACGTCAAGGACCTCCGGGTCGGCGACGAGGTCATGGGCCACGCGCCGGAGGGCGGTTCCCACGCCACCTGGCTGGTCGTCCCCCGAGGCGCGGTCATCAAGAAGCCGGAGCACGTCGGCTGGGAGGTCGCCGGCGGCCTGTACCTCGCCGGGTGCACGGCGGTGTCGGTCGTCCGGTCACTGAAGCTCGGGCCGGACGACACCGTGGTGATCAGCGCGGCGGCCGGCGGTGTCGGCCACATCGAGTGCCAGCTCGCCCACGACGCCGGGGCGACCGTGATCGCCCTCGGTAGCCCGCGCAACCACGACTACCTGCGCCAGATCGGCACGCTCCCGGTCGCCTACGGCGACGGCGAGGAGGACCGGATCCGCGCGATCGCGGGCGGCCGACCGATCACCGCCTTCATCGACAACCACGGTGAGAGCGACGCCGAGCGGCTCGCGGAGCGCCTCGGGGTCCCGAGCGGACGCTTCGTGTCGTCCGAGGAGCGCCGGGACATCGAGGTCCGGTTCCTCCGTGCACCGGCGGAGGACGAGGAGACGCGCGAACTGCTCACGCTCCTGGCGAAGGCCGTGCAGGACCGGCGCGTGCAGGTGCTCATCTCGGGCTTCTACCCGTTCGAGTACATCGTCGAGGCGTACGAGGACCTGGCCGAGATGAAGTCCCGCGGCAAGGTCGTCATCGGCATGCAGACGGTGGAGACCGGTGCGCGGCTCGACTGGTACCGGTCGGAGAAGGCGCGCGACCTCCGCGATCGCTACGCCGACGCGCGTGGTGCGGACACCGAGACCATGGCCGGGGGATCGGCGAGCCCCGCCAGCTGACCACCGCCGACGGAGGACGTCCTGGGCTGCGAGCGCGCTAGCTCAGGACGTCCTTCGTCGCGAACCGGCTGTAGGCCAGCGCGCCGAAGACCACGACGTAGCCCAATTGGAGCACGGCGTTCGACCCGAACGAGTCGAAGGCGATCGGGTCCCGCAAGAGGTCGCCGAAGCCGAGCCACTGGTGCGAGAACAGGAACGGGTGCAGCCAGTCGAGCTGCGGCAGCTGGTCGAGCACCTGGGACGCCCCGGCGAGCACGACGGTCGCCGCCATCGCCCCCACCGGGACGCTCGTGAGCGTCGAGGCGAAGAGCCCGATGGCGGAGAGCCCGAGCATCGACAGCGTCACGTAGAGCGCGAGGAGCAGCGCTCGGCCGGCGTAGGACCAGCCGTCCACCTGCGTGCCCGACAGCAGGGTCACCGGACCGATCGGGAACAGCACCGCGCCGATGGCCGCGCCGACCAGCACGATGAGCAGCGTGGCGGCGAGGCAGAACGCGACGGCGCCGACGTACTTCACCAGGACGAAGCGCAGGCGCCCGGTCGGTGCGACGAGCAGGTACCGGATGGTGCCGTGGCTCGCCTCGCCGGCCACGGTGTCCCCGGCGACCACCCCGACGGTGAGCGGGAGGAACAGCGGGATCGAGACGGTGAGCGCGGTGAAGGAGACGAACAGACCGTTGTTCGTGATGTCGCCGAGGAACGCCGGACCGCCGCTGTCCCCGCCGGTGGTCAGCCGGACGGCGACCGCGATGAGGATCGGCACCAGCGCGAGGGCGCCGAGCATCGCCCAGGTGCGACGTCGGCGGAACACCAGGGCGAGTTCGGACCCGAGGAGCGCGAGCGGCCGCTGTCGGCCCGCGGCGGGCACCGTCGCGGGCTGGCCGCCGTCGCCGGCACGCTCGGTGGCGAGGTCGGTCTCAGGCTGCGACATCGAAGCCCTCCCCGGTGAGCGCGACGAAGAGGTCTTCGAGGGTGCCCCCGCCGACCGTCAGCCCGCGGACGCGGACGTCCGCCCGGACGAGCTCGGCGGTGATCGCCTCGGGCAGGACGGCGTCCGGCAGGTCCGCGACGAGCACGTCGGCGCCGCCCTCGTGCCGCGGGGTCAGGCCGAGTCGCATCAGGACGGTCCCGGCCTGGCCGAGGTCCGGGGTGCGGACCGTCACCGTGCGGGCGCCGGCCGAGCGGAGCTCGTCCATCGGGCCCTGCGCGACGATCCGGCCGGTCCGCATGACGGCGGCGTGCGTGCACACCTGCTCGATCTCGGCGAGCAAGTGGCTCGACACGAAGACGGTCCTGCCGTCGTCGGCCAGGGAGCGGATGAGGTTGCGGACCTCGCGCGTTCCCTGCGGGTCGAGCCCGTTCGTCGGCTCGTCGAGCACCAGCAGGTCGCGGGGTGCGAGCAGCGCGTTCGCGAGGCCGAGCCGCTGCTTCATGCCGAGCGAGTAGGCGTGCGCCTTCTTGTCGGCAGCGTGGGTCAGTCCGACGCGGTCGAGGGCTGCGGCGACGCGGTGCTTCCGGGTCCGGGGGTCGGAGGTGGGGTCGGCGGCGTCGAACCGCCCGAGGTTCGCGCGGCCGGACAGGTACGGGTAGAACGCCGGACCCTCGACGAGTGCGCCGACGCGGGGCAGGACCTCGCGCAGCGCCGTCGGCATCGGTCGGCCGAGCACCTCGATCGAGCCGCCCGTCGCGCCGGACAGACCGAGGAGCATGCGGATCGTGGTCGTCTTGCCGGAGCCGTTCGGCCCGAGGAAGCCGAAGACGGCCCCGCGGGGGACGGCGAGGTCGATGCCGTCCACCGCGCGCTGCTTGCGGAAGACCTTCTGGAGGCCCGTGGTGCGGATCGCGAGGTCGGCCGTCGGGACCGGGTCGGTGCGGTCGACGGCCGTCGGTGCGGTCGCGCTCACTTGGCGGCGGCGACCAGCGCGGACACCGGTACGGCACCGGCCAGGACCCGGCCGTCGTCCGTCAGGTACACGGAGACGAGCGACGTCTGGACCGCGCGGCCCCCGTCGACGGCCTTGGTGACCTGGTTCAGCAGGCCGGACGCGTCGTCCCCGAGTGCCGAGCGGTCCACGGAGCCGGCGGGGAGTTCGGCGATCGTGCTCCAGCCCGTCCCCGTGACGGTGGGCTCGGCACCGGTGCGGTGCGCACCGCCGTCCCGGTGGTGGTGGGCGTGGCCCGTCGCGTCGGAGAGGTCCTTCGTCTGGACCTTCGCGCCGGACGGCGGGGTGAAGTCGAAGAGCCGCGCTGCCGGCGCGCCGTAGGACAGGCTCGTGAACCCGACCTGCACGGCGGGGTCGTCCTGGCCGGTCGCCGCGATCGTCGCGCGGAGCGGGAGCCCGGTCTGCTGGTCGACGGCGAGGCGGACCGATCCGACGAGCGTGCCGGAGGACTTCGGCGTCAGCGTGATCTGCCACGCGTCGTGCCCGGCGACCCGGACCTCGGCCGGCTTCGACACCGTCGTGCTCGGGGTGATGGCGTCGATGGCCTGGCGGGCGATCTGCGCCGGGGTCGTGGCGCCGTCCCGCGGGGTCGTCGCACCGTCGGGGAGCGTCACGTGGGTCGCGGTGCGCTCCTTCGAGTCCCAGGTCCAGACGTCCGAGCCGTTGCGGACGAGGTCCTGCTCGGCGAGCTGCTGGGTGAGCTGGACGCGCTGCTTGTCGGGCCCGTCGACGTAGACGCGGGCGGTGTGCGACGAGGTCAGGAGTCCGAGGGCGTCCGAGGCGTCGCCCTCGAGCGAGGACCCGCCGGAGCCGGTCGGGAGTTCCGGGAGGCCCAGGTCGCTCGTCTGCACGAGCTTGCCCGAGTACTGCGCGTCGGAGGACTGCGCGATGCTGGCGATGACGTCGGCGGCGGTCGGCTTCGTCCCTGCGATCGGGTCGTTCGCGGCGCTCGCGATCATCGGAGCGGCGACGGCGCCGGCCACGACGACCGGCGCGATGACTGCTGGCAGCCAGGCTGACTTCTTCATCGGTTTCCCCTCGGTGGAGCATCGGAGTCGTGGGTACGGTACGTCCGGCCCCCGACAGTCGGCTGGGCGTTCGTAGACTCGCAGGCACGGCCGACGGCGGTCGGCGACGGCGGAGGAGGCGGCATGCGGGCGGTGCTCGGGGTGGACGTCGGGACGTCGAGCACGAAGGCACTGCTGGTCGGCTTCGACGGCTCGGTGATCGCCGAGGCGAGCCGGTCGCACGCGGTCGACCGACCCGAGCAGGGACTCGTCGAGATGGACTCGGACGTCTGGTGGGACGAGTTCGTCGCCCTGACCCGCGAGCTCCTGGAACGCGTCCCCGCGGCCGAGGTGACCGCCGTCGGGGTGAGCGGCATCGGCCCGTGCGTGCTCCTCACCGACGCGGACGGTGCACCCCTGCGGCCGGCGGTGCTGTACGGCGTCGACACCCGCACGGCGGGGATGCTCGGCGCGGTCACCGACGAACTGGGCGGCGAGGCGGCGGTCCGGGCGCGGTGCGGTTCCGCGCTGAGCACGCAGGCCGCCGGCGTCAAGCTCGCCTGGCTCGCCCGCGAGGAACCCGGCGTGTGGGCCCGCGCCGCGCGCTTCACCATGCCGTCGTCACGCGTCGTCGAGCGCCTGACGGGGGAGTACGTCCTCGACCACCACTCGGCGAGCCAGTGCACGCCCCTCTACGACGTGCACGCGAACGCGTGGATCCCGGAGTGGTGCGACCGGTTGGCGCCCGGTCTCGCGATGCCGCGCCTCCTGTGGTCCGGCGACCGGGTGGGCGTGGTGACCGAGGAGGCGGCCGCGGCCACGCGCCTCCCGGCCGGCATCCCGGTGACGGCCGGGACGATCGACGCCTGGGCCGAGGGCGTGAGCGTCGGGGAGTCGGAGCCCGGCCGGATGTTCCTGCAGTACGGGACCACGATGTTCATGATCGTGCCGACCACCCGCCCGGTCTCGGTCCCGGGGATGTGGACGACCGTCGGGACGCACCCCGGGCAGTCGAGCGTCGCCGGTGGCACGGCGACCTCGGGCGCGATCACCGCGTGGGTGCGGGACCTCGTCGACGCCGACTGGGCCGTGATGCTCGAGGAGGCGCGGTGCTCCGGCATCGGCGCGAACGGCCTGCTGATGCTGCCGTACTTCGCGGGGGAGCGGACACCGATCGCGGACCCGGACGCCCGCGGGGTGATCGCCGGTCTCACCGTCCGGCACACCCGCGGCGACGTGTACCGGGCGACGCTCGAGGCGACGGCGTACGCGGTGCGCCACAACGTCGAGGTGCTGCGCGCCGCCGGTGTCGAGGTCCGTGGTCTCGTGGGTGCGGGCGGGGGGCTGCTCGGGCGGCTGTGGCCGACGATCGTGTCGGACGTGACCGGGTTGCCGCAGACGATCCCGACGGTGACGGTCGGTGCGTGCTACGGGTCCGCGTTCCTGGCGGCCGGACTCGCCGCCGAGCCCGGCGACTTGGTCGACATCGCCCTGTGGAACCCGCCCGCCGACCGCATCGAGCCGGACCCGGCGGCCACCGCGGCGTACGACGCCGGGTACCGCGACTACCGCGAGCTGTACGAGGCGACGAAGGCCGTCGTGCACCGGCTGGCGGCCCGGGGCTGACCGTTCGACACCGGTCGACGGACACAGCACCGCGCGGGTGCACGCCGCTGTGTCCGTCGACCGGTGTTCCGCGAGCCAGCGCCTACGCGGACGCGTCGACGCCGGCGGGAGCGCTGGCGTCGGCAGTGCTCGGTTCGTAGGAGCAGATCGCCTGCACCTTCTCGGCACTCGCCGACGAGGTGTCGAAGGTGTAGCCGAGCCACTCCTTCGCCAGACGGCGAGCGAGTTCGACGCCGATGACACGCTGCCCCATGCAGAGCACCTGGGCGTCGTTCGACAGGACCGAGCGCTCGACGCTGTACGAGTCGTGCGCCGTCACGGCCCGGATGCCCGGCACCTTGTTCGCGCTGATCGCGACGCCGAGGCCGGTGCCGCAGATCAGGATCGCGCGGTCGGCCTCGCCCGACGCGACCAGGCGGGCGGCGTCGACGGCGACGTGCGGGTAGGCGGTGTGGCCGTCGGCGTCGACACCGACGTCGACCACGGAGGCGACGCGGTCGTCGTCCTGCAGGTCCTGCTTGATGATCTCCTTGTAGTCGAACCCGGCATCGTCCGAGCCGATCACGAGACGGTACGTCATGCGTGTGTCCCTTCCTTGTCTGCTGCACGAGCGGCGATGACCTCGCCGACCCGCGTGAGGACCATCCCCATCGAGGTGGCACCCGCGTCGGGCGTCCCCAGGCTCTTCTCGGCCAGTGGCCGGGCACGGCCGACCCTCGGCCGGAGGTCGGCGGTCGCAGCTGCCTGCTCGACGGCGACCGCAGCGGCAGCCTGCCACGCGTCCGTGAGTCCGCGCCCAGCCTCGACGCCGTCCCGCAGCTCGTCGACGAACGGCAGGAGCGCGTCCAGCAGTGTCTTGTCCCCGCGGGAGGCGCCCCCGAGGTGCACGATCGAGTCGGCGAACGCCTGCGCCGCGTCGACGACGTCCGCGGCCTCGATCGCGTCGCGGTCGTCGCGGAGCGACCGGCCGAAGGCCTCGAGGGCCGCACCCCACAGGACGCCGGAGGTGCCGCCCGCGAACTCGGCCCACGCGTCACCGGCGCGTCCGAGGACGAAGGCGACCCCGGCCTCCTGGCCGACCGTCCCGACGGCCCCGCGGGCTGCACCGATCCCCTTCACCATGCCGCGTCCGTGGTCGCCGTCGCCGGCGACCGCGTCGATGCGGCCGAGCTCCTCCTCGTGCTCCCGCAGGAGCGCGTCGATCGCCTCGATCGCGGCGCGCGCAGTGTCCGCGGCCTGCCGGGAGGCGCTGCTCGCGTCCGGCACGACCGTCGCCGCGTCCTCGGTGGCGTCCACCGCGTCCGCCGGCACGAGCGCCGCGACCGGCGCCGCCACCTTCCGGTACGCGGGTGTGTAGGCGTCGGCCTTCCAGAGCGTCTCGAGCTCCGCGTCGAGCCACTGCAGGGTGAGCGAGCAGCCGCCCATGTCGAGGCTCGTGACGAGTTCACCGACCTCGGGTTCGACGACCTCGATGCCGGCCTGCTGCAGGAGGGGGAGGATCCGGCCCCAGAGCAGGAACAGTTCCTCGTACTTGGTGTCGCCGAGCCCGTTCAGGATCGGCGCGACCCGGGAGCCCGCGGACGCGGGGCGGTCCGCGAGCAGGCGCGACACCAGGAGGTCCGCGAGCTCGGAGGCCGGGAGGAGCGGCACGTCCTCGATGCCGGGCTCGCCGTGGATGCCGAGCCCGAGGCCGAGGTGGCCCTCCGGGACGGTGAAGAGCGGTTCGGTCGCGCCGGGCATCGTGCAGCCCGAGAACGCGACGCCGATCGTGCGGGTGGCACGGTTGGAGGCGTTGCCGACCCGTTCGACCTCGTCGAGGTCGGCCCCGGCTGCCGCTGCGGCGCCCATGGCCTTGAAGACCGAGAAATCACCCGCGATGCCGCGGCGGTCCGACTCCTCGTCGGCGCTGGCGATGTCGTCCGTGACGACGACGATGCGGGTGTCGATGCCCTCGGCGTTCAGTCGTTCGGCTGCGAGCCCGAAGTTCATCGTGTCGCCGGCGTAGTTGCCGAACGAGAGCACGACGCCCTTGCCCTGGTCGGCGGCCTTGGCGACCGAGTAGACCTGCGCGGTGGACGGCGAGGTGAAGATGTTGCCGACGACGGCGCCGGTGGCGAGACCCGGGCCGACGACACCGCAGAACGCGGGGTAGTGGCCGGAGCCGCCGCCGACGACGACGGCCACCTGCGGCTCGGCGCCCTCGGTCGGCAGCGTGACGACGCCGCCGTGGACGCCCCGCACGCGGTCGGCGTAGAGGGCGAGCCAGCCGGCGAGCTGGTCCTCGGCGAACTCGTCGGGGTCGTCGTGGATCGTGGTCATGGTGCTTGTCCTTCGCATCAGGTGGGGGTGGTGCACCGGGCGACGGCGGGACGGCCGCCGTCGCCCGGAACTCAGTGTGCGCTCCGGCCCTGGGGCACCTTTAGGAAGTGGATCATCACGAAGGCGCAGGCGTAGAGGCCGACGAACGTCCAGGTCGCGGCCTGTCCGCCGCCACCGAGCGCGAAGACGGCGGCGACGACACCCGTGCCGAGGAAGGCCGCACCGCCCGCGGCGGTCGTGTACATCGCCATCGCGGCACCCTTGTGGTCGGGGGCGAGCGCCGGCATGATCGCGCCCATCGGCACGAACCCGGCGAGCAGGCAGCCGAACACGCAGCCCGCGACGACGGAGAGCACGTAGCCCCAGTCCGACCCGGCGGGGACGAGCTGCGGGACGTACCACCAGGCGACCAGGCCCGTCGCGGACCCGACGATGCCGAACCACTTGACGGTGCGCTGCCAGCCGATCTTGTCGCCGACCCAGCCGAAGAGGGCGTTCACGAGGATGTTCGTCGCGTACACGCACACGGTCATCAGGAGCCACCGGCCCTGGCCCCAGCCGCGGTCGTTCGCGATGACGGCCGGCAGGACGACGAACATGCCGAACTCGGGCGCCGTGTTGATCAGGCGGACGAGGAAGCCCATCAGGATCTTCGGTCGGGTGGCGGTGAGCCGGATGCCGCTCGTCATCACCTGCCAGGCGCTCTCGCCCGCCGGGGCGATCCGCGAGAACCCGTTCGGGAGCCGGACGCCGAACAGCATGATCAGGAAGCCGATGACGACCAGACCGATCGAGGCGACCATCGCGCCGGTCTCACCGACCGTGCCCCCGCCGAAGACCGGGATGGCGCCGATCGCGAAGAGCGAGCCGAGCGTCGGCAGCCCGCCGGTGAAGGCCACGTAGAACCAGCCCACCGCGGAGCCGTTCCGCTCGACCGGGGTGGTGATGTTGACCCAGACGAGGAAGGCGAAGGCGAACAGCGGGTAGCCGAAGCCCCGGAGCGCGTAGGTCACGGCGGCGAACGGCACGCTGCCGACGTTCAGGGCGACCAGGAACAGGACCTCGAAGACCACCCAGACCGCGAAGCCGAGGATCATCACCCGGCGCGGACCGACCAGGTCGGACAGGGCGCCGGAGACGTAGCTGCCGATCAGGGCAGCGAGGCTGTAGAAGGTGACGATCGTCGCCACCGTGGCCTCGGGGCTGCCGAGGACCGCGACCATGTGCGGGGTGATGAAGTTCGACTCGACGCCGTTGCCGGTCATGAAGACCAGGACGGCGACGAAGCCGAGTGCGAGCGGTCGGGGGATCCCCATCCGGTCGAGGCGGCCCTCCGGGCGAGGGCTGCGGGACGTCGTGGGCGCACCGGTGGCGCGCGATGTCGTCGCTGACATGCTTGCTGACTCCTGTGGTGGGGCGGGCTCAGGCCTGCAGGGACGGGATGATCGACACCTTGACGCTGGCGCCGGCGGAGTCGCCGACCAGGTCGAGGGCCTCCTGGAAGCGTTCGAGCGGGAACTGGTGCGTGCAGATCTCCGACATCGGCAGCGTCTCGGACTCGAGCAGCTTGATCGCTGCCGGCCAGGTGTGCGGGCCGAGGTGGGCGCCGCGGACGTCGAGCTCCTTGTCGTCGGAGATGATCGACCAGTCGACGGAGACGTCGTCCTTGAACACCGAGTACTCGACGAACGTGCCGAGCTTGCGGAGCAGGGCGAGGCCCTGCGGCACCGCGGACGGGTGGCCGGTCGCCTCGATGTAGACGTCGGCCCCGTACCCGTCGGTGAGCTCCTTGACGCGGGCGACCGCGTCGTCCGAGGCGATGTTGATCGTGATGTCGGCGCCGACCTTGCGGGCGAGTGCGAGCTTCGCCTCGACGACGTCGAGCGCGATGATGCGGAGCGGGTTCTTCTGGCGGGCGCCGGCGATGGCGGAGAGGCCGATCGGGCCGGCACCGGCGATGACCACCGTGTCGCCGAACTTGACGTCGCCGCGCTCGACGGCGTGGAACGCGCAGGAGAGCGGCTCGGCGAAGGCGGCGACCTGGCCGGGGAGGGCACTCGACACCGGGTGCGTCAGGGCCTTGGCGGGCACGAGGACGTACTCGGCCATGGCGCCGTCGTAGCCCTTGAACCCGAACATGTCGTGGACGTTGCACATCCAGTACGCGCCCTCGAGGCAGTACCTGCACTCCCAGCACGGCACGATCTGCTCGCACGCGATGCGGTCGCCGACGGACACCTTCCGCTCGGCGAGGGTGTCGTCGTCACCGGCGACGATCGTGCCGACGAACTCGTGCCCGGGGATGCGGTCGGTTTCGGCCCAGGCGGGGCGGTTCTCGTCGCCCCAGAACTTCGCGGCGCCGTGGTAGCACTTCAGGTCGCTGGCGCAGATCCCGACGGCGTCGGTGCGGAGCAGGAGCTCGCCCGGGCCGGGCGTCGGCACGGGGCGGGTCTCGAGGCGGTAGTCGCCCGGGCCGTGCACGACGACGGCGCGCATCGTCGTGGGGATCTCGGTGGTGGCCGTGGTGCCGGCCGCGGTCTCGTTCGTCGTCGTCGACATGAGCTGCTCCTTCATCGGTTCGCTTCGGCCATGACTGTACACCCGACAGAACGTTTGTCCAGAACACAATTTCTGGTAGCGTCCCGACCGAACGCGAAGGAGCGCACATGAGCACCAGCACGACCACCGACCTCGCCGCGGCCGTCCGCCCCGGCCCCGACTCGGTCGACATGACGAACGACTTCACCGGCCGCACGGCGGTCGTGACGGGCGGGGCCTCCGGCATCGGGAACGCCGTCGCCCGTGCGCTCGCCGCCCGCGGTGCCCGGGTGGCGATCCTCGACGTCCGCGCGGACGCCGCGACGACCGCCGCGGCCGACCTGCCGGGCGCGGCCGACGCCGTGGGCGGGACCGCCCCGTCGGCGCAGGTCGACGGGGCGGGCGCACCCACGGGCCTCCACGCCGGGTACGGGTGCGACGTGACGGACGAGGACTCCGTGGCACGCACCGTGGCCGCCGTCGCGGAGCGTTCGGGCCGGATCGACGTGCTCGTCAACTGCGCCGGCATCGCCGCGCTGGCCCCCGCGGAGGACCTCGACGCGGCGACGTGGGCGCGGACGATCGACGTCAACCTGACCGGGACGCACCGGGTCTCGCAGGCCGTCGGGCGGCACATGCTCGCCGCCGGGTACGGGCGCATCGTGACGATCGCGTCGCAGGCCGCCCACGTCGGGATCGACGGGCACGCGGCGTACTGCGCGTCGAAGGCCGGCGTGGTCGGCCTGACCCGTGTGCTCGCGCTCGAGTGGGGCGGCCGTGGCGTCACGGTGAACACCGTCTCCCCGACCGTCGTGCTCACGGACCTCGGTCGCGCTGCCTGGGCGAACGAGAAGGGCCTGCGGCACCAGGAGGAGATCCCCACCGGCCGCTTCGCCACACCCGACGAGGTCGCCGCCGCCGTGCTGTTCCTGTCCGGGGAGTCGAGCGCGATGGTCAACGGCGCCGACCTTCGCGTCGACGGCGGGTTCACGATCCGCTGAGGGGTGCCCGGACTACGATCGCGGTGTCCGATCGAGCCGAAGGGTCCCGCTCCATGTCCTCCGAGAGCACAGCGGGCGCGGAGGGTGCCCGGACGCGGTTCCCCCTCGACACCGTCTACCAGGCCGCACGGATGTACTACCTCGAGGACGCCACCCAGGTGGAGATCGCGTCGCGGCTGGGTGTCTCGCGGCCGACCGTGAGCCGGCTCGTCGCCGAGGCGCGCAAGGCGGGACTCGTCCGGATCGAGGTCGTCGACCCGTTCCAGGACGAGACGGTGGCGCTCGCCGAGCGGCTGCAGGTCGTGCTCGGACTCCACGCCGTGCACCTCGCGGCCGTGACGCACACCGCGACGCTCGGGGCCGACCTGGCCGGACCGCTCGCCGCGGCGGTCGAGGGCATGTCGCTGGTCCCTGGCGACGCCGTCCTGATGTCCTCGGGTCGCACCGTGTACGACGTCGCGCACGCGGGCATGCCTCCGCTGGCCGGCGTGCAGCTCGTCCCCACCGTCGGCGGGCAGGCGGATCCGATGCCCTGGTTCCAGACGAACGAGATCACCCGGACCGCCGCCGAGCACTCCGGGGCGATCCCGGCGTTCCTCTTCGCGCAGGCGCTGCCGTCACCCGCGATGCGGTCCTCGCTCGACGAGGACCCCGCCTTCCAGCACGTCGTCGGGCTGTGGGGACGGGCGAAGGGCGCGATCCTCGGCATCGGCGCCCCCACCCCGACCCGCGACGCACTCGCCAGGGGCATCCCCGTCGAGGACGCCGTGTTCGACCAGGCCGCCGGGGACGTCTGCCTGAACTTCTACGCCGCCGACGGGTCGGCCATCGAGTTCCCGGGGAGCGACCGCATGGTGCGCACCTCGCGCGAGTTGCTCGCAGCGGTCCCGCACGCCGTGGGAGTGGCCGTCGGCACGGCGAAGGTCCCGAGCATCGTGGGCGCCGTCCGCGCCGGGCTCGTCAACGAGCTGGTGACGGACGCCGCGACCGCGCGGGGGCTGCTCGACGCGCTCGCCTGAGGCGGTCCGGGCTGCCCGACGGTGCGCCTACCGCGTGCGCCGGACGTCCCAGAGGTGGTGCACCGGATCGTGCGCGTAGTAGGTGGCGAGGGTCGCCACCGTGAAGGCGCTGCCGTCCGACCGCAGTCCGGTGCGGTCGAGCTGGTCGTCGGTGACCGCCGCGAACGCGCGGGCGGCCCGTCCCGCCGCGACGTCGAGCTCGCGCGCGACGACGCTCGGGTCCTGCTCGCCGTACCGCTCCTGCACGGCGGTGGCGTCCTGGTCCCAGTTCGGGAAGGTCGGGGCGTCCTCGGCCAGCATGAGCGCGAGCCGCTCGGTCATCTTCCGGTGCACGTCGCGGACGTGCGCGCCGTACTCCAGCGGTGACCAGGTGTGGTCGTCCGGACGGTCACGGACGTCGTCGCGCTCGAGCACCTCCGGCCACGCCGCGGTGTTCGCCGCGATGACGTCCGGCACGTCCCAGATGCCCACCGAGCTGCCGTCGTAGCCGCACTCCGGGCACGCGGAGTCGATGACCCACGTCCAGCTCTTCGTCTCGGGTTCGATCGCCACCTCGCGATCGTACGGGCCGGTGCCGCGGTCCCGCACGTCGGACCGGTTCCGTATGGTGGCCCCATGCGACTGCTGCTCATCCGTCACGGCCAGACCCCAGCGAACGTGCACGGCGTCCTCGACGCCGCGGTGCCGGGCCCCGGTCTCACCGACCTCGGGCAGCAGCAGGCCGACGCGCTGCCGGCGGCGCTCGCCGACCGGGGCATCGAGCGGCTCTTCGTCTCGACGATGGTGCGGACGCAGATCACCGCGGCGCCCCTCGCCGCCGCGCTCGGGCTCGAGCCGGTGGTCCTCCCGGGGCTGCGCGAGATCGAGGCCGGCGAGACCCAGGGCAAGAGCGACAAGGTCTCCGTGCAGCTGTACATCTCGACCGTGCACGGCTGGTCGGCGGGGGACCGCAGCACGCGGATGCCCGGGGCCGAGAGCGGCGAGGAGTTCTTCGCGCGGTACGACGACGCGATCCGGCAGGTCGAGGCCACGGGTGCGGCGGTGGCCGCGGTCGTCAGCCACGGCGCGGCGATCCGGACCTGGGCGAGCGCCGCGGCGGAGAACACCCCGGACCACTTCGGCACGAAGCGGAACCTGGAGAACACCGGCATCGTCGAACTCGAGGGGTCGTCGGCCGACGGCTGGCGCCTGGTCGACTGGGAGGGCGAGCCGGTCGGCGGCGAGCAGCTCGTCGACCGGACCGCGCAGGACCCGACCGGCGAGCGGTTCTGACGCGCGGTCGCCACCGGGCGGGACGCTTCCACGGCTCGCGGGACGCGAGCACGCGACGAGACGCGTGCACAGACGGACGGGAGGCGCGGTGCCAGCTGGCACCGTCCTCCCTCGCAAGCTCGGTCGGCGCGCCCCGCGCAACGCTTCGCGTTGCCGCTGAGCGGGGCGCGCCCGTCCGTCCGTCGTCGCGTCGACTACGCGAGCTGCGACGCGGACGTCAGCGGCACGATCACGCCGTGCGACTCACGCAGCACGTCGAGCGTGCGCTGCACCTCGTCGGCCCGCTCCTCGGCCGTCCAGCCGAGGGTCTCGGCCAGGACGTCGGCCAGCTCGTCGAGCAGGTCGATGGTGACCCCGCCGACGAACGCGAGGTTCGTGCGGCGCAGGACCACGTCGACCAGGTGCACGGCCTGCTCGTTGCGGGCGAAGTAGGCGACCTCGGCGCGGGTCAGCGCCGGCTCCGACTCGAGCGGCTCGACCGGTCCGTCGACCAGGACGTCGACGACCTCGGCGGCGCGGGTGCCGTAGCGCTCGAGCAGCCCCTCGACGATCGACTCGTCGAGTCCGTCGCGGTGCGACTTGATCCACAGCGCGCGCTGGGCGTCGGTCGTCGGGTACTCCTTGCCGCCGCCGATCGGCATGCCGGTGGTGTCGACCGTGCGGGCGACGCCGAGCTTCTGCGTCGCCTCGGTCGAGAGGTGCGCGGCGAGGGCGCGGAACGTCGTCCACTTGCCGCCGACGAGCGACAGCACCGTGCTCCCCGGCAGGCCCGCGATCGGGGTGTCGACGATGCGGTAGTCGCGGGACACGAAACCGGGGGCGGTGTCCTCGTGACGGGGGAGCGGGCGGATGCCCGAGTAGCTGTAGACGATGTGGTCGCGGGTGACGTCGATCTGCGGGAAGACGTGCTTCACGAGCCCGAAGAAGTAGTCGATCTCCTCGTCGGTCGTCGTGACCGGCTTCGACGGGTCGGCGTCGATGTCGGTGGTGCCGATGAGGACCCGGCCCTTGAGCGGGTAGATGAGCACGATGCGGCCGTCGTTGTTCTCGAAGAACAGCTCGCGGCCCTTCGTCGCCTCGAGGAGCTCCGGGTTGTCGACGACGATGTGCGAGCCCTTCGTGCCGCCCATGAACTTCGTCTCGCCGCCGAACGCGCCGTTCGTCAGGTCGGTCCAGGGGCCGGACGCGTTGATCACGACGTCGGCGGTGAAGACGAACTCGTCGCCGGTCTCGCGGTCGCGCAGCAGGACGCCGCCGTCGCGGGTGCCCGCGGCCTCGACGTAGTTCGTGGCGCGGGCGGTGCTCGCGGATCCGGTGCCGGTGCCCGCGGCCAGGCCGTCCTTGAGGACGTCGAGCGCCAGGCGCTCCGGCTCGTGGACACTCGCGTCGTAGTAGGTGCCCGTGTACTTCAGGTCCTTGTTGAGGGCGGGCATGTCCTCGAGCGCGGCCTTCTTCGTGCGGAAGACGTGCTTCGGGACGGAGCCGCCGTCGCGCGAGAAGGAGTCGTAGATCGTCATGCCGATCTTGATGAGCATCGCGCCGCGCTCCTTCGTGGAGCGCTGCTTGTGCGTCAGCATCCGCAGGGGGGCGTTCATGATGCCGGAGAACGTCGAGAAGATCGGCATCGTCGTCTGCAGCGGCTTCACGTAGTGCGGGGCGATGCGGATCAGCCCGTTGCGCTCCTGCACGCTCTCGCGGACGAGGCGGAACTCGCCGTTCTCGAGGTAGCGGATGCCGCCGTGGATCATGTGGCTCGAGGCCGCGGAGGCCCCCGAGGCGTAGTCGCCGCGCTCGACGAGGGCGACGTCGACGCCCTGCAGCGCGAGGTCGCGGAAGGTGGCGATGCCGTTGATGCCGCCACCCACGACGAGGACCTGTGCGTTCGGGCGCTCCGTGAGCGCGTTCACCGTGTTCCGGGGCTGCGTCTTCTTCGACATCTGGTGCGTCGCTTCCTTGATCGGTTCGTGTGTTCGAGATCGATCGTGCGCCTCGGTGAGAGGTCGGGCAACTTGCGTGCACGAACGTGCAGCACACCCGTCCGAGACGGTCGGGAGCGGGTCGGGAGGCGCGACAGGGGTTGCAGAGGCCGTGCACGTCCGTGCATGCTCGGTTCCCATGAGTGATGCCGCGCAGCCCATGCGCACGCAGCAGGCGCTGCGCGCCGCGCATCTGTACTACCTGCAGGACCTGACCATGGACGCCATCGCCGACGAGCTCGGCACCTCGCGGTCGTCCGTGTCCCGTCTGCTCAAGTACGCCAGGGACACCGGGTTGGTCGACATCCAGATCCGCTCACCCCTCGACCAGGCCGCTGCGCTCAGCCGGAGCATCCGGTCCCGCTTCGGCGTGCACGCGCACGTCGTCCCGGTGCCGGACCACACGAGCGACGTCGACCGCCTCGAACGCGTGGCGCTGTCCGCCGCACGCATCCTGACGCAGTACGTCGAGTCGAACATGGTCATCGGGATCTCGTGGGGGTCGACGGTGAGCGCGGTCAGCCGCTACCTCGTGCCCAAGACCACGCACGGGTCGACGATCGTCCAGATCAACGGCGCTGCCAACACCCGCACGACCGGCATCGTCTACGCGTCGGAGATCCTCCGGCGCTTCGGCGAGGCGTACGGCGCCTTCGTGCAGCAGTTCCCGGTGCCGGCGTTCTTCGACGACCCCGCGACGAAGGAGGCGCTCTTCCGGGAACGGTCGATCCGCCGCGTGCTCGACCTGCACGAGCGGATGGACCTCGTCGTGTTCGGCGTGGGTGCCCCGCAGGCGCCGGTGCCGTCGCACGTGTACTCCGGCGGCTACCTCGACCCCGAGGACCGCGACGAGCTCACCGGGGCGAAGGTCGTCGGTGACGTCTCGACCGTCTTCTACCGCGCGGACGGGTCGTGGAAGGACATCGGGGTGAACGCCCGCGCGGGCGCTCCCGACCTGGACACGATCAAGCGTGCGCCGCGACGGGTCTGCGTCGTCGCCGGACGGTCGAAGGCCGCGTCGCTGCGGGGAGCGCTGGCCGCCGGGCTCGTCACGGACCTCATCCTCGACGAGAGCGTCGGGCAGGCGATCCTCCAGCCCTGAGTCAGGATCCGATCTGGTTTGTCGGTGGTGCCTCCTAGTGTCTGGAGCATGCTGCCCACGACCGAGACCAGGACCGACGAGCGCCAGTTCCGACGCCTCGTCGGCACGGACGTCGACCAGGCGTTGGCCTTCTTCAGCGGGGACTACGACTTCCGCGCTCCCCGCGTCCGCCGCACGCGCGCGCAGGCGCACTGGGACTTCGCCAGCGTCGGCGACGAGCGCATGTCGCTCCGGTCGTCCCGGTTCCTCGTCGACCTGCAGACCGACAGTCGCGTCGACGACCAGTTCCTCGTCGCCTGGATGCGCGGCGGGTCGAGCACGATCACCTTCGACGGCGAGTCGGTCGCGCTCGAGCCCGGCGTGCCCGTCGTCCTGCCCTTCGCCGCCACGTACCAGCTGCACCACCGCGACATCGCCCTCAACCTCGTGCACCTCGACCGTGACTTCGTCCGGGCCGTCACGGGCGAGGACGACTTCGCGTTCGAGGCGCTGCGTCGCCCGAGCGCCGAGGGCATGCGCGCCTGGCAGTCCGTCGTCCACGGGTACTCCTCGACCTGGCTCGACGTCGACCACGGCATGACCTCCACGATCCGCCGTGACATCGCCGAGGCGTTCGTCACCGCTGCGGTCGCGGCCTTCCCGCAGCGCAACCGCTGGCGGTCGAGCGTGACCGGTACCGGCCCCGAGCACGAACGGCTCCGGCGGGCGCTCGAGTACGTCCACGCGCACGCGCGGGAGCCGATCGGCACGCCGGAGATCGCGGCGGCTGCCGGTCTGAGCCCCCGCGGCCTCCAGCAGTCCCTGCGGCGGCACCTCGACCAGACGCCCGGCGACCTGCTGCGCGGGGTGCGGTTGGACGGCGCACGGACGGAACTCGTCCGGGGCGACCGCGACGGGACCTCGGTCGCGGACGTCGCCCGGGCCTGGGGGTTCGGGCACCTCGGTCGGTTCTCGGCGACCTACCGGGCCCGCTTCGGTGAGCTCCCGAGCGAGTCGCTCCGGGCGCGGTGACCGCACCCGCGACGGCGCTGTCGTAGCGTGACGGCATGGACACCGTCGTCGCAGCCCTCCGGTCCGCCCTCGACGACCAGGACGGCACCGTCGTCCTGACCGACCCCGCGGCGCTCGACGCCGCGCGCACCGACAAGTCCGGGTGGACCGCGCCCGGCGGACCGGTCGCGGTGGTCGAGGCACGGACCGTCGAGCACGTCCAGGCCGTGCTCCGCACGTGCTCGGCGTTCGGGGTGCCGGTGGTGCCCCGTGGCGCCGGCACCGGGCTCGCCGGCGGCGCGAACGGCACCGGGGGCAGCGTCGTCCTGAGCGTCGCGCGCATGGACCGCATCCTCGGCGTGTCCACGCAGGACGAGTACGCCGTCGTCGAACCGGGCGTGCTGAACGGCGATCTCAACGCCGCGGTCGCCGAGTTCGGCCTGCGGTTCGCACCGGACCCCGCGAGTGCGGCGATCTCGAGCGTCGGCGGCAACATCGCCACGAACGCCGGAGGCCTGCGCTGCGTGAAGTACGGCGTGACACGGGAGGCCGTGCTCGGGCTCGACGTGGTCCTCGCGGACGGCCGGCTCGTCTCCACGGGGCACCGCACGGTGAAGGGTGTCACGGGCCTGGACCTCACGGCGCTGCTCGTCGGGTCGGAGGGCACCCTCGGGGTCATCGTCGGCGCGACCGTGCGGCTCGTCCCCGTCCCGGTGGGGGAGCCGGCCACGCTCGCGGCCGTCTACCCGGACGTCGAGAGCGCCGCGTGGGCCGCCGCGCTCGTCGTCACCGACGTCGCACGCCCGTCCACGGTGGAGCTGCTCGACGCAGCAGCGCTCGAGGGGATCGCGGCGTACCTCGGGCCGCAGGCGATGACCGAGACCGTGGGGAGCACCGCGGCGGGCGGGGTGTTCCTCCTCGTCGAGTGGGACGGTCCGGGCGCGGCCGAGGCGGCGCTGGGAGCCGTGCCGGGCCTCCAGAGGGTCGGCGGGACCGTCCGCCTGGCCGGGTCGGCGGCGGAACGCGACCGACTGCTGACGATCCGCCGGTCGTTCCACCCGGCGATGGAGGCGCGGGGTCGGGTGCTCATCGAGGACGTCGCCGTGCCGCGCAGCCGGCTCGCGGAGATGTTCACGCGGATCGAGACGATCGGGCGCGAGCACGGCGTGACGATCCCGACGGTCGCGCACGCGGGCGACGGGAACCTGCACCCGAACTTCGTCTTCGACGGTGACGAGGTGCCGCAGCACGTCTGGGACGCCGCCGACGCACTGTTCCGGGCGGCGATCGAACTCGGCGGGACGCTCACCGGGGAGCACGGGGTGGGCGTCCTCAAGCGCCGGTGGATCGGGGACGAGCTCGGGGACGACGTGCTGGAACTGCAGCGCGGGATCCGGAAGGTGTTCGACCCGACCGGGATCCTCAACCCGGGCAAGGCGTTCTGACACCGAATCTCGTCGCACCGATCGGGTCGTTCCTGCGAAGAAGTTCGGGTGTAACCGGCGCGAAACGAACTCCGGCGCATCGTGGTCCCAACGAGCACCGCCCACGAAGGAGTCCGTGATGCTGATCGGCGTCCCCACCGAAGTCAAGAACAACGAGTACCGCGTCGCGGCCACCCCGGCCGGCGTCGCCGAGCTCTCCCTGCACGGACACGAGGTCCTCGTGCAGGCCGGGGCCGGCGTCGGGTCGTCCTTCCCGGACGACGAGTACGTCGCCGCCGGGGCGACCGTCGTGCCCACCGCCGCGGAGGTCTGGGCCCGCGCCGAGATGATCCTCAAGGTCAAGGAACCGGTCGCGTCGGAGTACGCGTCGATCCGGCCGGGGCAGGTGCTCTTCACCTACCTGCACCTCGCCGCGGACCGCCCGCTGACGGACGCACTCGTCGACTCCGGAGCGACGGCGATCGCGTACGAGACCGTGCAGCTGCCGGACCGCTCGCTGCCGCTGCTCTCGCCGATGTCCGAGATCGCCGGGCGGCTGTCCGCGCAGGTCGGTGCCCACCACCTCATGCGGGCGAACGGCGGACGCGGACTCCTGCTCGGCGGCGTGCCCGGGACCCCGAAGGGTCGCGTCGTCGTGATCGGCGGCGGTGTCGCGGGGGAGCACGCGGCGACGATGGCCCTCGGCATGGGCGCCGACGTCACGGTGTTCGACATCAGCCTGCCGCGACTGCGCGCCCTCGACGCGCGGTTCGACGGACGCGTCACGACCCTGCGGTCCTCGGCCCACGCGATCGCGGAGGCGCTGCGTGATGCCGACCTCGTGATCGGCTCCGTGCTCATCCCCGGGGCCTCGGCGCCGAAGCTCGTGACCGACGCGATGGTCGCGGACATGCAGCCCGGGTCGGTGCTCGTCGACATCGCGATCGACCAGGGCGGCTGCTTCGAGGGCTCGCACCCCACGACGCACGACGACCCGACCTTCGCCGTGCACGACGCCGTGTACTACTGCGTGGCGAACATGCCGGGTGCGGTGCCGCGCACGTCGACGATCTCGCTGACGAACGCGACGCTGCCGTACGCGATCGCGATCGCTGACCAGGGGTGGGAGGCGGCGACCTCGGCGGACGCGGCACTCGCCCTCGGGGTGAACGTGCACGCGGGGCGCGTCGTGAACGAGGCCGTCGCCGCGGCGCACGGCCTGGTGGCCGCCGGCCGCTGAGCCGCGCGCGCCGCGCCCGGCGGCCGCGCGCTGCGCTGCCGCGCGCGGGCCCGGCCGAGACTCGGCCCGGCGGACACTTTCGCGGCCTGCGGGCCGCGAAAGTGTCCGCCGAGCCGAGACTCGCGGGCGCGCGCACCGCGCAGCTGCCGCGGAAGCGACAGGGTGCCGCCGGGGTCCGGCGGCACCCTGTCGCGTTCGCGGGAGGGACGGCGCGGGTCCCCTGTGACGCGTCGCCTTGGCGGCACGAGCGAGACGCCGCCCGCCGGACGGGCGCATCAACCGCCCGCCCGGCCGCGGTGCCGGGGCGTCAGGCCGCCGCGACCGCGGATCGGCCGGCGGCCCAGCCCGCCCGCGCCCGCACCACCAGCGTCACGACGACCGCAGCCGCTGCCGCGACGACCGCGGCCACCGCCGTCGGCGCGGACACGAGCGGCCCGTCCAGCCGAGCGACCGCGACCCACGCCAGCCCCCACGCGAGCGCCGCCGTGGGCGCCAGGCGACCCAGACCCCAAACCGCGAGCAACACCCCCACGAGGCCGGCCACCGCCGCGACGAGCACGCCCCAGACGTCCTGGCCGAGCCCGGAGCCCCGGAAGCCCGCTGCCGTCAGGACGGCGGCCGTGTTCGCCGCCGTCGCGACGCAGACCCAGCCGAGGTACAGCCCGAAGGTCCCGTCGGTGACGATCGCCTCGACGGTCCCGGACGGGCGGGAACGCCGGAGCAGCACGAAGGTCCACGCCAGCACCCCGAGCAGCGCGACGATGATCGGTTCGCTCGCCCACAGGAAGCCGAACTGGACCGACAGGATCCACGCCGCGTTGAGCAGCAGCGACAGGACGACCGGCACCGTCAGGCGTGCGTGGCGGTCGTCGTCCGCGGTGCGGAAGCACTGGCGGACCGCGTAGGCGATCAGCCCGACGTAGACCACGCTCCAGATCGAGAACGCCGGCCCGTCCGGCGCGATCGCCGTCGACGAGGCGGACAACGCGCCGCCAGCCGCGTCCGCGATCGGGGTGCCGCCGGCAGCCCCCGACCCGATGAACGCGCCCACCACCGCCACGGCCGCGCTCACCGCGACCGCGATCCGCTTCCAGATCCGCTTCATGACCGTCCCTTTCGTCAGCATGCTGATGACCTGCACCGTAGGCCGCCGACCACCCCGTGTCCGCAGCGCACGTCCAGCTCGCGGGGTCGCGAACGACGGGGACGCCGTGCACTGCGTACGGTGGGCACGTGACCGTCGAGCTGAACACCGTCTACGTCGACCGGATCGCTCCGATCCCGAGTCCCTCCCTCGACGACACCTTCCGCATGCTCGAGGACCAGGGCGCCAGTGCGTGCATCGTCCTGCACCAGCCCGACGCGCAGGAGCTCGGCGACATCGCGGTCGCGCTCGGCCTGCACGAGCTCGCGGTCGAGGACTCCGCCGAGGGCCACCAGCGGCCGAAGCTCGAGCGGTACGGCTCGACGCTGTTCGTCGTGCTGAAGCCGGCGCTCTACAACGACCGCGCGGAAGAGGTCGAGTTCGGCGAGGTCCATGCCTTCGTCGGCGAGGACTTCTTCCTCGTCGTGGTGAAGGCGGATCCCCGCGGGGCGCAGACCGTGCCACGCGCGCTCCAGCGCATGAGCGGCAAGCCGGGGCTCGTGACCGTCGGGCCGCAGGCACAGCTGTGGGCACTGATGGACACGATCGTCGACGGCTACGTGCCCGTGATCGACGGCCTCGAGGAGGACATCAACCAGATCGAGGACCAGCTCTTCGCGGGCGAGGCCGGGGTCTCCCGACGCGTCTACGAGCTGTTCGGCGAGGTGGTCGACTTCCAGCGCGCGGCCCGGCCGCTCATCCACATCATCGAGAACCTGCACCGCGGTGCCGAGAAGTACCACCTGCCGGTCGAGATGCAGCGGCGGTTCCGTGACGTCCTCGACCACGCCATCCGCACGGTCGAGCGGCTCGACACCTTCCGGCAGCTGCTGCAGAACGCGCTGACGGTCGACTCCACCCTCGCCGCGCAGAAGCAGAACGACGACACCAAGCGGATCTCGGGCTGGGCCGCCATCCTGTTCGCCCCGACGCTGGTCGCGGCGATCTACGGCATGAACTTCACGCACATGCCCGAGTTGCAGTGGCCGCTCGGGTACCCGCTCGCGATCGTCGCCATGGTGGTCTTCGCGGCGGCCCTCTGGGTGGTGTTCAAGGTCAAGCGCTGGTTCTGAGGGAGGATGGCGCGGTGACCACGACCGACTTCGTCCACCTGAGCGCCGGCGGCGTCTCCCTCGTGCTCGACTGCCGCGACGATGCGCTGCCCGCGGTGCTGCACTGGGGTGCGGCCCTCGGGCCGCTGGGGGACGCGGAGCTCGCGGCCCTCGCGACGGCCGCCGTGGCACCGGTCGCGAACAACGAGGCCGACGTGCCGGTCCGGCTCGCCGTCCTGCCGGAACCGCACCGCGGCTGGACCGGCCGGCCCGGACTGTCCGGACACCGTGACGGGCGCGACTGGTCGCCGGCGTTCACGGTGACGGGGACGGACGCCGACGGCGACGCGGTCACCTGGCACGCCATCGCGGCCACCGCCGGCCTCGCGCTGCGGTTGACCGTGGAGATGCTCGCATCGGGGCTCGTCCGCACGCGCGCGGCCGTGACGAACACCGCCGACGGCGTCTGGACCGTCGACGACCTCACCCTCGCCCTGCCCGTGCCGTCGCACGCCCGCGAGGTCCTCGACTTCGCCGGCCGGTGGGGCAAGGAGCGCACCCCCCAGCGCCGGGAGCTCGTGGTCGGCACCCACGAGCGCGAGGGCCGGAAGGGTCGGACCGGTGCCGACGCCGCGACGGTGCTCAGCGTCGGGACGCCCGGTTTCGGCTTCGCCCACGGCGAGGTGTGGGGCGTCCACACCGCGTGGAGCGGCAACCACCGGCACGTGGCGGAGCGGCTCGCGACCGGGCGCCAGGTCGTGGGCGGCGGGGAACTGCTGCTGCCGGGCGAGGTCCGGCTCGACACCGGCGCGACCTACGAGAGCCCGTGGCTGTACGCCGCGTACGGGGACGGCCTCGACGACCAGGCCCGACGCTTCCACCGTTGGATCCGCAGCCGACCGCAGCACCCGTCGACACCCCG
Source organism: Curtobacterium sp. L1-20 (assembly GCF_048755855.1). GTDB lineage: Bacteria > Actinomycetota > Actinomycetes > Actinomycetales > Microbacteriaceae > Curtobacterium. The sequence continues at coordinate 3,267,254 of NZ_CP151473.1, read as the reverse complement.
GCCGGTGACGATCAACGTCTGGGAGGCCGTCTACTTCGACCACGACCTCGCGCGGCTCACGGACCTCGCCGAGCGTGCCGGGCGTCTCGGCGTCGAGCGGTACGTGCTCGACGACGGCTGGTTCCGGCACCGTCGCGACGACCACGCGGGCCTCGGTGACTGGTACGTCGACGAGGAGGTCTGGCCCGACGGACTCGGCCCGCTCGTCGACCGGGTGCGTGCGCTCGGCATGCAGTTCGGCCTGTGGTTCGAGCCCGAGATGGTGAACGAGGACAGCGACCTCGCCCGGGCGCACCCGGAGTGGATCCTGCAGGCAGACGGTCGTCTGCCGATCCGGTCCCGCGACCAGCAGGTGCTGGACCTGGCGATCCCCGAGGCATGGTCCTACCTGTTCGAGCGCATGACGTCGATCATCGGCGAGTACGGCGTCGACTACGTCAAGTGGGACCACAACCGCGACCTCGTGGAGGCCGGACACCCCGGTGGCGGGGCAGCGGTGCACGAGCAGACCCTCGCCGCGTACCGCTTGATGGCGGCGCTGAAGGAGCGCTTCCCGTCGCTCGAGATCGAGTCGTGCTCGTCGGGCGGCGCCCGGGTCGACCTCGGCGTCCTCGAGCACACCGACCGGGTCTGGGTGTCGGACGACATCGACCCGTCCGAACGGCAGCACATGCACCGGTGGACGCAGCAGCTCCTGCCGCCGGAACTCCTCGGTGCGCACGTCGCCAGCGGACGGAACCACACGACGGGCCGTGTGCACGACCTGGCGTTCCGCGCCGGGACCGCCGTCGTGGGGCACCTCGGCATCGAGTGGGACCTGGCGCAGGCGACACCGGCCGAGGAGTCCGCGCTCGCGGCCTGGATCGCGCTGTACCAGGAGTGGCGCCCACTGCTGCACGGTGGCGACCTCGTGCGGTCGGACGAGGTCGACGGCACCCGCCTGCTGTACGGGACCGTCGCGCCCGACGCCCGCGACGCGGTGTTCTTCTTCGTCAGCGTGGGCCGGTCCGAGGTGTCCGGCACCGGGCGGCTGCGCTTCCGCGGGCTCGATCCCGAGGTGTCCTACCGGGTCGACCCGGTGATCGTCGGAGCGGTCGAGGAGCCCGGGATCGTCGCGCCGGACTGGTGGGACGGGGACCGCGTGTTCAGCGGCCGGGTGCTGCAGACCGTCGGCGTCCGACCGCCGCTCGTGCCGGCCGACTGCGTCGTCCCGTTCCGCCTGACGACAGTCTGACGCCCGCGCGGGGCGCCGCGGCCCAGCCGTTAGGCTTCCCGACATGCCGCACTCCGGACCCGCGACACGTTCGACCCCCGTCTGGGCCCTCAAGTTGGCCGTCGTCACGACGCTGGTCGGCGTCGCCGGCGGCGTCGCGGGCGTCTCGGTCTGGCTGGCACTGCAGCTCATCCAGTTCCTCGCGTTCGGCTCCCCGTTCGGCGGACACCGCGAGGCAGCGGACGCCCCGTCCGCGCTCAACCGGTTCCTCGCACTCACCGCCGCCGGCGTCCTGACCGGGTTCGCGTGGTGGGCGCTCCGCCGGTGGGGGCGGCCGGTGGTCTCGGTCCCGGCGGCCGTCGGTGGCACGCGGATGCCCGCGCTCGCGACGGTCGCCAACGCCGGCGTGCAGATCCTCGCCGTCGGCCTCGGCGCCTCCATCGGCAAGGAGGTCGCGCCGCGCGAGATCGGCGCGTGGCTGTCGCAGCTGGTGACGGCACGCGCCGGCCTGACCGCCCGCGAGACCAAGATCCTCGTCGCCTGCGGCGCAGCGGCGGGTCTCGCCGCCGTGTACGACGTCCCGCTCGGCGGTGCGCTCTTCGCCGTCGAGGTGCTGCTCGGCGAGCTGACCCTCGCGACGGCGCTGCCGGCGTTCGCGACGAGTGCCGTCGCGGCCGTCGTCGCGCGCCTGGCGATCCCGGACGAGGTGCTGTACGACGTGCCCGCGATGCACCTCTCGCCATCGCTGCTCGTCTGGGCGGTGGTGGTCGGACCGGTGCTCGGCTTCGCGGGGGTCGGGTTCGTGAAGCTCACGAACCGGTTGCAGGGCCTCGCCCCCAAGGGATGGCACCTGCTCGTGGTGCTGCCCGTCGTCTTCGCGATGGTCGGGCTCATCGCGGTGCCGTTCCCGGAGATCCTCGGCAACGGGCGGGCCCTCGGTCTCGTCGCCATGAACGCCTCGCTCGACGACGGGACGGTCGCCGGGTTGTCACCGATCCTCTTCCTCCTGGTGCTCGGCGTCATCCGCACCATCACCACGTCGGCGACGATCGGCGCGGGCGCGGTCGGCGGGACGCTCACGCCGTCGATCGCGATCGGCTCGGCCGTGGGTGGCGGTCTCGGCGGCCTCTGGTTGCTGCTCTGGCCGACGGACTCGTCGAGCCTGGCCGCGTTCGCCTTCGTCGGGGCCGCGGCGTTCCTCGCGACGACGATGCGGGCGCCGTTCACGGCACTCGTGCTCGTCGTCGAGTTCACGCAGCAGGGCACCGACATCCTCGTCCCGTCGCTGCTGGCGGTGTCCGGGTCGGTCGCGGTCGGCTACGTGCTGGCACGCCGCCGCAGCGCGCAGATGGTCTGACCACGGGCAGGGCCCGGATGCTCCGACCACGGTCAGCGCGCAGCCGACCACGGGCAGCGCGCAGCTGACCACGGGCAGCGCGCAGCCGACCACGGGCAGCACGCGGACGGTCCGACCCGCCTACCATCGGCTCCACGACGGAGCACCCGGCTCCGCGCACAGTGAGGAGCAGGCGATGGCGGGGTTCGACGACATCACCAAGAAGGCCCAGGAGTTCCTGAAGGACGGCAAGGTCCAGGACGCCCTGAAGAGCGAGCAGGCCGAGGGGGTCAGCGACAAGGTCCTCGACGGGGTCGCCGACGCCGTCAAGAAGGCCACCGGCGGCAAGTTCGACGACAAGATCGACGGCGCGCGGGACACGGCGGACAAGCACGTCGGCAACGAGTGACCCTGCCCCACGAACGGCCCCGGACGTCGCCGTCCGGGGCCGTTCGCCGTCGGCAGCCGTCCGTCGACTGGACGTCGGGCGGTCGGCGGACCACCATGGTCTGGTGACTGTCGTGGCGCCGAACCAACCGCTCACCGAGTCCGAGGTCGAGGCGATCAAGCGGGACTTCCCGATCCTCCAGCAGGAGGTGAACGGGTTCCCCCTCGCCTACCTCGACTCCGGGGCCACCGCCGAACGACCCCGGCAGGTCCTCGACGCGGAACGCCGCTTCCTCGAGCAGGACAACGCCGCCGTGCACCGCGGTGCGCACACCCTCGCCGCGCTGAGCACCGACGCGTACGAGGACGCCCGGGCGACGGTCGCCGGGTTCATCGGCGCCGCCAGCACGTCCGAGGTCGTCTGGACGGCCAACGCGACCGACGCGCTGAACCTCGTGGCGTACGGGATCGCCAACGCCAGTCGGGGCCGTGGCGGCGCCGACGCCGCGCGGTTCCGGATCGGCCCCGGCGACGAGGTCCTCGTCACCGAGGCGGAGCACCACGCCAACCTCGTCCCGTGGCAGGAGCTCGCCGCCCTCACCGGTGCCACCCTCCGCTGGGTGCCGGTGTCCGACGACGGCACCTGGACGGCCGAGGACGCCGTCGCCCTGATCGGCGAGCGCACGAAGGTCGTCGCGTTCGCCCACGTGTCGAACGTCACCGGCATGATCGCGCCGGTGTCGGCCGTGGTCGCCGCCGCCCACGCGCACGGGGCCCTCGTCGTGCTGGACGCCTGCCAGTCCGCACCGCACCGGCCGCTCGACGTGCAGCAGCTCGGCGTCGACTTCGCTGCGTTCTCGGGGCACAAGATGCTCGGACCGAACGGGATCGGCGTGCTGTGGGGCCGCCGGGAGCTCCTCGACGCCCTGCCGCCGTTCCGCACCGGTGGCTCGATGATCACCACCGTCACCATGGAGCACAGCGACTTCATGCCTGCGCCGGAGCGCTTCGAGGCCGGCACCCAGCCGGTGTCGCAGGCCGTCGCGCTCGCCGAGGCCGTGCGCTACCTGCAGGGCATCGGCATGGAACGGGTGCGGGCGCACGAGGAGCACCTCGCCCGCCGCCTGCTCGACGGCCTCGCCGCGGTCCCCGGCATCCGCCCCGTCGGACCACCGTCCGGCGTCCCCCGGTCCGGGCTCGTGGCGTTCGACGTCGACGGCGTGCACGCGCACGACGTCTCGCAGTACCTCGACGCGCAGGGCATCGCGGTGCGGTCCGGGCACCACTGCGCCCAGCCCCTGCACCGTCGGTTGGGCCTGACCGCGACCAGTCGGGCGAGCACCTACGTGTACACGACCGAGCAGGACGTCGACCGCTTCCTCGTCGCCGTCGGCGAGATCCGCGCCTACTTCGGAGCCGCATCGTGAACGGACTCGACTCCCTCTACCAGCAGGTCATCCTCGACCACGCGAAGGCCCGCCACGGCGACGGTGCGCTGCCGGACGCGGACGCCTCCCACTTCGAGCGGAACCCCACGTGCGGTGACGAGATCACCGTCAGCGTGCGGCTCGAACCCGGCACCGACCGGATCGCCGCGCTCGCGTGGCAGGGCGACGGCTGCTCGATCTCGATGGCGTCGGCGTCGGTCCTCACCGACATGGCGGTCGGGCGCACGGTGCCCGAGCTGCAGACCCTCACGGAGGCGTTCCGCACGATGATGCGGTCCCGCGGGGCCGGCGAGCCGGACGAGGACGTCCTCGAGGACCTGGTCGCCTTCCACGGGGTCTCGAAGTTCGTGATGCGCGTGAAGTGCGGCATGCTCGCGTGGGTCGCGGCCGAGGCCGCTTCGCGCGAGGCGACCGCGCGTCCCTGACGCGACCCGTCGACGGCCTGGAGGCGCGGGTCGGGTCCGCACCGCGCCTCCCGTCCGGCGGCCCCGGACCCGGGAGGCGCGGGTCGGGTCCGCACCGCGCCTCCCGTCCGTCAGGCCGCTGCCGGGTTGGGCCGCAACGGCGGCAGGGGGCGGTCGCTGTCGGCGACCCGGATCAGCTTCGCCACCAGCGGCGCGAACGGCTTCGAGGTCATCACCGCGTCCGCGACGCGCCGGGCAGCGAGGCCGAGCCGGGTCTGCGGGTACGCGAAGTGCACGATCCCCTTCGGCAGCTGCTGGACCTGGTCGACCAGCGGTCGCATCCACGCGTCGAACGCGGCGAGCGCGGCCCCCGTCGCGTCGCGGTCGAGCCGGCCGTCCGTCTCGTGCCCGGCGAGCGACGCCGCGAGGACGTACCCGCTGGTGAGCGCGAGGGACGCTCCTCCGCCGCCCATCGGCGTGACGCACCAGGCGGCGTCCCCGACGAGGGCGACGCGGCCGCGGTACCAGCGGGACATCCGGACCTGCGTCAGTTCGTCGACGTAGACGTCGTCCGAGGTGTCGAAGCCGTCGAGGACGCGGTCGGTCTCCCATCCCGCGCCGGCGTAGCGCGCCCGCACGCGCGCGAGCGCCGCGGGACGGTCGAGGCCGGCCAGCCGGTCGTCGCCGGCGTAGGCGAGGATCGCCCGGGTCGTGCCGTACGGATCCGGCCGCAGGTGCACCTGGCGCCCGCCGACGGCGTTGTACCAGCGCCACCGGTCGTCGTCCGTGGGCGTCCGCGGGATGGTCCCGAAGACCATGGTCACCCCGAGGTCGCGTGCGTCGACGTCCCCGGCGGCGGTGAAGAGCCGGTCGCGGGTGCGTGAGCGCACGCCCTCGGCGACGACGAACAGGTCCGCGTGCAGGACCCGACCGGTGCTGGTGGTCAGCGTCACCGGGGAGTCCCCGGCGGACGGGTCGTCGACGTGCTCGACGGTCTCCCCGTTGACCACCGTGACGTCGTCGGGGAGCGCGTCCAGCACGATCCTGGCGAAGTCGCCACGCAGGACCTCGAGTTCCGCGGTCGCGCCGTCGCCGCCGTCGGACGGCAGCTCGGTGCGCACCCGTCCGTCACGGTCGACGAGCACCGCCGCCGTCTCGGTGGTGTTCCGCGCCCGGACCGCGTCGACGAGGCCCATCCGGTCGAGCACCTCCTTCGCGACCCCGCGGACGTCGACGTTCTGCCCGCCGTCGCGGAAGGCCGGCGCGCGTTCGACGACGGTGACCGCCCAACCGGTGCGGCGGAGCCACCAGGCGGTCGACAGGCCTGCGATGCTGGCCCCGGAGACGACTGCGTGTCGTGCTGTCATGTGGGTTCCCTCGATCGTTCCGCGGGTGCCGGTCAGCGGCCCGCTCATGCTTTACAGTAAAGCGACTACACAGTAAAGGAACCTGGATGCCCGAGGTCGACCCGCTGTCGACGGACTGGTCGGACGACGAGGTGGCGGTCATGCACCACCTGCACGACTGGGCCGCCGCCTTCGACGAGCTCAACCGCGGACTGTCGTCGTGGATGCGGCTGCCCGTCTCGGACGCGAACGCGCTCGGCGAGATCGTCTGGGCGGAACAGTCGGGAACGCCGATCTCCCCGGCCGGCCTGGCCCGACGCATCGGCATGACGACCGGGGCGACCTCCGTGCTCCTCGACCGGCTCGAAGCGGCCGGGCACGTCGTCCGGCTCCGCGAGAGCACCGACCGACGGCGTGTGACCCTGCGCCCCACGGACGCCGCCCGGGCCGAGAACGAGCGGTTCCTCGCCTTCGCCGGAGCCGAGATCGCCTCGACGGTCAGGTCCGCCGCCCCGGACGAACTCCGGGCGGCGTCGGCGTTCCTCGCCCGGATGACCGCGGCGGCGGCGTCCGCCAACGCCCGGCTCGCCGCCCGGCCCCGGTCCGACGGCGGAGCCTGACCGAGCGACGTCATGCTTCGTCACCGTGCGTGACGGGGCCGTGGCCGGCACGTAGCGTCGCCACCGTGAGCGACCCGAAGCAGCGACGTATCCGGTTCAACGCGTTCGACATGAACTGCGTGGCGCACCAGTCCTCCGGGCTCTGGCGGCACCCGCGGGACCGGTCGCGCCACTACAACGACCTGTCCTACTGGACCGACCTCGCCAGGACGCTCGAGGGCGGCGCGTTCGACGGCATCTTCATCGCCGACGTCCTCGGCACCTACGACGTCTACGCCGGGACGGACGAGGCCGCGCTCCGCACCGGCTCGCAGGTCCCCGTGAACGACCCGATCCTGCTGGTGTCCGCGATGGCCGCGGTGACCGAGCACCTGGGGTTCGGCATCACCGCGGGCACCGCGTACGAGCACCCCTACCCGTTCGCACGGCGCATGTCGACGCTCGACCACCTCACGAAGGGCCGCATCGGCTGGAACGTCGTCACCGGCTACCTGCCGAGTGCCGCACGCAACATGGGCCAGACCGACCAGCTCGGCCACGACGACCGGTACGACGTCGCCGACGAGTACCTCGAGGTGCTCTACAAGCTCTGGGAAGGTTCGTGGGAGGACGACGCCGTCGTCGCGGACCGCGAGACCGGGGTGTTCACCGACCCGGCGAAGGTGCACCCGATCGAGCACCACGGGAAGCACTTCGACGTCCCGGGCATCCACCTCTCCGAGCCGTCCGCGCAGCGCTCGCCCGTGATCTACCAGGCCGGCGCCTCGCCGCGCGGCATCCGGTTCGCCGCGGAGAACGCCGAGGCGGTGTTCGTGGGGGCGCCCACCGTGCCGCAGCTGGCCGCCACCGTCGGCAGGATCCGGGACGCGCTGGAGGCGGCGGGCCGCGACCGGTACGCGGCGAAGGTGTACACGCTCCTCACCGTCATCACCGACGCGACCGACGAGCTCGCCCAGGCGAAGTACGAGGACTACCTGTCGTACGCGTCCGAGCTCGGCGCGCTCGTCCTCAACTCCGGGTGGATGGGCGTCGACCTGTCGCAGTGGGACCTCGACGAACCGCTGGGAGACGTCGAGTCGAACGCCATCCAGTCGGCGGCGGCGAACATCGCGAGCGCGACGGGGGAGGACGGGTCGACGTGGACGATCCGCGACCTCGCACGGCACACCGCGATCGGCGGACTCGGCCCGGTGGCGGTGGGCGGCGGGGCGACGATCGCGGACCGGCTCGTCGAGATCCAGGAGCAGACCGACGTCGACGGCTTCAACCTGGCGTACGCGGTGACCCCCGGCACGTGGGAGGACGTGATCGAGTTCGTCGTCCCCGAGCTCCGCGCCCGCGGTGTCTACCCGGACGGCTACGAGGACGGCACGCTGCGGCAGAAGCTGCTCGGCCGTGGCGACCGACTGCCCGCGGAGCACCGGGGTGCCTCGTTCCGGATCGCCAGCGACGCCGTCGTAGGCTGACCGGGTGATCGGATCCTCCTGCGTCGTGCGGACCGCGACCCAGGACGAGACCGAGGCGTGCATCGACCTGTGGGTGTCGGCGGTCGCGACACGGGACGGCGTCCCCGAGTCCGAGGCCGTCCGGTCGCGAGCGCAGGGCAAGTTCGCCGCGGAGCGGGTGGCGCTGGTCGTGGCGGAGGAGCCGACCGGGTCGGCGGACGCCGGTCGTACCGGGGCGCTCGTCGGGTTCGGCCTCGTGACCGCACCGGGCAGCGGCATGCCCGAGGACCCCGACGACGCGGCGTACCTGTCCCTCCTCGCCGTGCACCCGCGTGCGCAGGGGCGGGGTCTCGGTCGGACGCTCCTCCGTGCCGCCGTCGAGGAGGCCGCCCGCGCCGGGTACGCGCGGTCCCTGCTGCACGCGCTCGAGGACAACGCCCCCGCGCTCGGGCTCTACCGCAGTGCCGGGTTCGCGCCGGTGGGCGCGGTGTTCCCGCACGCGCTGAACGGCCGACCCACCCGGGCCTGGGTGAGCGGTCCCGCCGGGGAGCGGGCCGGGTCGAGGTCCGACCGGACCTGACGGTGGCGCGCTGTCGGCGCGCGGCGGTCGTTCGCCGACGGTCGCCGGCGCCACGGTGGCGCGCGGCGGTCAGTCGCCGACGGTCGCCGGCGCCACGGTGGTCCAGGTCGGGAAGGTCGCCGACCGGCCGTCACCGGACGACCGGCGTGTCACCCGGCGTCCGACCCAGGGCAGGACGTGCTCGCGGTAGTAGCGGGCTTCGTCGCGGACCCGCCGCCTGGCGACGGGCACCTGCGGCGGGACGGCCGGCGACGGTCCGTCGAGCACGGCGTGCAGGGCGAGGTCGGCGACGCGCTGGTGGCCGCTCGCGTTCATGTGCAGCCGGTCCGCCGACCAGAACTCGGCCCGGCGCAGGTGGGCGTCCCGCGAGACGTCGACGAAGGGCAGGCCGTGGCGGCGCGCGAGGTCGCCGAGCGCCTCGGCCCAGGCGTCCCCGCGGTGGTTGATGAGCGACCCGAGCGGGAGTCTGGCGCTCGGGTCGGCGGGACTGAGCAGGGCCATGCGCACACCGCGGTCGAGGACCGTCGTGACGGCCGACTCGAGCCGACCGATGAGGGCCGCGACGTCGAAGCGGGGTCGGAGCAGGTCGTTGCCGCCGGCGCAGAAGGTCAGGAGCGTCGGTGCGGGGTCGAGCGCCAGCGCGGCGTCCAGCTGGCCGTCGAGGACGCCGGCGAGCAGACGACCGCGCACGGCGAGGTTGGCGTACGCCACCGGGGTGCCGAGGTGGTCGGCGGTCCCGCTGGCCAACCGGCCGGTCCAACCGGGCAGCGGGACGCCGTCGGCCCGGTCGTCCCCGATGCCCTCGGAGAAGCTGTCGCCGATGGCCACGTACCGGATGCGCTGCATGCGGTCATCATCCTGCACAAGCCTGTGCAGGTTCCGGGCCGGAGGCGGACCCGGAACGAGCGTTCCAGGACCGGAGTCGCGACACACGACCGTTACACGGGGGAAACGGGCGCATCGAAGAGCCTCCTTAGTGTCGTGGCCAGAGGCGGGCGCCGCTCGCCCTTCCCACACTCGAGAGGACGCCATGGCCACGGACATCCAGGCCCCGGTCACCGCGCCGCACGCCCCCCGCACGACCGAGGCACCCGCCGGCGCCGGGGTCGTGGGGCCGGGGTACGACCCGGCGCTCACGAACGAGGACCTCGCGCCGCTGCGTCGGCAGACCTGGACGAGCTACAACATCTTCGCCTTCTGGATGTCCGACGTGCACTCGGTCGGTGGCTACGTCACCGCCGGGTCGCTCTTCGCCCTGGGCATCGCCAGTTGGCAGGTGCTCGTCGCCCTGGTGGTCGGCATCCTGGTCGTGCAGGTGTTCGCGAACCTCGTCGCCAAGCCGTCCCAGCGCACCGGGGTGCCGTACCCGGTGATCAACCGCGCGGTGTTCGGCGTCCTCGGCGCGAACGTCCCCGCGATCATCCGCGGACTGATCGCGATGGCCTGGTACGGGGTGCAGACGTTCCTCGCCGCCCAGTCGCTGAACATCGTCTTCCTCAAGTTCGTCCCGGCATCCGCCGGGCTGCTCGAGCACTCCTTCCTCGGCCTCTCGGCACTCGGCTGGATCTCGTACGCGATCCTCTGGGTGGCGCAGGGCGCGCTGTTCTGGATGGGCATGGACGCGATCCGCACGTTCATCGACTGGGCCGGTCCCGCGGTGTACGTCGTGATGATCGCGCTCGCCGTCTACCTCGTCGCCCAGGCGGGGATCGGCAACATCTCGCTCACGCTGTCGGCGGGGGAGCCGCTCTCGTTCGGGGCGAGCATCCCGGTGATGCTCTCCGCGATCGCCCTCGTCGTCAGCTACTTCTCCGGCCCGATGCTGAACTTCGGCGACTTCTCCCGCTACGCGAAGTCCTACGGGGCGGTGAAGCGCGGCAACCTGTGGGGTCTGCCGATCAACTTCCTGTTCTTCTCGGTGCTGACGGTGCTCTGCGCGAGCGCGACGGTGCCGGTGTTCGGGAAGCTCATCACCGACCCGATCGAGACCGTGCAGGCGATCGGCGCGCCGTTCGCGATCCTGCTCGGCGGCCTGACCTTCGTCACCGCCACCGTCGGCATCAACATCGTCGCGAACTTCATCAGCCCTGCCTTCGACTTCTCGAACGTGGCCCCGCGGAGGATCAGCTGGCGTGCGGGCGGCATGATCGCGGCGGTCGGCTCCGTGCTCCTCACGCCGTGGAACTGGTACGGCAACGACCAGGCGATCCTCTACACGCTGGGTGTCCTCGGCGCCCTCATCGGTCCGTTGTTCGGCATCCTCATCGCGGGCTACTACCTCGTCGCGAAGCAGCGGGTCGCGGTCGACGACATGTACACGAAGGACCCGGGCGCCCGGTACTGGTACACGAAGGGCTTCAACCCGAACGCCGTGTGGACCCTCGTCGTCACGGGCCTGGTGTCGGTCGCCAGCGCCGTCCTGCCCTCCGCGCTCGGCGTGGTCCCGTGGCTGTCGAACTACAGCTGGTTCATCGGGTGCGGCCTCGGCCTCGTCGTCTTCTGGGCCATGGAACGGGCGCGGCCCAGCATGCCCGTCCTCGCCGCCGACGACCCGACCGTCGACGACGGTGCCGCGGTCGGCCGCGACTGACCGGCCCGCCCCGCGCTCCGCGCTCCAGGTTCCCCGCCCCACGGCTCCACCCGCTCCACCTGCTCCACCGGAAGGACACCGATGCGCATCCGCGTCGTCAACCCCAACACCACGAGCTCGATGACCGCGGCGATCGGCACGGCCGCCGCCGCGGTCGCCGGGCCCGGCACGATCGTCGAGGCCGTCAACCCGACGATGGGCCCCGCATCGATCGAGAGCCACTACGAGGAGGCCCTGGCGGTCCCCGGCCTGCTCGAGCAGATCGCGATCGGTGAACAGGAGGGCGTCGACGCGTACGTCGTGGCGTGCTTCGGCGACCCGGGCCTCGACGCCGCTCGCGAGGTCGCCACCGGCCCCGTCGTCGGGATCGCCGAGGCCGGGTTCCACGCCGCGGCGATGCTCGGCCGGCGGTTCGGGGTCGTCACGACCCTGGCCCGGACCACCGGGCGGGCCCACGAGCTCGCGGAGCGGTACGGGTTCGTACCGCTCGTCACCGAGGTCCGGGCCTGCGAGGTGCCGGTGCTCCGCCTGGACGACCCCACGTCCGACGCCCGTGCCCTCGTGGTCGAGGAGTGCCGAGCGGTGATCGCCGGCGGTGCCGATGCCGTGGTGCTCGGGTGCGCCGGGATGGCCGACTTCTGCGCCGAGGTCTCCCGGGCGATCGGGGCACCGGTCGTCGACGGTGTGGCCGCGGCGACGGTGCTCGCCGAGTCGCTCGTCCGGCTCGGGCTGACGACGGGGAAGCGCGGCGAGTACGCGGTCCCGCCGGACAAGCCGATGGCGGGCGTGCTCGCGGGGTTCGAACGGAACCCGGTGGCGGGCGTGCTCGCGGGGTCCGAACGGAACCCGGTGGCGGGCGTGACGGTGGGAGCGGACGCATGACGCGCCTCCAGGACGACGGCGCCGACCGCGCCGACCGCGCCGACCTCGTCGTCCGCGCCCGACGCGCGTGGGTCGACGGCGCGTTCCGTCCCGCTGCCGTCGTCGTGCGCGACGGCCGCGTCGTCGACGTCCTGCCCGTCGACGCGACGATCGCGGCGACCGTGGACCGCACGGTCCCCGACGACCAGGTCCTGCTCCCCGGCCTCGTCGACACGCACGTGCACGTCAACGAGCCGGGCCGCACCGAGTGGGAGGGCTTCGCCTCCGCCACCCGGGCCGCGGCGCTCGGCGGCGTCACCACGATCATCGACATGCCGCTCAACTCGATCCCGGCGACGACCACCGTCGACGCGCTCGCCGTCAAGCGCGCCAGCGCCGAGGGGCGGGTCGCCGTCGACGTCGGCTTCTGGGGCGGTGCGGTGCCGGCGAGCCTCGGGTCGCTCGACCAGCTGCACGACGCGGGGGTGTTCGGGTTCAAGTGCTTCACGGCGCCCTCCGGCGTCGACGAGTTCCCGCACCTGGACGCCGAGCGGCTCCGCGCCGCGATCGAGGAGGTCGCGCGCATCGACGCCCTGCTCATCGTGCACGCGGAGGACCCCGACCACCTCGTGCCGCACGCGGCACTCGGCGGCCACTACGCGGACTTCCTCGCCACCCGGCCCGTCGACGCCGAACGGTCCGCGATCGCCCGCGTCATCGACGGCGCCCGGGCCACGGGAGCGCGCGTGCACGTCCTGCACCTGTCCGACGCGGGCGCGCTGCCGATGATCCGGGCGGCGAAGGACGACGGCGTGCGGATCACCGTCGAGACGTGCCCGCACTACCTCGCGTTCGAGGCCGGCACGATCCCGGACGGCGCCACGGCGTACAAGTGCTGTCCGCCCATCCGGGACGACGCCAACCGCGACGCGCTCTGGGCCGGTCTCGCCGACGGCACGATCGACATGGTCGTGTCCGACCACTCGCCGTCCACCGCCGACCTCAAGGTGGACGACTGGGGCCTCGCCTGGGGTGGCATCGCCGGGCTGCAGGTCGGCTTCCGGGCGGTCTGGACCGAGGCGGTCCGACGCGGCGTCCCGCTCGAGGAGCTGCTGCCGCTCTTCACGACGGGCCCGGCCGCGCTCGCCGGCTTCGCCGACCGCGGCGTCATCACGCCCGGGGCGCTGGCCCACTTCGCCGTGTTCGACCCGTCCGCCACGGCGGTCATCGACGTGGCCGGCCTGGCACACCGGAACCCGGTCTCGGCGTTCGACGGCCTGGAGGCGCGGGGCCGGGTCACCGAGACCTGGTTGCGCGGGCAGGTCGTCGCGTCCGCGGAGGACGGCGTCACCGCCGTCGCGGGGCGGCTCGTCCCACGGCCTGCGACCCGGTCCGGGTCGGTGGGGTCGCCCGCCGCCGCAACACACTCGTAACGATCGTTCCGGTAGGTTCGGATCAGGAACGGAGGAACCACCATGCTCCCAGTGAACCCGCCCGCACGCCTCCTCATGGGCCCCGGGCCGATCACCGCCGACCCGCGCGTGCTCCGTGCCCTGTCGACGCCGCTCGTCGGGCAGTACGACCCGTGGATGACGACCACGATGAACGAGACGCAGGACCGCTACCGCCGGGTGTTCGGCACCGTGAACGAGGCCACCGTGCTCGTCGACGGCACCTCGCGCGCCGGGATCGAGGCAGCGCTCGTGTCGTTGCTCGCACCCGGGGACCGCGTGCTCGTCCCGGTCTTCGGCCGCTTCGGACACCTGCTCGCCGAGATCGCCGGGCGCGCCGGCGCTGACGTCCACACGATCGAGACGGCGTGGGGGCAGGTCTTCACCCCGTCCGCGGTCGAGGAGGCGATCGTCCGTGTCCGGCCGAAGCTCCTCGCGATCGTGCAGGGCGACACCTCGACGACCATGAACCAGCCGCTCGACGAACTCGGGGCGATCTGCGAGCGGCACGGCGTGCTGTTCTACACCGACGCCACCGCCACCGTGGGCGGCAACCCGCTCGAGGTCGACGCGTGGGGGATCGACGCGGTCAGCGCCGGCCTGCAGAAGTGCCTCGGTGGGCCGTCGGGCAGCGCGCCCCTCACCCTCTCGCCGCGTGCGGTGGCCGTGCTCGACGGTCGACGCAGCGTCGAGGCCGGCATCCGCGAACCCGGCGACGAGGTCTCCGACCACCCGATCCGGTCGAACTACCTCGACCTCGCCATGATCCTCGACTACTGGGGTCCGCGTCGGCTCAACCACCACACCGAGGCCGCCTCGATGCTCTACGCGGCGAACGAGTGCGCCCGGATCCTGCTCGAGGAGGGCCGCGACGCCGCGGTCGCGCGCCACGAGACCGCGGGCCGCGCGATGACCGCCGGCGTGCAGGCGCTCGGACTCGAGGTGTTCGGGGACGTCGCCCACAAGATGCACAACGTCGTCGCGGTCGAGATCCCGAGCGACGTCGTCGGCGACCAGGTCCGCGCGGCGATGCTCGACGACCACGGCATCGAGATCGGCACGTCCTTCGGGCCGTTGCACGGCAGGGTCTGGCGCATCGGCACCATGGGCTACAACGCCCGGAAGGACACCGTCGTCACGACCCTGGCCGCCCTCGAGCACGCACTCCGTCGTGCCGGCCACGCGGTCCCGCACGGCGGCGGGGTCGACGCCGCGCTGGACGTCTACGCCGGCGCCGTGCCCGGTGCGACCGCCGCCGCGACCGCGGACACCGTCGGGGTGCACGCGTGAGCGCCGTGTCCGTCGTCCGTGCCACCGACCTCGCCACCGCCGACGCGGATCTCGTCGCGCGGTGGTGCGACGAGCTCGCCCTCGTCACCGCGGAGACCGGCCGGATCACGCGCGTCTACCTGTCACCCGAGCACGCCCGCGTGAACGAGGTCGTCGCCGGGTGGATGCGGGACGCCGGACTCCGCACGTGGCAGGACGCCGCAGGCAACCTGCACGGCCGTGCGGACGGTACCGCTCCCGACGCACCCGTGCTCCTGCTCGGATCCCACCTCGACACCGTGGTGGACGCCGGCCGCTACGACGGCGTCGTCGGTGTGCTCATGGCCATCCGGACCGTCGCACGGCTGACGGCCGACGGCGCACTGCCCGTCGCGCTCGAGGTCGTCGCGTTCTCCGACGAGGAGGGCACGCGCTTCGGCAAGGCGCTGCTCGGGTCCTCCGCCGTCGCCGGGGTGTGGGACGCCTCCTGGTGGGACCTCGAGGACGGCGACGGCGTGACGCTCCGCCAGGCCTTCACGGACTTCGGCCTCGACCCCGAGCGGGTCGGGGACGCCGCCGTCGACCCGTCGACGCTCGTCGGCTACCTCGAGGCGCACATCGAACAGGGGCCGTACCTCGAGCAGGCGGATCAGGCGCTCGGCGTCGTCACCAGCATCGCCAGCGCCCGCCGCTTCTCGGTCGAGGCCGTCGGCGAGGCCCGGCACGCCGGCGGGACACCCTACGAACGCCGCCACGACGCGCTCCTCGCCGCCGCCGAGGCCGCCCTCGCCGTCGAGCGGATCTGCCGGGCCGCCCACCACGTCGGCACCGTCGGCACCATGACCGTCGAACCCGGGGCCGTCAACGTCGTGCCGGGAACGGCCCGGTTCTCGGTCGACCTCCGCGGCGAGTTCGACGAGGGGCGCGACCGGGTGTGGGACGAACTGACGAAGGCGTTCACGCTCATCGGGGAACGCCGTGGGGTGACCGTCACGCCGACCGAGGTGCACCGGGCACCCGCGGTGTTCTGCGCGCCACGCCTGATGGACGCGGTCCGCGCCGGCATCGAGTCGACCGGGGAGACCGACCCGATGATGCTGTTCTCCCGCGCCGGGCACGACGCCATGTCGCTCGGGCTCGTCACCGACGTCGCCATGCTCTTCCTCCGCAACCCGGACGGCATCAGCCACCACCCGGACGAGTTCGTCTCCGTCGGGGACATCGCCCTCGGGCTCGACGCGCTCGCCGTCGCCGTCGGACGGGTGGCCGCGGCGTGAGCACCGCCGGGCCCGACGTCCGCGCCCGCATCGACGCCGTGTGGGAGCGGCTCTCGCCGGCCGAGCGACGCGTCGCCGCGATGGTCCGGCACGACCCGGAGCTGCTGCTCGTCGGCACCTCGGCCGAGCTCGCCGCCGAGTCGGGCACGTCGAAGGCCACGGTCTCGCGGCTCGTCCGGTCGCTCGGGTTCCAGGACGCCGCCGAGGTCCGGCAGAACCTCATGTCCGCCCGCGGCACCGGTCTGCCCTGGGCCGCCGAGGACGCGGCCCACGTCGACCAGCGCGCCGTCGAGTCACGGAACCTCGACGCGGCGTTCGCCTCGCTCGCCCGCGCCGACCGCCCCCGCCTGGCGCGACGGATCGTCCGCGCCCGGCGCGTCCTGGTCGTCGGCGAACGCGGTGCCCACCCGATCGCCCTGCAGCTGCGCGCCCAGCTCGCGCAGGTCCGCCCGGACGTCCGGGTCGGGCCGGCGCCGGGCCAGCGCCTCGGAGAAGAGGTCGCCGACCTCGACCGCCGCGACCTGGTCGTGATCGTCACCGTCCGACGGCACGCATCGGGCGTCGGACGGCTCGTCGGGCACTGCGTCGCCACCGGCGCCGACGTCGTCGTGCTGGGCGACCCGACCGCTGCGGTGATCGCCGCGCCGGCGGCCACCGCCGTCCTCTGCCCGGTGGACTCCCCGTCGGCGTTCGACTCGATGGCGGCCCTGTTCGCCGTCGTCGCGGCGATCGCGAACGACGTCTACGAGGCGTCGGGCCCTGGTGGCCGGGCCCGTGTCGACGCCGTCGCCGCGGCCTACGACGCGCTCGGGGAGCTCACCGCGCCCTGAGCTCCGCCGCGAGCGAGGCGTTGCGGGCACGGATGAGCCGCGGCAGGTAGCGCGCGAGCGCCACGCGCTCGGCGAGCCGTCCCAGCGGTCCGAGCGGCGCGCGGAACTCGATCTCGTCGACCATCCGCGTGCCGCGAGCCGACGGCTCGAAGCGGTGGACGTGGTGGAAGCGGGCGAACGGCCCACGCACCTGCTCGTCGACGAACCGGTGCGGCGCCTCCAGGGCGGTGATCCGACTCGTCATCCGCCAGACGATCCCGAAGTGCCGGGCGCGCCAGGTGACCGTCTCGCCCAGGCCGATCGTGCCGGACGTCGTGCCGGCCACGGCGCGTTCGCTGCTCGCGGCCATGGAGCGCTCGTGCGCGCCGATGTCGAGGGAGAGCGCGAAGGCGCGCTCCGGCGGGACGTCGAGTTCGGTGACGACCCGGAACGACACCGTCACGCGACCGGCCAGACCGTCGGGGCGGAGCGGTCGTCGTCGCGGAGGACCGCGGCGAGGAGCTGGTCGTGACGTCGACCTCGGTGGTGCACGCCGGACCGGAGGCGGCCCTCGAAGCGGATGCCGAGCCGCTGCGCGACCGCGGCCGACGCGGTGTTCGTCGCGATCGCCCGCCACTGCACGCGGACCAGGTCGAGTCCCCGCGGCCCGGGGGCGAAGGCCCAGTCGAGGACGGCCCGTGCCGCCTCCGTCGTGAAGCCGTGCCCGCGGCCGTCCGGGTGCACCGCGTAGCCGATCTCCGCGGCGCCGTGGTCGAAGCCGAACAGTCCGACCGTGCCGAGCAGACGCCGGTCGTCCGTGCGTCGGATCCCGAAGTCGTAGCGGGTGTCGGTCGCCCAGCCCGTCCGGACCACCTCGGTGATCCACTGGCGGGCCTCGGCGCGACCGTAGGGAACGGGGACCGGCGTGGAGGCGATCACGTCCGGGTCGTTCGCGTACGCCACCACGTCGGCGGCGTCGGCGGGCTCCGGGACGGAGAGGACGAGCCGGTCGGTGCGGAGCGTGACGGGGTCCATGGGCCGAGCCTAACCACGACGGTACGAGCGGTAGCGTCGGAGCCATGACGTTCGACGCGCTCCCGTTCCCGGTCATCGACGGCCACAACGACCTGCCGTGGGAGCGGCGCGACACGCACGACTCCGGGGTCGAGGGCATCGACTCCGAGGAGGGCTCGCTCCACACCGACCTGCCGAAGCTGCGGGCCGGCGGCGTGGTCGGGCAGTTCTGGTCGGTGTTCGTGCCCGCCGACGACCCCGACCCGGTGCGCACGACCCTGCAGCAGGTCGACCTCGCGCACCGGATCGTCGCGCGGTACCCCGACACGCTCGCACCCGCGCGGACCGCCGACGACGTGCGTGCGGCGATCGACTCCGGCCGGATCGCCTCCCTGCTCGGCGCCGAGGGCGGCCACTCCATCGGCGACGACCTCGCGGTGCTCCGCACCCTCGCGCGGCTCGGCGTGCGGTACATGACCCTCACCCACAACGACGACACCCCGTGGGCCGACTCGGCGACCGGGTCGCACCCGCACGGCGGCCTGACCGACCGCGGCCGCGAGGTGGTGGCCGAGATGGAGCGGGTCGGCATGCTCGTCGACCTCTCCCACACCGCCCCGGCGACGATGCACGACACCCTCGACGTCGCCACGCAGCCGGTCGTCTTCAGCCACTCGTCGACCGTCGCCGTCGCCGACCACCCCCGGAACGTCCCCGACGACGTGCTCGCGCGCCTGGCCGACAACGGCGGCGTCGTGATGATCACGTTCGTCCCGGCGTTCGTCTCGCAGGCCTGGGCCGAGTGGGAGGACGCCGGGTCCGTGGGGGAGCCGCCGCTGGTGACCGTGTCCGACGTCGCCGACCACGTCGAGCACGCGCGCGACGTCGCGGGAGCGGGGCACATCGGCCTCGGCGGCGACTACGACGGCACCCCGGTGCTGCCGCCGGACCTGCGGGACGTCTCGCGGTACCCGGTGCTCGCGGCGGAGCTGCAGCGGCGCGGGTGGGGTGCCGAGGACCTGCGGGCACTGGCGGGCAGCAACGTGCTGCGGGTGCTCGAGGCGACGGACGAGCGGTTCACGAGGGTCGGCTCGGTGCGCTGAGGGCGGGCGCGGGCCCGTCGGTCAGCCGTACGTCGGGTACTGCGGCCAGCCCTCCGGGCTGTCCTCCCAGTCCTGCTGTCGCCCGTACACGGTGCGGTCCATGATGTGCGCGACGGGCAGGATCGCCTCCGTGCCACGCGAACCGGTCGCGTACGTCAGGTAGGGCACGCCGTCGCGCAGCAGGTAGTACGAGTACCCGGGCACCGGGCCGTCCCAGTCGTCACCGTGCACGGTCCAGCCCCAGTCGTCGTGGTAGCTCGTCGCACCGGAGGACACCCAGGTGTGTGACCAGCCGTGCTGCTGCCGCCAGGCCTCGAGCTTCTCGATCGGCCCTTCCGAGACCATGGCGAACGCGATCCCCTCGTCGTCGAGGCGCCGCATGTCGGCGGGCAGGTTGTCGACGGCCCAGGTGCAGCTGGGGCACCCCTCGTCCCAGTCCCGGCCGTACATGACGTTCTGGACGAGGAGCAGGTACCCGTCACGGAACAGGTCGGTCAGGCGCACGGGCCCCTCCGGGCCGGTGAACTCGTAGTCGTCGACGCGGACCATGGGCAGCCGGCGGCGAGCGGCCGACACGCGGTCACCGTGTCGGGTGAGATCCTTCTCGTCGCGCACCTGCGCGGCGAGCGCCGCGTCGAACGCGGCGCGGTCGACGACCCGCGGGGCGGCTCCGGGCTGCTGGTCCTTCGACATGGCGACCTCCTCGTCGTTGCGGCGCAGCGTACGCGCGCCGCGGTGCCGGGGCAACGGGCCGGGAGGCGCGGTGACCGTCCGGCGCGCGACGCACGTCACGGGACAGGGCCACGTCGGGTGCGCTCGCTAGGATCGCAGCGCACGCCGTGCCTCCAGAGGGGTGGGCACGCGACCTGACCCGATGAGGACGGAACCGATGAGCGGCACCATCTACGACGACATCTCGCAGGCGTTCGGCAACACGCCGCTGGTCCGGCTGAACCGCCTGCCGCGGGAAGGCGGGGCCGAGGTCCTCGCGAAGCTCGAGTTCTACAACCCCGGTTCGAGCGTGAAGGACCGACTCGGCGTCGCCATCGTCGACGCCGCCGAGGCATCCGGCGAACTGCAGGCCGGCGGCACCATCGTCGAGGGCTCCTCCGGCAACACCGGCATCGCCCTCGCGCTCGTCGGCGCGGCCCGCGGGTACCGGGTCGTCATCGCCATGCCGGAGACCATGAGCGTCGAGCGACGGGCCCTCGTCCGGGCGTTCGGCGCGGAGATCGTGCTGACCCCGGGGCCGGAGGGCATGAAGGGCGCGGTCTCGCGCGCCGAGCAGATCGTCGCCGAGACACCGGGCGCGATCCTCGCCCACCAGTTCGAGACCGCTGCGAACGCCGCGATCCACCGGAAGACCACCGCCGAGGAGATCCTCCGCGACACCGAGGGCCACGTCGACGTCTTCGTCGCGGGTGTCGGGACGGGCGGCACCATCACGGGCGTCGGGCAGGTGCTCAAGGAGCGCGTCCCCGGGGTGCAGATCGTCGCGGTCGAGCCGAAGGACTCCCCGCTCCTGACCGAGGGCAAGGCCGGTCCGCACAAGATCCAGGGCATCGGCGCCAACTTCGTCCCCGAGGTGCTCGACCGCAGCGTCATCGACGAGGTCTTCGACGTCGAGCTCGACGACGCGCTCCGGGTCGCCCGCGACCTCGGGACGCAGGAGGGCATCCTCGCCGGCATCTCGTCCGGTGCGATCGTGCACGCTGCGATCGAGATCGCCGCACGACCGGAGAACGCCGGCAAGCGGGTCGTCGCGATCGTCTGCGACACCGGGGAGCGCTACCTGTCGACGGTGCTCTTCGAGGGACTCACTGCGTGACGCGGACCGCCCGACGAGGCGTGCTGCGGACCATCCGCGAGGACCTCTCCGCAGCACGCCGCGGTGACCCCGCTTCCCGGGGCGACCTCGAGAACGCCGTCGTCTACTCGGGGCTCCACGCCGTCTGGACCCACCGGCTGACGCACCGCCTCTGGCTCGCGCGAGGACTGCCCGGGTCACGGTTCGCCGCCCGCGTCCTCGCCCAGGTCGCACGCTCGCTGACCGGCATCGAGATCCACCCCGGAGCCCGCATCGGTCGCCGGTTCTTCATCGACCACGGCATGGGCGTGGTGATCGGGGAGACCGCGGTGGTCGGCGACGACGTCCTGGTGTTCCACGGCGTGACCCTCGGCGGCCGCGGCGGCGAGCACGGCCCCGGTGCCCGGCGTCACCCCGCGGTGGGGGACCGGGTCGTCCTCGGTGCCGGATCGTCGCTCATCGGCGCGATCACGGTCGGGGCGGACTCGGTGGTCGGCGCGAACACCGTCGTGACGAAGGACGTGCCGGCCGGTTCGGTGGTCACCGGGGTCGCCGGGACGGCGCGTCCTCGGTCGGGGCACGAGGGCGTGCCGCCGCTCTGACGCGGAGGCGTCAGCTCTTCTCGCAGGCGATCCCGTCGGCGTCGGCGTCCATCTTCTTGTTCGCGTTGTAGAGCGCGTCGTCCTTCTTCACCGTGCCCTTGAGCGCACGGTAGGTGACCTTGCCCTTCGAGGTGACGCGGTTCTTCGTCACGGACTTCTTGGCGATGCCGCCGGAGTACACCTTCTGCACGGCAGTGCAGTTCTTGTACACCGTCGGGGCGGCCTGCGCGGTGGAGGCGCCCCCGACCACGACGGACGCGGCGAGGACGACGGACGCGGCGGTGACGCCGAGAGCACGGGTGAGACGCACGGGATTCCCCCCAAGGGACGATCGTGGCCGCGCGGGCGGCCGCCGCGTCGGGCGCACGGCGTGATGATCGTACGCCGCGCCGGTCGAGGCGGGACGACCCCAGAAGGAGGCGCGCCGTCGTCGGCGTGCGGCATGCTGAGGTGCATGGACGGCGAGACGTTGCACGAGGTCGCTGTGCGGACGGCGATGGCACTGCCGGCGGTGACGGAGACGCAGCCCTTCGGCGAGGGCGCGTTCGTGTACAAGGTCGTCGGCAAGATGTTCGTGATGACGTCGGAGCTCCGTGGCGTCCCGATCGTGAACCTGAAGTGCGCGCCGCCGCACGCGGCCGCGCTGGTCCGGGACCACGAGGAGATCACGCCCGGCTGGCACATGAACAAGCGGCACTGGATCACGCTGTCGCCCGGCGACGGCCTCGACGAGACGCTGGTGGAGGACCTCGTCGGCAACGCGTACGACCTGGTCGTCGCCGGGCTGCCGCGCGCGAAGCGCCCGGTCGACCCGTCCCGCGGCACCGGATCGCGGGACGCCTGACACAGAGGCCGTTCTGCGCCATGATCGTCTCGTGACCCCGAACCGCGAAGACGAGCAGCCGACGGTCGTCGCCGTGAGCCGTGACCCCGACCACCACTTCACCAAGCCCGTGGTCGACGCGGTCGTCCTCGTCGAGGGCTGGGGGATCGAGGGCGACGCACACGCCGGGACGACGGTGCAGCACCGGTCCCGCGTCGCCCGTGACCCGTCCCAGCCGAACCTCCGCCAGGTGCACCTGCTGCACGCAGAGGTCTTCGACGAGGTCGCCGACGCCGGGTTCGCCGTGGCGCCCGGTCAGATGGGCGAGAACGTCACGACCCGCGGCGTGGACCTGCTCGGTCTGCCCACCGGCACGCTGCTGCACCTCGGCGACGAAGCGTGCGTCCGCGTCACGGGGCTGCGGAACCCGTGCCAGCAGATCAACGACTTCGAACCCGGGCTGCTCCGAGCCGTCCTCGGCCGTGCGGAGGACGGGACGGTCGAGCGGAAGGGCGGCGTGATGTCGGTCGTGGTCACCGGGGGAGTCGTGCGTCCGGGGGACCGCATCCGGGTGCAGCTGCCCGCCGGGGAACAGCAGCCGCTCAGCCCGGTCTGACGCAGCGGGTCGTCCGCATCGGTACTGTCCTCTTCGTGAGTGTTCGTCGTCGTGCGTCCCGTGTCGTGTCCATCGGGGTGGTCGCCGCCCTGGCCGCATCGTTGACCGGCTGCGGTGAGGGGGCGGGCGTCGACAGCGACTACGCGAAGATCTGCCGCGACAACTCCACGCAGAAGCGGCTCCCCGACGACGACTGCAACAACCACGGCGGACACGCGGGCTGGTACTACCTGCCGCTCAGCAGCAGTCGGACGACGAAGGTCCCCGCCGTCGGTGACGCGGTCTCGGGCGGCACGACCACGCTCCCGTCCGGCAAGACCGCGGAGTCCGGCGTCTCGTCCCGCGGCAGTTCGGTGTCGAAGGGCGGGTTCGGCGGTTCCGGCGAACACGGCGGGTTCGGCGGCTGATGCAGCGGGTCGAGTTCGCCGCCCGCCCGGACTGGCAGCGGCGGATCCAGCAGACCGGTCTGATCTACTCCCGCTCCGTCCGCGACGACGGCACGGAGGTCGAGTACTGGAACGACGGCGCCGCGTACGTGTTCACGTTGCCGGAGGTCGAGGCCCTGGAGCAGCAGACCGAGGAACTGCACCGGATGTGCCTCGAAGCCGCGCGCTGGATGGCGTCGGGGGCGCTCGGCACGCTCGGCCTCACCCGTGCCGGGTTCGACCTGGCGGCCTGGTCGCTCGAGCAGCAGGAACCCGACGTGTACGCCCGGTTCGACCTGGCGTACGCGGGCGACGGCTCTCCGGCGAAGATGCTCGAGTACAACGGCGACACCCCCACCGGACTCATCGAGGCGTCCGTCACGCAGTGGCACTGGCTGCAGGACCGCCTGGCCGCGGGCGACGTCCCGTCCGGGGCCGACCAGTGGAACGGCATCCACGAGGCCATGGTCGCCCGGTGGCGGACCCTGCTGCACGAGTCGCTCCGCGCCGAGGACGGCGGCCGGTTGTTCGTCGCACACTCAGACCTCGACACCGCCGGCGAGGACTGGGACACCGTCGCGTACATGCGGGACCTCGCCGGCGAGGCCGGCTGGGAGCACACCGGCATCGAGATGAAGGACATCGGCTGGCACGCGGCGGCCCGACAGTTCGTCGGGAACGAGGAACCCGCCGGGTCCTCACGCAGCGTCTTCACCCTCCCCGGGGACGAACCGGGAACCCAGTACCCGGTGATCCGGAACATCTTCAAGCTCTACCCCTGGGAGGACCTGGTCTCCGGTGAGGACCGGGCGCAGGGCGACCAGGAGTTCGGCTCGTTCCTCGTGCGCGACCGCGGACGCTTCGGTCGTTGGTACGAGCCGGCGTGGAAGCTGTTCCTGTCGAACAAGCTCCTCCTCGTCGCGCTCTGGCGGCTCTTCCCCGACCACCCGAACCTGCTGCCCGCGTACGCGGACGGACCGCACGGCATAACCGACTACGTCGTCAAGCCCGTGTTCGGTCGTGAGGGCGACGGCATCGCCGTGCACCGCGCCGACGGCTCCGTGACGACGAACGGTCGCGACTACCGCCGCCCGGGCGCCGGCGGGGAGCAGGTGTGGCAGCAGTACCACGAGCTGCCGGACTTCCCGGGCACGAACGGACACAACCACCCGGTCCTCGGGTCGTGGGTGGTGGACGGCGAGTCCTTCGGCGTCGGCATCCGCGAGTCCGACGGTCCGATCACCGACTACTGGTGCCGGTTCGCGCCGAACCTCATCCTGCCCTGATGGCCGGGTGCGGCCTGCTCTGAGGGCCGGGGGCAGCCTGCCCTGAGGGCCGGTGGCGGCCAGGCGGTCCGCGTCAGGCCGCAGCGGGTGCGACGGTCTCGGCGGTCGTGGCGGCGACCTCCGGCTCGTCGGACTCGTGCCGGTGCGTCCTGCCGACGGGCAGGAACAGGGCGACGACGGCCGATGCCAGCACCACCGCGGCACCGACCAGGACCGCCGTCCGGGCGGCGTCGACGTAGCCCGTCGGGGTCAGCTGTCCGCCGTCCCCGGTGAACACCGCCGTCAGGACCGCGACGCCGAGGGCGATGCCGATCTGCCGGACGGTCGCGTTCGCGCCGGACGCCTTGGCCTGGTCGTCGGCGCGGATGGCGGCGAGGACGGCGGCGGAGATCGGGGCGAAGATCAGCCCGACGCCGAGCCCGGCGAGGACGAAGCCCGGCAGGAGCGTCGCGTAGGCCACGCCCCGGCTGATCGTCAGCGCCAGTTCGACGAGGCCGGCGGTCAGGGACACCAGCCCGGCGACGATGAGCGCGCGGGTGCCGACCCGCGGGGCGATCAAGCCGGACAGCGGCGCGACGACCAGGGGCGCGAGCGTCCACGGCAGCGTCTCCACGCCGGCTCGCAGCGGCGTCTCGGCCTGCACGACCTGCAGGAACTGCAGGAGGATGAACACGGAACCGAACATGCCGAAGTTGAACGCCAGGAAGACGGTGTTCCCCAGCGCGAACCCGCGGTCGCGGAAGAGCCGGAGCGGCAGGAGCGGCGACGACGTGCGTGCTTCCCGGAGCACGAAGGCGACGATCAGTGCTGCACCGAGTGCGAGCGAGCCGATGATCTGCGGGTCGTCCCACCCGAGGTCGTTGCCCCGGACCACGCCGAACACGATGCCGAGGATGCCGAGGCCGGCGAGCAGGACGCCGAGGACGTCGGCCCGGAGCTTGGCACCGAGGGTGTTCGGGAGCGCGAGGACGGCGAGCGGGACGGCGACGATGCCGGCGGGCACGTTGATCCAGAAGACCGCCTGCCAGGTCCAGTGCTCGACGACGGCGCCGCCGATGACCGGACCGAGCGCGTTGCCCAGCCCGGCGACACTGCCCCAGATCCCGATCGCGAGCGACCGGTACCGGTCACCGGCGCTCCCGACGAGCAGGGTCAGCGACAGCGGCGTGATGGCCGCTGCGCCCGCGCCCTGGAGCGCACGTGCCGCGATGAGGGGGCCGGGGTCGCTGCTCAGCGCGCAGAGCACCGAGCCGATCGTGAAGACCGCGATGCCGGCGACGAACAGGTGTCGACGACCGAGCCGGTCACCGAGTCCGACCGCCAGCAGGATGAGTGCGGCGAAGGTCAGCGTGTAGGCGTTCGTGATCCACTGCAGGTCCTCGACGCTGGCCCCGGTGTCCCGGTGGATGACCGGGAGGGCGCTGGTGACGACGAGGTTGTCGAGGGTGGCCATGAACATCGGCAGCGAGGCGGCGGCGATCGCCAGCCAGATCGGGACGTGGCGCGGTGCGGTGCGGAGTTTCGTCATGATGACCTGACTGGCGAGGGGCGGTGGACCCTCGGAACGCTAGGCACGGTCGAGAGGCCTGACGTCCGTGGCACCACCGATGCACACCGCGGCCCCGACGAGCTGCTCCCGGTGCGTAGGAGTACGGATGACGCGGCTCACCGGAGGCCACATGCTGGACCGACGGCCGTCCGCGTGCTCGGCGACGCGGGTAGCGTGGGCGGCCGTCCAGGAGCGGAAGCGAGGGAGCGCGTGGAGAACGTACCGTCCGAGATGCAGGCCGTGGTCCTGCGGGGCCACGGCGACCTCGACGTGGTGCAGGCGGACCGGGTGCCGGTCCCCGCGCCGGGTCCGGACGAGGTGCTGGTCGACGTCGCCGCCGTCGCCCTGAACAACACCGACCTCTGGACGCGGGAGGGTGCCTACGGCACCTCGGACGACCCGGACGCCCGGTCCGGCTGGCGCGGCCCGATCGACTTCCCGCGCATCCAGGGCGCCGACGTCGCCGGCACCGTTCGAGCCGTCGGCAGCTCCGTGGGGAGCGAGTGGATCGGTCGCCGGGTGCTCGTCGACCCCTCGATCTACGACGGGCCCGGCGACGACGCCGACCCGGTCGGCCTGATGGGCAGCGAGCGGGACGGCGGCTACGCCGAGTTCGTCGCGGTGCCCGCCGACCAGGTGCACGACATGACCGACTCACCGCTGACCGACCAGGAACTGGCGGCACTCCCCACGGCCTACGGCACCGCGTTCGGGATGCTCGAGCGTGGCCGTGCCGGCGCGGGCGACGTGGTCCTCGTGTCCGGTGCATCCGGCGGCGTGGGACTCGCGGCGGTGCAGCTCGCGAAGGCCCGAGGAGCCCACGTCGTCGCGATCAGCAGCGCAGGGAAGGCCGAGGCCGTCCGTGCCGCCGGGGCCGACGTGGTGGTCGACCGGGGTCAGGACGACCTCGTCCGTGCCGTGCGCGACGCCAGCGACGGCGGGATCGACGTCGCGGTCGACGTGGTCGCCGGCCGGCTCGTCAGCGACCTCGTCCCGGTGCTCCGCGAGGGCGGTCGCTGGGTGGTCGCGGGCGCGCTCGGCGGCCACGAGGTCCACCTCGACATCCGGCGCCTGTACCTCCACAACAAGCAGCTCATCGGGTCGTCGATGCACACCAGGGCCCACTTCCGGCAGCTGACCGACCTCGCCCGGGCTGGGGCGTTCCGTCCGGTCATCGCGCAGACCTGGCCCCTCGAGGAGGCCGCCGCGGCCCAGGAGGCCCTCGCGACGCGGGGGCACGTCGGCAAGCTCCTGCTCGTGCCCGGGCGTCCCTGACACCGCCGCGCGTGCGCGGGTCGGGGAGCCCCGTCGCCGCGGTCGGACCACGGGATCACATCGACGGAGCGCCCGCCCGCCCCAGCACCTTCGTCACGTCCCGCACCACCGACGGCGGGAGCCCCGGCCCCGACTCGAGCACCGCCCGGGCCTGCTCCATCGTGGGCCCGGAGAAAAGCTGGCCGATCGTGACCCCGTGCGCCGGCCGGTGGACGACGACGACCGGGTCGCCCGCCGTGACCGGGCCGGAACGCAGCACCCGCAGGTAGGCACCGGGCCGTCCCTCCGCGGCGAACCGCTTCACCCAGCCGGTGATGCGCATCCGCCGGGCGAAGGTGCCGCAGGGGATCCGGGGGACGGTGACCTCGAGCTCCAGGCGCTCGCCGATCCGCCAGCGCTCGCCGGTCACGGCTCCGGTGACGTCGATGCCGGACGTCCGGAGGTTCTCGCCGAAGAGGCCGGGCGGGACGTCGCGGTCGAGCACGTCGGCGAAGTACCGGGCGTCCTCGTCGGCGTAGGCGTAGACCGCCTGGTCCGGGCCGCCGTGGTGCTTCCGGTCCGCCTGCACGTCGGCGTGCAGCCCGAGGGGCCGGACCCGGACGGGGCCGTCCACGGGACGCTTGTCGATGGCGGTGATCCCGATGGTGCCGGGGTCGCGCAGCAGCTGGTCCACGCGGCAGACGGCGGTGACGGAGGGCATGTACCCACCCTGCCGCACGGCGTGACGATCGGTCGTCCCGACCCGTCACATCCACGGGGGTACCGGCCCGCCGGGAACCCCCAGGAGAACCCCACCCGCCACCAGTAGAAGGAAACCGTGCCGCACCCGCCCCTCACCGACCTCGACGACGCCGTCCTCGCGGACCGGTCGTCCGACGGCGACGTCCGCGCGTTCGAGGTGCTCATCCGCCGGTACACCCCGCTCCTGCGCGCCTACGCGCGGCGGACGCTGGGGTCCACGGACGAGCTCGACGACGTCGTCCAGGAGACCTTCATCACCGCCTGGAACCGGATGGACCGGCTCGAGGACCGCGCCCGGGTGAAGTCGTGGCTGATGCGCATCCTCAGCCGCAAGTGCCTCGACCGCATCCGTGCCCGACGCGTCCACGACGACGTGACGGAGCTCGAGGTGGCCTCCCCCGCGGACGACGCCCCGGAGCGCGTGGCCGAGGCCCGCTCGCGGGAGGACGCCGTCGAGACGGCGCTCGCCGAGTTGCCCGAGGCCCAGCGGCGGTGCTGGCTCATGAAGGAAGTGCTCGAGTACTCGTACGAGGAGATGGCGGAGGAACTGGACCTCCCCGCCTCGACGGTCCGCGGACTGCTGTCCCGGGCCCGGAAGAACATGATCCGTCTCATGGAGGGATGGCGATGACCGAACCCGATCCCGTCCGGCTCGACTCCCTCGAACCCGACGACCTCGACGGCCACTCGATCGACGAGCTGGCCGACTACCTCGACGCGGGCATGCTGCCCGCCGACCCGAGCATCGACGAGTCCGCGGCGTGCCAGAACGCGCTCGCCGCCATCGTCCGTCTCCGGCAGTCCTCCCTCGGATCGCTCGAGGCCGCCGCCGCCGACGAGCCGCCCGCGGACGAGTCCTGGGTGAGCAACGTGCTCGCGAACATCTCGATCGAGGCACGCTCCGGCCGCGACGTGCCGCTCCGGCCGGAGGCCCCGACCGAACGTCCGGTGATGACGGAGGGCGCCATCCGCTCGCTCGTGCGCAGCGTCGGCGACGGTGTGCCGGACGCCCTCATCGCGCGGTGCCGGCTCGAGGGCGACGTCGTCGAGCTCGGCGCACCGGTCCGGGTCGTCGTCGAGATCGCGGTGCGTGCGGGCGCGCCGATCCCGCCGGTGGCCGCCGAGGTGCGGGAGGCCGTCGCCGAGGTGCTCGCCACCCAGACCGACCTGACCGTGGAGGCGGTCGACGTGGTCGTCCGCGACCTGTTGCCGCCGACGACCGACGACGACGAGGAGGCACGCGCATGACCGTCGACGAGGACGTCCTGACCGCGGTCGAGACCGCGGTGCTCGCGGTGCCGGGGGTCGCGGAGCTCTACCACGCCCGACCCACCCTCGGTGCGACGATCGACACCGCCAAGCGGCTCGCGAGCCGGGTCGCGTTGGCGCGTGTCGTCCTCGACGGCGACGTGCTCCGCGTCGTGATCGGCACGGACGGTGCGCGGCCGGCGCCGGAGACGGCGCGCGCAGCGCACCGCGCGGCGCTCGATGCCGCGTCGGCCCACGGCCTCGTGCTCAGCCGGGTGGACGTCCGGGTCGCACGCGTCGGCTGACCCCGCGGTCCTCCGGCCCTCGCGGGCTCGAGGCGCGGTGCGGCCTGGAGGCGCGCTGCAGGCCCGCACCGCGCCTCCAGACCGCGACGGGTCACGACAGCACGGTCAGCGCGACCGGCCCGCGACCTCGAGCACCACGACGATGGCCGCGACCAGCGCGGCCGTCGCGACCAGCGACACGGACGGCACGACGACGGTGGCGAGCACGGCGAGCGCGAGCGCCACGACGGCGACGTTCCGGCCGGTCGTGAGCGTCGGACGCAACGCGAGCCACCAGATCGCCAGCACGAACACGGCGACCGGCACCGCGACCGTCCCCGCGACGGTGGCGTGCGAGAGGTCCGCCTCGCCGGCGTCCGCGCTGACGGCGACCTCGATGCCGGCCGGCAGCGCACCGGCTGCGGCGAAGACGAGGTAGTGCCCGTAGCCGAAGACGAGGGCGGTGGGGAGCGACCGGATGTGCGCGTGCTGTTCCCGCGCGAAGTAGATCCACCACATGCCGACGACGATGACGAGTCCGCCGGCGGCGAGCACGAGGAGTGACGCCAGGTGTTCCGCGTGCGCGAGGCCGTCGATCACCGCGTTCGCCGAGGCGACGAGCCCTTCGCCGAGGACGATGAGCGTGAACAGCGAGTAGCGCTCCGCGATGTGCCGCGTGTGCCACGGCGTGGTGCGCGCTCCCGCCTCGGCGAAGGGCGGCACGAGCACTTCGAGGAGGATGAGGACCGGGATGACGAACCGCTCGACCTCCCACGGCAGCAGGACGCCGAGCACCCACAGCACCTGCACGACGACGATGCCCGCCGCGTAGCGGAGCGCTGTGCGTCGGAACTCGGGCGACGAGACGGCGACCCGCAGCCACTGGCCGACGAGGGCGAGCCGCATCACGACGTAGCCGACCACGACGACGAGGGTGGACCCGTCGGCCATCACCGCGTGCACCCCGGCGGCGAGCACGAGTACGCCG
Source organism: Curtobacterium sp. L1-20 (assembly GCF_048755855.1). GTDB lineage: Bacteria > Actinomycetota > Actinomycetes > Actinomycetales > Microbacteriaceae > Curtobacterium. The sequence goes on along the minus strand of NZ_CP151473.1, from coordinate 3,236,457 downwards.
GCCATCTGCACCACGGTCATCACGCGGTAGAGCCAGTCGTCGGTGTCGAACGAGGTGGCGAACCAGGTGAAGTTGAGCCATGCCCACCAGATCGCGAAGAAGACGAAGGCGTAGGCGAGCACCGCCGAGCTGACGTGCCCCTCGACCTCGATCTCGTGCAGGTTCGACGCGGCGAACCCGACGGCGACGACGAAGACCAGGTCGAAGAGCAGCTCGAGCGGGCTGGCGGCGCGGTGGCCCTCGGTGGGGTCGCGGGGGGCCATGCGGCGGAGTCCGATGGTGGTCACCCGGTATGCCTACACGACGGACGGCCCCGGGATCGATCCCGGGGCCGTCCGTCGTGTCCGCCGGCGTCGGCCGACGGGCGTGGCGTCAGTAGAAGTTCGACGCCTGCGAGTGCGCCCACGCGGCGCACGGCGTGCCGTAGGACTGGCTGATGTAGCGCAGGCCCCACGTGATCTGGGTCGTGGCGTTGGTGCGCCAGTCGGGCGCGATCGTCGCCATCTTCGACCCGGGCAGCGCCTGCGGGATGCCGGTTGCACCGCCGTTCGCGTTGACGGCCTGGTAGTTCCAGCCGGACTCCTTGGTCCACAGGCTGTCGAGGCACTGGAACTGGTCCGCGCCCCAGCCGTACTGCGATGCCGCGAGCGAGCTGGCCGTCGCCTTCGCCCCCGCGGGCGTGTTCCCGGCGGCGAGCTTCCGTGCCGCCTCGGCGGCAGCGGCCCGCTCGGCAGCGGCGCGCTGTGCGGCCGCCGCGGCTGCGGCCTCCGCGTCGGCGTCACGCTTGTCCTGCGTCGCGCTCGCGTCGGCGACCTCGGTGCTCGCGTCGACCGTGGCGGCGATCCGCGTGGACAACGCTGCGCCGGACAGCCGGCGGTAGTCGTCGAGGGCGTCGATCCGGTGCTCGAGCGTCGCGGTGTCGGTCTTCGCGTTCGCGTCCTCGACCACCGTGCGGGCGGTGACGATCGTCGCTGCTGCCTGCGCCCGGTCGAGGGCCGTGCCGTCGAGGGCGGGCGCCGGGGTCGTGCTGGCGCTCGGCATCCCGAGGGCTTCACCGATGGCCGGTTGTGTGCCGACGGTGGCGATGCCGCCGGCGACGGCGAGGACCGCGGCGCCGCCCACGATGATCGTGGTGGGGCGTCGGAGCGCTCGGCGGAGTCGACGGCTCGGGGTGTCCAGCGCTTCGCGGCGGGTCGGTGCGGTGGTGGTGGGGAGGTCGGTGGTGCTGCGTCCTGTCATCGGTTCCGGTGGTCGGCCGGCTCGTGGTGCGGGCTGTCGACGCCGCGCGCGGAGGTGGGGGAGCGCGCGGGTGGGGGCGACGTCGGACGTCGGTCGTCGGGAGCTCGCGAGCCGGGGGAGGACCGGACGGTGGTGTGGGGCCCGTCCGTCCGCCGGCCGGCAGCCGTGGGGTGGCCGCCGTGGCGAAGCCGACACGATGACGTGTCAGCCTGAGCACCGCGTCCAGGAGCGCTGGCAGAACCGTCCGTCCACCCCTCGGTAACGGTTCGGTAACGGTCGGATCAGGACGCGGAGGTGTGAGGTTCCTGGGTGCGCTCGCCCTGCGCGACCCGCTCGAGCGCGTCGAGGGCTGCCGCGATGGCGTCGACGTCGTGCTCGGGGAGCTCGGCGATCAGCTCTGCGACGATCCCGGTGCGGTCCGCACGTGCACGTTCGACGGCCGCGATGCCCTCCGGCGTGGCCGACACCATGAACGCCCGGCCGTCGCGCGGATCGGCCTCGCGCTCGATGAACCCGCGCTGTTCGAGCTCGGTGAGGATGCGCGTCATGGTGGGCTTGGTCACCACCTCGATCCGCGACAGGTCGCCGGGGCGCAGGGGTCCCTCCCGCTGGATCGTCGCCAGCGCGGAGACGATGCCGTACCCGAGTGTGGCGGAATCGGTGCGGGCCCGGCGGTTGATGCGGCCGACGGCGGCGGCCAGGCGCGCGGCGATCTCGGTGCGGTCCGGCTGGCGGTGGCTCATGCGGTGCTCCGGGTCGTCCGACGGGTGGTCGGAGCGATGCTACCGGCTTCGGCGGGCGTGCGACGGCGCACCCACGGCGCGCCCGTCAGGGCGACCGGGAGGCGCGGTGGACGACGATCGCGCGACCTCCGTCGACAGGACGGGCGCCTTCCTGTCCGGACGCTCAGGTCCGGTGCGGGCCGACGCCCCGAGGTCGCTACCGCTTCTCGCCGGGGAGGAGGTGGATGGCCTCGGTGGCGAGTTCGGCTGCCACGTTGTCCCCGGACTCCGTCGCCGCGCGCAACCGACGGAAGTCCTCGGTCATGCGGTCCCAGTCGACGAGCTCGTCGAGGTTCGGCAGGCGCAGGCGGAACGCCAACCCGTCCATCGTGTCGCGGCAGACGCGCTGCAGGTTCTCGTTGCCGCACTCGGCGACGTAGCGGGCGAACACGCCGAGGGCGTCGTGGTTCACCGCCGCGACGTCGTGCGCCTCGAAGTGCGCGATGGTGGTGTCGAGCTGCGCGAGGATCTTCTTCTTCGCGGCGGCGCCGAGCCGGGGGACCGCCAGCCGGACCACGCCGCCGAAGAGCACGCCGAGCGTCTGCATCGCCTCGACGACCTCGGCCGGGTTCGGCGTCGTCACCCGCGTGTACCGGTTCGGGGCCATCTCGATCAGGCCCGCGCGGGCGAGCTGGCTGAGGGCTTCGCGGATGGGGGTCCGGGAGACCCCGAGCCAAGCGATCAGCTCGTCGTCGTTGAGGCGTTCCCCCGGCTCCAACGTGCCGTCCATGATCGCGTCGTGGATCTTCTCGCGGACCGTGTCGCGGAGCAGCTGGTGCTCGGTCGGTGCGCTGCTGGGGACCGGCATGCGGGTTCCTCCGGGGGGTGGCGGACGACGGGTTGCACGACCGACCGATCGGTGCGGACGCAGGCCTCACCGTACCTGATATGAGACCGGCGTTGCGGTCGGATGGGGTGTGTCAGTCGTCCGGGTGGAGCAACCGCGTCGTCACGGCGTCCTCGGTCCCGTGGTACCACCGGTCGAGGACGTCCCGGAACGGGGTCGGGTCCGCGGCGGCCGCCGCGAACAGGGTCATCGAGGACCGGAGCTTCAGCGCGTCGATCCCGCCGAGGAGCTCGTCGGCGGACCGGGCCGGCGCGTCGAGCACGGCCGCCGTCGCGGCGAGCAGCCGCGGCCCGAGGACGGGGTGCGCCAGGTAGGCCCGTGCCTCGTCGGCGCCGTCCAGGGCGTAGTGCTGCGCCGTCGTGCTCCGGCCGAGCCCGGCCAGCTGCGGGAACACGAACCACATCCAGTGCGAGGTCTTCCGGCCGGCGCGGAGCTCGGCGAGGGCGACGTCGTGCACGCCCTCCTGGGCACGCACGAAGCGTTCGAGGTGGTGCGGGTCGTCGGTCACCGGACCACCTCCCCCCATGCGTACCGGACGGTGGTCCCGTCGACGACGAGCAGGGAGTCCGGCTCGTGGTCGAGGAGTCCGGACAGGCCGACGGCCGCGGGCAGGTCGCCGTCGAGGCGTTCGAGCCGGGCGGACCGCACGGTCAGCGGCGGGTGCTGCCGCTGCCAGAACAGCGTCTGCGCGAGGAGCCGCGCGTGGATGCCGTGGCGGGTGGTGAGCTCCGCGGCGAGCGGGGTGTCGACCTCCGCGCCGGCCACGACCCGGACGGTGGCGTCGTGCCGGGGCTGCGTCGCGCCTCCCGGTCGCATCCACCGGCCCGGCTGCAGGGCGCGCTTCCGGACGGGGTGGCGCACCGACCGGTGCTCGATCGTGTCCGCGCGACGTCGGGCCCGCGCGTGCGCGAACGTGTACGGCACCCCGAGGAGCGCGTGCGCGGCGACGATCGCCGGCACGTTCGCCGTGTCGACCGTCCGGTAGGCGACCCCGTGACGACCGTGGTCGTCGGTCGTCAGGACCTCGATCGTGACCTCCGTCATCGACCCGAGCCGCCCCGAGGGCGGGAACGGCGGGACCCGTGTCTCGCGGAACACGTACGCCGACAGGCCGACCCACGCGCTGCCGTCGACGACGTCGGGCCGGGTGCCCGGCGGGACCAGCCCGGCGAGCTCCGCCGGGTCGCGGCGCCAGTGGGCGAAGACGATGTCCTCCCAGGCGTGCACCGTCACCGGCCGGTGCCGCAGCGGCACCGTGGCGCGGGTGCGGGCCGACACGCTCACGGCTTCGGCGCGTGCCGACCGACGCGCACGGCCCAGGCGACCAGGGGAGCCTGCAGCGGCAGCCGCAGGACGGCGACGAGCCGCGACGCCCGGGTGGAGCGGGCGCTGTCCAGCAGGTCGTTCGCCATCTTCACGTTCGCGGGGAACACCGCCAGGAAGAGTGCCGCTGCCGCCCAGCCGCCCGCTCGACGCGTCGCCGGGACGGCGAGCGCAGCGGCGATGCCGAGCTCGGCGACGCCGGACGCCAGGGTGGTGGTGCGGGGCGGCAGGCCGGCCGGGACGATCCGGTCGTAGCCGCGCGGGCGGAGGAAGTGGGTGGCCCCGGCCCCGCCCAGCAGCACGGCGAGGAGGGTGGCGGTCCGGGTGGCGCGTCGTGCACGCTCGCGTCGTCGCATGTCCCCATCGTGCCCGGCGGTCGCCGAGCGCACTCGGAGTGCGCCCAGGTCCGCGCGGGCCGGGCGTGCTCAGGTCGGCGCGGACCGGGCGTGCTCGGGTCTGCGCCGGCCGGGCGTGCTCAGGTCAGCGCGGTCGCCACCAGGTCGAGGACCGCCGTCGCCACCTCGGCCTTCGTCCCCGAGGTCTCGCGGACGACCTCGCCGCCGGGGACGAGCACCTCGATGGCGTTCTCCTCGCGCTCGAACCCGGACGACCAGCCGACGTGGTTCACGACGAGCAGGTCGGCGGGCTTCCGGGTGATCTTGGCGCGGCCGAGCTCGATGCGCGCGGCACGGTCCGGCTCGGTCTCGGCGGCGAAGCCCACCACGATCTGCCCCGTCCGGCGGTTGGCGACGAGCTCCGCGAGGACGTCCGGGTTCCGCACGAGCTCGAGGGTCATCGTGTCGCCCTGCGCCTCCTTCTTGAGCTTCTCGGTCCGGACCTCCGCCGGGCGGTAGTCGGCCACCGCGGCCGTCATCACCACGACGTCGGCGTCCACGGCGGCGGCGTGCACGGCCTCGGCGAGTTCCAGGGCGGACCCGACCGGCACCACGTGCGCGTCGAGGTCGGCGGTCATGGACGCGTCGACGTTGGCGGCGACGACGGTGACGGACGCTCCACGGCGCGCGGCGTCGGCGGCGATGGCGATCCCCTGTCGGCCGCTGGAGCGGTTGCCGACGAAGCGGACCGGGTCGAACGGCTCACGGGTGCCGCCGGCGCTGACCACGACGCGGACGCCGGCCAGGTCGCCCTGCTCGCCGCGCGCGCCCGTGCCGGCGGGCCCCGAGGTCCCGGCGCCCGTCGGCAGGTCCAGCACGGCGAGGGCCCCCTCGACGATGTCCTCGGGCTCCGCCATCCGGCCGATCCCGGCGTCGTCGCCGGTGAGGGCACCGACCACGGGACCGACGAAGTGGACGCCGCGCTCGCGCAGGGTGGCGACGTTCGCGGTCGTGGCGGGGTGCTCCCACATCTGCGGGTGCATGGCGGGGGCGACGACGACGGGGGCCTCGGTCGCGAGCAGGGTGGTGCCGAGCAGGTCGCCGGCGAGGCCCGCGGTCATCCGGGCGAGCGTGTCGGCGGTGGCGGGGGCGACGACCACGAGGTCGGCCCGGCGGCCGAGGGAGACGTGCCGCACCTCGGCGACGTCCTCGAAGACGCTCGTGGTGACCGGGTTGCGGCTGAGCGCCTCCAGCGTCGGCAGCCCGACGAACCGGAGCGCGCCCTCGGTCGGGACGACGTGGACGTCGTGGCCGCGCTTCACGAGGTCGCGGACGACACCCACGGCCTTGTACGCGGCGATGCCCCCGGTGATCCCGACGACGACGGTCAGACGGCGCTCTGCTGCTGCGTTCACGTCGGTCACGCTACCCGGGGCTCCGTGCGAGGATCGACCCCATGTGCACCGTCGTCGTCCGCGTCGACCCCGGCGCCGAGTGGCCCGTCACGATGCTCGCCCTGCGTGACGAGTCCCCGGAGCGACCGTGGGACCCCCCTGCCGCCTGGTGGCCCGACCGCGACCCGGCCGTCCGTGGCGTCCGGGACCGCTCGGCCGGCGGTGCGTGGCTCGCCGCCTCGGACACCGCGGGCCTCGCGGTGGTCCTGAACCGAGCCGAGCCGGTCGACAGCCCCGACGGCACCTGGACCACGCGCGGCACGGTGCCGCTGGACGCCGTCGACGGCGTCCTGCCGGGGCACGACGGCACCCTGCCGACCACGCGCGCGTTCAACCTCGTCCGTGCCACCGCCGCGGGTGCCGAGGTCGTCACGTGGAACGGCTCCACGGTGCGGACGGAGGCCCTCGGCCCCGGCGTCCACATGGTCACCCACGGTGCGGCGGACGACCCGGCGGCGCCGCGCATCGGCCGGTGGCTCGAGGCGTTCCGTGCCGTCGAGGCCCCGGCCGGTCCGCCGCTGCTCGGCCCCTTCGACGAACTGCGGTCGGCCGACGCACGCGCCGACACCGGCGAGGCCGCCGACACCGGCGAGGCCGCCGACGTCACCGCGGACGCTGCCGCGAACGACGGCTGGGGCGGCTGGTTCGGGGTGCTCGCCGACTCCGCGGCGCTGCCGGCGGACGACCCGGACGCGATCCTCCGCGACGCGCACGAGCTCGAGGGGCACGTCGCGACGCTGTCCATCGTCGCCGCCGCCGTGGGACCGGAGCGCACGGTCCTGCAGCACGCGCGTCTCACCGAACCGGGACGCCTGGACGGATCGGTCGAGCTGCACCGCTCCTGAGCCAGGCCTCAGCACGACCGCGGTCCGTCCATCGAGAGGCGGCGTACCGTCCCTGACGTGACCTCCCCCCACCAGGTCCGCGGCGCCCGTCCGGCCGCGGCGATCGGCTTGGCGCTCGCCATCTCGCTCGGTCTCGGCGCCTGCGCGGAGAGCTCCGCGTCGGCGGCCGACACCGCCACCACGAGTCGGGCCAGCACGGCCAGCGGGCGGCTGTGGAACGCGGCGCCCGGCACACGGGTCGTCGTGGTCGGCGACTCGATCAGCGGGGGCCACGGCCTGGCCGCCGGACAGGCGTGGCCCGAGGTCCTCGCACGGACCGAACGCTGGCAGCTCACGAACCTGTCGTGCGACGGCGCCGGCGTCCTCACCGAGGGGGACACCGACGACTGCGCCACCGCCTACGAGGGGCTCGTGCAGCGCGCGGTCACGCTCCGGCCCGCGGTGGTGTTCGTGCAGGCCAGCTCGAACGACCTCGGACAGGACGAGGACGAGGTCGACGGCGGCACCGAGCAGCTCGTCGCCGACCTCCACCGGCTCCTGCCGCGGGCGCGGGTGGTCGGACTGAGCGCGATCTGGAACGAGCAGACACCGCCGGCACAGCTCGCGGCGATCTCCGCCGCGCTGCGGACCGCGATCGACGAGCACGGCGGGACCTACGTCGACATCGGGCAGCCCCTGCGCGACCACCCGGACTGGATGCAGTCGGACGACGTGCACCCGACGGTGCGCGGACAGCGGGCGGTCCTGTCGGCGGTGACCACGGCGTTCGCACGCGACCACGTGCGGTTCTGAGGGCGCGGCGGTGGGCGGGTCGCGCCTCCAGACCGGGGTGGAGGCCGCCCACCGGCGGTCGGGAGCCGCGCGGCCGACGCACCGGGCCGGTTCCGTGTCAGACCGGCGGCCGCGTCCCGGTGAGGTCCTCGGCGACGGCCCACAGCGAGCGGGCGAGGTCGGCGCTCCGCGCGGACCGCGGGATCGAGGCGACCGTCGTCGGCCCGGTCAGTCCGAAGGCGCCCGACGGGCCGTAGTAGGCACCGCCCACCGCTGCCGGTCCCACGGCGGCGTAGAGCAACGGCTCGGACCCCTGTTCGACCGCCTGCGTGAACGGCAGCGCGCGCTTCATCGGTGCGGCCTGCTTCGCCTTGCCGAGGGAGCGCCCCGCCGACTGCAGGTTCGTGCGCGTGAAGCCGGGGTGCGCAGCCGTGCTCGTCAGCGGCCAGTCGAACTCGACCGACAACCGGTGCAGGTGCAGCGCGAAGAGCAGGTCGGCGAGCTTCGACTGGGCGTAGGCGCGCCAGGTGTTGAAGCCGTGCTCCCACTGCATGTCGTCGAAGCGGATCCGGCCGCCGACCGCAGCGAGGCTCGACATCGTCGCCACCCGGGCGTCCGACGACCGGAGCAGCACCGGCAGCAGCAGGTTCGTCAGCGCGAACGGACCGAGGAAGTTCGTGCCCATCTGCAGCTCGAAGCCGTCGGCCGTCTCGAAGCGCTTCGGCGGTGCCATCACGCCGGCGTTGTTGACCAGCACGTCGAGGGTACGGTCGTCGGCCAGCACGCCGTCCGCGAAGCGTCGGACGCTGGCGAGGTCGGCGAGGTCGAGTTCCCGCACCTCGACGTCGGTGCCGGGGTGGGCGGCGCGGATGCCGGCGGCGGCCTCCTCGCCCTTGGCGACCGTGCGGACGGCGATCACCACGGAGGCGCCGGCCGCGGCGAGGCGGGTCGCGGTCTCCTTCCCCGTCCCGCTGTTGGCTCCGGTGACGACGACGCGGCGTCCGGTCTGGTCGGGGATCTGCGGCATGCGGGCGACCGTACACGCGGTGGTCGGGCGGCGGCGCGGGGGCGGTGCTCCAGCGGCGCGGGGGACGGTGTGCCGGTGGGTGCGCGTGCTCGACGTGCGCGCCGCCGAGTGGTAGGTTTATGCAAACGCATCGAGTTGGAGGCTCCCATGAGCAACGCATTCGGCACCGACCGCCCCTCGGACGTGCCGCCGCCCGCACCCGAGCGGATCGGTCCCGTGCAGCTCGGCCTCGACACCTTCGGCGACGTCACCGAGTTGGCCGACGGCAGCCTCAAGACCGACGCGCAGAGCATCCGCGACGTCGTCGAGCAGGCCGTCCTCGCCGACCAGGTGGGCGTGGACTTCATCGGCGTCGGGGAGCACCACCGCGCCGACTTCGTGGTGAGCGCGCCCGAGGTCGTCCTCGCCGCGATCGCCGCCCGGACCTCGCGCATCCGGATGGGCTCCGCCGTGACCGTCCTGTCCTCCGACGACCCCGTCCGCGTGTACGAGCGGTTCGCCACCGTGGACGCGCTGTCGGACGGCCGCGCCGAGGTCATCCTGGGCCGCGGGTCCTTCACCGAGTCCTTCCCGCTGTTCGGCTTCGACCTGTCCGACTACGAGGTCCTCTTCGAGGAGAAGCTGCAGCTCTGGGCGTCCCTCCGCGGCGGCGACGCCGTCACCTGGTCCGGCACGAAGCGCGCCTCGCTCACCGACCAGGACGTCTTCCCGAAGCTCGAGCACGGCGCCATCCCGACCTGGATCGGCGTCGGCGGCTCGCCGCAGTCGGTCATCCGTGCGGCCTCCTACGGCCTCCCGCTCTTCCTCGCGATCATCGGTGGCCAGCCCGCGCAGTTCGCACCGTTCTCGCGGCTCTACCGTCAGGCGCTGACGCAGCTCGAGCTGCCGCAGCAGCCCATCGCCATGCACTCGCCCGGGTTCGTCGCCGCGACGGACGAGGAAGCCGCCGAGCGCTACTGGCCGTACCACAAGGCCGTCACCGACCAGCTCGGTCGGGAGCGCGGCTGGCCCCCGCTCGACGTCGCCGGCTACCGCGCGGGCCTGTCGGCCGGCGGGTCGCTCTACGTCGGGTCGCCGGAGACCGTCGCACGGAAGATCGCGCGCAACATGCGGATCCTCGGTGTCTCGCGCTTCGACATGCGCTACGCGACCGGCCGTCTGCCGCACGACGACATGATGCGGTCGATCGAGCTGTACGGCACGCAGGTCGCCCCCCGGGTGCGCGAACTGCTCGCCGAGCCCGTCCCGGTGCCGTAGGCGCGAGCGCCCGGGGGCGCGGCCGGCCGTCGCGTCGGTGACCGGCCGGCTCGCGTCGCCCGGGTCGCTGCGACGCCGCGTCGCTGCGACGCCGAGTCCTTGCGTCGGCACGTCACCGGCTCGGTCTGGAGGCGCGCCTCGCCACCCGACGACGGCTCTCGGGGGCGCCGGGTACGGTCCAGGGCATGTCGCCGCGTCCCCGCACCCCCGCTCTCGAACGTCGTTTCCGCGGTCGGATCACGGGCGTCGGCACGACGTCGGGCGTCCGGCTCGTGGTCGGCATGTGGGAGCGTTCGCCGTTCGGCTCGTTCACCGACGTCTTCGTCGAGCTCCCCGACGGCACCAGCGTGCTGCTCGCTCCCGACGAGATCGTCGCAGCGTACGTCTCCGGGACGTACCGGTTCGACTCGGTGTCCGTCGTGGACGTCGTCGCCCGCCGGACCGCCAGCGGCCTGGAGCTCTCGGCCGGCGCGCTGCAGGCCACGATCGACGTCGGAGGGATCTCGCCGCTCGGCCGTGTGCTCCGCATCGTGCCGAAGCCCGTCGCCCGCGACCCCCGCTGGCTCGCCGTGATCGACCCGATCGCGCGGGTGGTCGCCCCGGGTTCGGGGACCGCCGGCTCCGCGGGCAACGGCCGCCGGGAGTACTACGGCGTCACCGGCGCGCACGACGTCACCGGGGTCCGGGGCACCTGGGCCGGGGAGCCGCTGGGATCCCTGGCGCCGCTCGACCCGCCCGTGGCGTTCGGCTTCGCCTCGATGCCGCGCATCCCGCAGGTCGTCGACGTGGAGACGACCATCCGCGAGCCCGCCTGACCACGTCCGCGGTGCCCGCGGTGTCGGGCGGGACGTAAGGGCCGGGACGGGCCGGGCGGACGCGGCGCGGCGGAGGTGCGCCGCGCCTCCAGACCGGCGACCACCGACCCGAAAGCGACACGGCGGGGCTGACGTTCCCGAGCCGGGAGGGGCACACTGGTCGGAACGGTACGGCCCCGTGGACCGACGGTCGCACGTCGCGGAGCGGGGCGCATGACGCAAAGGAGCACCATGACCGACACACGGACAGACGAGCGCGCAGCCATCTCGGACATCGTCCACGGCGCCCACACGGCACTGCTGACGACCGTGAGCGAGGACGGGCAACTGCACGCCCGTCCCCTCGCCGTGCAGGACAAGGCCTTCCACGGCACACTCCGCTTCCTGGTGCAGGACGGCAGCGAGAAGGTCGAGGACATCGCGCGCAACCCGCACGTGAACGTCGCGATCGAGTCGCAGGGCGGCTACCTGTCCATCGCGGGCACCGCGACGGTGACGAAGGACGACTCGGTGATCGACGAGCTGTGGTCGCCGTTCGCCGAGGCGTGGTTCCCGGAGGGGCGAGAGGACCCGTCGATCCGCCTCCTCACGGTCGAGGGGGTCTCGGTCGAGTACTGGACGCAGGACGCCGGTCCGGTCGGCAGCCTCGTGCAGACGCTCAAGGCCGCGATCGGCAAGCAGAGCCAGCCCGACACCGGCGACCACGGCACCGTCGAACTCTGAGCCGTACGGCTCCGCGGGCAGCAGCGGTCGGGTCGCACCACGCGACCCGACCGCTGCTGCTCACGGCGTGCGGCGCTCGCGGCGGACCGGCGTGGTGACCGTGCTCAGGGTGGGCCGAGCAGCCACAGCACCGCGACGAGCACGGGCTGCCCGAGGACGGCGCAGACCACGAGTGTCCACCGCATCCACGGCTTCGCCACGAGCTCGGGGGAGCCGAACAACGGGGCGAGCGGCATGAGGAGCCGCGGGGTCGAGGCCATCGGCAGCGACACCGCGAAGATGTACAGCGCGTACGACGCCGAGAACACGACGGTCGTGAAGCCCAGCTTCCGCGTCGACCGCCGGAGCAGCCACACCGGGTACGACACGAGCAGGAACACCACGATGAGGACCCCGCCGACGCCGAGCCACCGCGACGCGATGAGGAACCACGGTGTCATCGGGGTGAAGTCGACCCGGCCGATGAAGTTCACCCACCACGACATCTCGGTCTCGAGGTAGGCGTTCGGCACGCCCGTCACGTGGGAGGCGATGACCGGCCACGCCACCCCGGCGGCGACCATGACGACGCCCGCGGCGACGACCCGCACCCGCTCGGCCACCGGGAAGACGTCGAGCGAGCGCACCCCCTCCGTGCGGCGTGCCCGGACGTACCGCACCAGGGCGACGATCCCCAGCACGAGCGGGATGGCCAGGGCGCCCGGCCGGGTGAACGCGGCGGCGACGCCGAGCAGCGTCAGCAGCCCGTACCGCCGGCGTTCGAGTGCGAGCAGCGCGCCGAAGGTCAGCGCGAGGAACATGCTCTCGGCGTACCCGACCTGCAGCAGGAACGACAGCGGCCCGCAGGTGAAGAAGAAGACCGCCCACATCGCCGCCGCGGATCCTGCCCGGTCGCGGACGAGCCGGTGCAACAGGTAGGCAGCGACCAGTCCGGCGACCAGGGCGATCAGCGGCGCGCCGACGTCGAACGGCACGCCCGTGGACGCCGTGAGCATCCGGATCGTGAACGGGAAGGCGGGCAGGAAGGCCCAGGCGTTCTGCGCGACGTTCCCGGTGGCGTCGAGCGGCAGCGTCGTCGGGTAGCCGTGCACCGAGATCTGCTCGTAGTACTGCCCGTCCCACGCGGTCAGGAAGTTGAGGAACCCGTGCCCGTTGCCCCAGATCGCGTTCTCCGGCAGCGCGCGCCCGATCAGCGGGAACGCCAGCGCCAACCAGAACGTCGAGACGATCCGTCCGCCGAACCAGACGAGTAGGACCGCGGCCCACGCGGGCAGGCTCGTCGCCAGGTCGAGGAGCCGGCGCCGTCCGCTCGCGATGGACTCCGTGAGGGTCCCGTCGAGTCGGCTCACCGCAGTGGTCCGCGGCGCTCGGGCAGGGCAGGGGGCACGCTGCGAGCGTAGCCGCAGGTGCCTTGTGGGTTCCTCACGGCGTCGGCGTGGTCCCCTCGCTGCGGGCCGGGAGGGGCATCCTGCGTTGTGCAGGACGGAACGGCTCCGCCGGACGGTCCGGTCCGGGGCGCGGGGCGCGCCTAGCCTGGAGGTCCCGTCCGGACGAACACCGACACCGACACCGACACCGACACCGAGGAGCATCCGTGCCGAACAAGACCGCCGTCGTGACCGACGCCGCCCCCCAGCCCGCCGGCCCCTACAGCCAGGGCATCGTCGCGAACGGCTTCCTGTACACCGCCGGCTTCGGCCCGCAGGACCCGGCCACCGGTGCGATCGCCGACGACGTCGCGGGACAGACCGCGCAGGTGCTCGCGAACGTCGCCGCGGTCCTGGCCGAACACGGCGCGACCCTCGACGACGTCGTGAAGTCGACCGTGCACCTCGAGCACTCCGACCGGGACTTCCCGGCGTTCAACGAGGAGTACGCCAAGCACTTCTCGCAGCCGTACCCGGTGCGCACGACGGTCCAGTCGCACCTGGCGGACATCCTCGTCGAGATCGACGTCGTCGCGGTGCTCCCCACCGCTGACGGACACTGAGCGAAGCCTCATCGACCCCCGGCGTGCGCGCCGCCCGGACGGCTCGGAGCCGTGCGGCGGAGGCCCACTCCGGGGGTCGCGTGTGTCAGGGCTCCGTCGCTGAGGACGGGGACGCCCGCCACGAGCACGTCGTCGATGCCCTCGGCCAGGCGCCGCGGCTCGTCGTACGTGGAACGCGAACGGACCCCGGCGGGGTCGACGACCACGAGGTCGGCGGTCCACCCCGGGCCGACCGTCCCGCGCTGCCCGAGCCGGAACAACTCCGCGGGGAGCGCCGACAGGTGCTGCTGGGCCTCCCACCAGGTCAGCAGACCGGCCCGTGCGTAGTCGCCCAGGTACCGAGCGAAGGTGCCGTACGCCCGCGGGTGCGGGTGCGTCCCCACGAAGATGCCGTCGGAACCGCCGGTGTGGCCGCCGGACCGGAAGAGCGCGGCCAGCTCGTCGGGCGTCCGCGGGTGTGGGACCCGCATGACGACCGTGACCTGCGACCCGGACGCCACCAGGACGTCGAGCGCGAGGTCGACCGGGTCCGTGCCGGTGACCGCCGCGGCCTGCTCGAGGGTGCGCCCCTGCAGCGCGTGGAACGCGGGAGCCGGCACGTGGGACAACGTGATCTGCTCTGCCCAACCGGAACCGAGGTCGGCGCGACCGAGCACCCGTTCCAGGACCGCGGCCCGCACCGCGGCACGGCCCTCGTCGGAGCCGAGCGCGACGGCGAGGTCGTCGGTACCCGGCCGGGCGAGGGCCGCGGGGAGCAGCAGCATCGACAGGATCGTGCAGCCGCGCGAGTACGGGTAGGCGTCGAAGGACAGCGGCGCCCCGTCCGCCTCGGCCCTGGCGAGCTCCGCCAGGGCGAGGTCGACGGGCGCGTGCAGGTGCGAGACGTGGGCGTGTCCGCCGACGGCCCGGACGATCCGGACGACCTCGTCGATGCCGACCGCGGCGTTCGCCTCGTAGCCGCCGCGCATGTGCGTGACGTAGGTGCCACCGACGGCGGCGGACTCGGCCGCCAGCGCAGCGATCTCATCGGCGTCGGCGAACAGGCCGGGTACGTAGTCGAGCCCGGTCGCCAGTCCGACGGCCCCGTCGAGCAGGCCCTGCCGGACGAGGGCTCGCATCGCCTCGAGCTGGGCGGGACCCGCGGCGCTCGGATCGTCGCCCATCACCGCGTGCCGGACCGTGCCGGCGGGGACGAGGGTGGCGACGTTCACCGGTGTCGACCGGTCGTACGTCGCCAGCAGCCCGGCGATGCCGTCACCGCGGTAGGTCGGGTGCGGTCCGTCGATCGCCCCGAAGTACCGCGCCGCGTAGGACCCGTCGCCGGGAGCCGGTCCGACGCCGTCCTGCCCCGTGACGATCGTCGTCACGCCCTGGCGGAGGAGCGCCCGCTGCACGGACTCGTCGAACACGAGCGACCCGGCGTGCGAGTGCGCGTCGACGAGGCCCGGGAGCACGAAGCGCTCGCCGCAGTCCAGCGTCGTGGCCTCGGCCGGGACCGCGAGGTCGGTGCCCACGGCGACGATCGAGCCGGCGGCGACGAGCACGTCGGCGCGGACGGGCCCGTCCGCGCCGATGACGTGGCCGCCGCGCAGCAGGACCGGGGGAGCGAGGTCGTGGCGTGCGGTCACCGGGGCAACCCCGCGACGAGGCGCTCGGCGCGGGCGCGGAGTGCCCTGAGGTCGCCGGTCGTGAGGGCGTCCCCCACCAGCGGCGAGCCGAGTCCGACCGCGACCGCGCCCGCGGCCAGGTAGTCCGAGGCGTCCTCCACGCCGATGCCGCCCGTCGGGATGACGTCCACGAAGTCGAGTGGCGCGAGGACCTGCCTGAGGAACGCCGGCCCGCCGAGCTGCGCGGCCGGGAACACCTTCACCGCGCGGGCGCCGAGTTGCCAGGCGCGGACGATCTCGGTCGGGGTCGCGGCACCGGGGTACCAGCCGAGGCCGCGCTCGTGGGCTCGCTCGCCGATGGCGGGGTCGAGGTGCGGGCTGACGGCGAACACGGCACCGGCCGCTGCCGCCTCGTCGAGCTGCCGCGGCTCGAGGACGGTGCCGACGCCGAGGGTCGCGCCGCTGCCGTAGCGTTCGACGGCCCAGGCGATCCCCTCGCGCCACCGCGGGGTGTTCGTCGTGACCTCGATCGCCCGGACCCCGGCGTCGACCAGGGTGGCGATGACGTCCTCGACGTGCTCGCCGGTGCCGCCGCGGAGGATCGCGATCGCGGGGCCGGCCGCGTGGCGGTGTCGGACGGTGTCGGGTCCGGTTTCGGGGGCGTTCGTCATGTGCTCGTTCCTCGTGCTGGGCGGACGTGTGGCGCGGGTGCCGGAGTCGGACGCCGTCGGGTCAGCGGTCGACACGGTCGTGGACGGCGTGGTCGACGTCTGACGGGAGGTGCGGGTCGTGCAGCGCGGCGGGGTCGGGGCGTCGCCAGTCACTCTCGACCGTGCACGCCAGGGCGCCGGCGTGGGCCGCGCGCTCGAGCGCCTCGTCGGCGCTCGCACCGGACAGGCTCGAGGCGAGCCAGCCGGCGACGAAGGCGTCCCCGGCACCGACCGGGTCGACGACGCGCACCGGGGTCGCCGAGCGCCGGAGGAACCGACCGTCGATCGACGCGACGGCCCCACGCGACCCGAGCTTGACGACGGCGCGTCCGGTCCCGAGGGCGGCGAGGTCGTGCGCGAGCGTCTCGTCGTCGCCCTCGTCGTCGGCGAGCCCGAGGACGAGGCGCGCTTCGTCGTCGCCGGCGAACACCACCGAGGACCGTGCCGCCGCCGCTCGGTAGTGCGTGCGGGCGGTGGCCGCGTCGATGAGCTTGGGCCGGTGGTTGACGTCGAACGACACCGGTACGCCCGCGGCCGCGGCACGGTCCAGGGCGGCCTCGACGGCGTCCCGCGCCGAGTCCGACAGTGCCAGGGTGATGCCGGTGACGTGCAGGAGCGTCGCCGTCTCGACGATGCTCGCGGGCAGGTCCTCCGCGCGGAGCGCCGATCCGGCGGACCCGCGGCGGTGGTAGGTCACACGCGTCCGGCCGTCCGTCAGCCGTTCCTTCATCATGATCCCCGTCGACCGGTCCGGGTCGGACACCGCGACGACGTCGACACCCTCGCCGCGGACGTCACGCGTCACACGGTCGCCGGCCGGGTCGGTGCCGACCCGCCCCACCCAGGTGGCGGGGACGCCGGCCCGCACGAGTCCGATCGCGACGTTGCTCTCCGCGCCGCCGGTGTCCACCCGCATCTGCTCGAGGTCGGGGACCGCCCCGACCTCGCGACCCGAGAGCAGCAGCATCGTCTCGCCGAACGTCAGGACCCCGCCGGTCACCGGGTGCTCCTCGACAGTGCGAGCTGGGCGGAGGACGACCCGAGCGCCACCGAGATCTCGCGCGCGGTCCGGACGACCCCGTCGCCGAGCTCGCGGACGGCGGCCGCGGGGAACCGCGACGCCAGTCCGGAGATGCTCATCGCCCCGACGACCTGGTTCGCGTGGTCGAGCACGGGGGCGGCGACGCAGCGGATGTCGGGTTCGTTCTCGCGGTCGTCGATGCCGTACCCGCGGCCGTGCGTCCGCTCGACCTCGGCTCGCCACCGGTCGTCGTCGACGATCGAGTGCTCCGTCATCGCCGTCGCCGGTCCGGCGAGCACACGGGCGAGCAGCTCGGGCTCGCCGAATGCCACGATGGCCTTACCGGAGGCGGTGTTCCGCATCGGCAGCCGGTTGCCGATGCGCGAGGCCATCCGGACGGTGCCGCGCGTCTCGACCTTGTCGACGTAGACGATGTCCGTGCCGTCCGGCACGACGAGGTGGCAGGTCAGGCCGGTCTGCTCCGCCGTGCGCCGGAGGAACGGTGCCGCCGCCGAGCGGAGGTCGATCCCCTCGAGGTAGCTCTGGCCGAGCAGGAGCGCCCCGAGGCCGAGCGTGAAGCCCGCGTCCGTGGTCCGGCGGAGCAGGTCGTTCTCGATCATCGGTGCCGTGAGCCGCAGCACGGTGGACTTCGACGTGCCGAGTTCGTCGGCGAGCGTCGTGAGGGACACCGAGGACTGGCCGTTCCGGGTCCGGTCGGCGATGCAGTCGAGCAGGCGCAACCCGCGGCGGAGCGACAGCGCCGCGTTGCGTGCCGGAGCCTCGGGGTCGGTCGGCGTGACCGGGGTCGTCGCCCGCATCAGAACCACGTCCCGATCGCGTCGACGACGGTGTCGGCGTCGTCGAGGACGAGGACCTGCCGCCACTTGTCGAAGACCGTGCACGGGTGCGAGATGCCGAGGACGACCACGTCGCCGGGCGTCGGCCCGGTCGAGCCGTCCGCGATCGCGAGGTAGCAGTGCTGGTCGTCGAGGCGGACGACGGTGACCGCCCCGGGTGGCGGGACGACCTGCGGGGCGTCCGCCGTGCCTCCAGGCCGGAGGCCGCGGACGACCGGCAGTCCCTCGTCGAAGGAGATGTCGCGCTTGCCGACGGCGACGAGCGCGAGCCCGGGCTCGGGACAGGACGTGACGCGGCCCCACACCTCGATCGCCGGGACGAGGGAGCCCTCCTCCGGATGCCGACCGAAGGGCGTGCGCGCCGCGTAGAAGCCGTCGTCGTGTGTCAGGTACGCGCCGGACCGGAGCACGACGTCGAGGTCGGCGGGCCTGGCCGCGACCGCGTCGACGACGCCGTCGAACCAGGCGCTCCCGCCCATGCTCAACAGTGCGCGTGGGGCGTCGACGAGCAGGCGCACCGCGGCCGCGACCGCGAGCACGCCCTCGACGTACGCGCGGGCGGCGTCGACGCCGGGCAGGCCTCCCTCGTAGCCGGACACCCCGCGGAGCGAGAGCCCGGCGTCGTGTGCGGTCCGCGCGAGGTCGCGTGCCGCCGCCGCGGTCCTGACACCGGTCCGTCCACCGGGGAAACCGACCTCGACGAGGACGTGCAGGTCGCCCGCGACGGCGTCCTGTGCCGCCCGTGCGGCGGTGACGCCGGCGGGGGAGTCGACGTAGCAGAGGACGTCGGCGTCCGGGTCGACCGCCCGGCGGGACGCGAGCCAGGCCAGCCCGGCGGGGTCCAGGACCTCGTTCGCGACGAGGATGCGGTGGACGCCGTGGTCCCACGCGACCATCGCCTGCTGGACGGAGGCGACGGTGACGCCCCAGGCCCCGGCGGCGATCTGGCGGTCGGCCAGCGCCGGTGCCATGTGGGTCTTCATGTGCGGGGCGAACAGCAGCCCGTGCCGCTCGACGTAGGACTGCATGACGCGCGTGTTGTTCGCGAGGGCCGACTCGCGCAGGGTCATCACGGGGAGGTGGGCGTGGTCGAGGACGTGCCGCGCGTGCGGGGCGGCCGGGTCCGGGGCGCCCTTCACCGCGACGGTGCCGGGGACGGGCGTGGTCGTCATCGAGCCTCCTGGTGCGTCGTGTGCGTCACCACGCTCCCCGTCGGGGGTGCCGCGGAGCAACGTCGTCGTCTCCCTCATTCTGCAGTGCACAAGGCCGGGCGGTACGGCATCCGCGACCCGCGTCCGGGCCGACCGGCTCGACGGGCCGGGCACCCCTCGGGCATAGCATTCGACCTGACATGGCGACGACGACGACGACACGACGACCAGGCAGCACGGCGGTGGCGGTGCTCGTGGCGGGCACCTTCTTCATGGAGCTGCTGGACGGCACGATCCTCGCCACGGCGGCGCCGGCGATGGGACGCGACCTGGGCGTCGACTCCGCTGCCGTCGGGGTCGCGATCACCGCGTACCTCGTGACCCTGGCGGTCTTCATCCCGGTGAGCGGCTGGCTCACCGACCGCATCGGGTCGCGGACGGTCTTCGCCGGCGCGATCGCCCTGTTCACGGTCGCCTCGGCGCTGTGCGCGCTGTCGACGGGGCTCGTCGACCTGACCGTCTGGCGCATCCTCCAGGGCCTGGGCGGTGCGCTCATGGTCCCCGTCGGCCGGCTCGTCGTGCTCCGGAGCGCCGGCCGCGACCAGCTCGTCACCGCCATCGCCATCCTCACCTGGCCGGCGCTGGCGGCCCCGATCATCGCCCCGTTCGTCGGCGGCGTGCTCGTCGACACGCTCTCCTGGCACTGGATCTTCCTCGTCAACATCCCGCTGGGGGTCGTCGCCTTCGTCGCGGCGCTCGTGCTCGTCCCGCAGGAGCGCGCGGCCGAACGGGTGCCGTTCGACTGGTTCGGCTCCCTGCTCGCGTGCTTCGGGCTCGGGTCGCTCGTCGTGATGGCGTCGCTGCTCGCCCTCGACACCGTGCCGGTGCTCGCCGTCGTCCTGTCCGGCGTGCTCGGCGCGGTGTGCTGCTGGCTCGCGGTGTGGCACTTCCGGCGGGCGCCGCACCCGATCATGGGCCTCGACTCGTTCCGCCTCGAGACGTTCCGGGTGTCGCACGCGGGTGGCAGCCTCTTCCGGCTGGCGGTCTCCGCCGTGCCGTTCGTCCTCCCGCTGCTCTTCCAGGACGCCTGGGGCTGGAGCGCCGTGCTCGCCGGGTCCGCCGTCCTGTGGGTCTTCGTCGGCAACCTCGGCATCAAGCCGATGACGACGCCGTTCCTCCGCTGGTTCGGGTACCGGCCGGTCATCATCGTGTCGAGCGCCGTGGCGGCGCTCAGCGTCGTCGCGATGGTGTTCATGACCGAGGACACGCCGTTCTGGCTCCTCGCCGCGCTGCTCGTGGTGAGCGGCGCCGCACGGTCGGTCGGCTTCACGGCGTACAACACCATCGCCTTCGCCGACGTGGAGCAGGCGGACATGACGCCGGCCAACACGCTGTCGTCGACGCTGCAGCAGACCGCGGCGGGTTTCGGCGTGGCGGTCGCCGCCGTGGTGATCCGGTCCGCCGCCGGGCTCGGGGGGAACGGGCCCTACGACGCCGCGTTCTGGGTCATCGCCGTGCTGCTCGTCGTGGCCTGCGTCGAGGGCGTCCTGATGAGCCGGACCGCCGGCGAGACCGTCCGCCCGGCGCGGCGCGTGCGCGTGCAGGCCTGACGCACGCCGCCCGTGCGGGCCTCGCCACGCGCGTGCCGCACTGCGCTGCGCGACGCGTCGTCCGTTTTCCACACGGTCACACGGACGAAACCGGGGTCGCGCTACAGTCTCAGCAATCGTCCGCGATCGCCGAGTACGGTGACCGCCGCAGGGTGGACCGGAACCACCCGGAACAGGAAGCAGCATGGCCGCGCCACAGCAGCAGGGCACGATCGCAGCCGACACGGCGGCGGAACCGACCGGCTTGCGTGTCGTCAGCTACAACCTCCGAGAGCACACCGCGAACGGCGAGCTCGCCGCCCTGGCCGAGGCCTCCGACGCCGACGTCATCTGCGTGCAGGAGTGCGACAGCAACGACCTCGCCCCCTCCGTCGCCGGGCTCTCCCTGGCGGCCTCGACCAAGGCGAACCGCCTCGGTCTCGCCATCTACAAGCGCGACGACCGCTTCGAGGTGCAGGACTTCAGCATCCACTCGCTGCAGAAGTCGCTGCACGACCGGGTCCTCGCACCCGCGCACGAGCGCCTCATCGCGATGCACCTGCGCGACACCGAGGCCGACGCCGAGGTCATCGTCGCGTCCTTCCACGCATCGCCGCTGACCGCCACGAACTCCCTGCGCCGCAAGCAGATCGAGGCCGCACACCAGTTCCTGCGCGAACTCTCGAAGGAAGCGCCGGCGATCATGGTCGGCGACTTCAACTACCCGTGGTTCCAGACGAACCTGCGTCGGAAGATCGAGCAGCACGGCTTCGCGCTGTCCCTGTCCGACCAGCCGACCTACCTGCGCTACCGGAAGTTCACCGGGCACTTCGACTTCGCCACGAGCGTCGGGCTGCACATCGCCGGTGTCGAGACCCTGCCGGCGGGCATCTCGGACCACCGGCCGATCCTCGTGCGCGCGCACTACGAGCACGACGGTGCGACGGGCACCGTCACGACGGTGGAGTCCCCGGCCGCCTGACCCCGTGGCCGGCCGGCAACGCACTGGAGGCGCGGCGCCGGTCCCGTGGACCGGCACCGCGCCTCCAGTCGGTCGCGTCCCGCCCCGGGGGTGAGATCGCACCCCGGCGGCCCGTCACGAGACGGATCCGCGCCGAAGTGCGACCTCGGGACCCGACCGGGCCCGCGGGGCGCGCGTCAGCGCCGCAACGTCGCCCGGGCCAGCCGGTTGCCGATGAACTGGCCGAGCTGCACGATCACCACGATCGCCGCCACCGAGACGTACACGATCCACCAGTCGTAGCGCTGCGACCCGTAGGTGATCGCGTACTCGCCGAGGCCACCGCCGCCGATGAGCGCACCCTGCGCCGTCATGTCGACGATGCCGATGTAGATGAACGTGTAGCCGAGGATGAGCGGTCCGAGCCCCTCGGGGATGAGGACCGTCAGCAGGATCGACACCGGGTGTGCCCCCGACGCCCGTGCCGCCTCGACGACGCCCGGGTCGACCGCGAGCAGGTTCTGCTCGACGATGCGGGACACCGCGAACGACGCCGCGAGGGAGATGGCGAACGTCACCGCGGGGACGCCGATCGTCGTCTGCACCACCACGCGCGACAGCGGGGCGATCGCGGCGAGGAAGATGACGAACGGGATCGGGCGGACCAGGTTCACGACGACGTTGAGGACCGTGTACGCGGTCCGGCTGCCGAGCAGGTTGCCGGGACGGGTCGCGTACAGCGCCAGGCCGAGCGCGAGTCCGATGACCCCCGCGATCACGAGCGAGACCAACGACATCACGATGGTGTCGCGGATCGACGCGAGGAACACGTCGAACGTGTCGATCACGCTCTGGAACGAGTTGTTCACGCTGCGCCCTCCTCGTCGGTCGTGACGCCGGCGGCGCGGAGCGCGTCGAGGGCGTCGTCGACGGCGGTCGCGGACGACCCGGTCAGCTCGTACGTCAACGATCCGATCCGGCGCTCCCGGATCTCGCCGACCCCGCCGTACACGAGCTCGGCGGTGACACCGGCTGTGCGGAACGCGGCGTCGATGCGGTTCTGCAACCCGGCCTCGTCGGTGATCTGCACGGTGACGAGCCGGCCGGGGTGCCGCTCCCGGAGCCGCGCGAGCGTCTCGGGGGAGGGGCGGTCGTGCAGCGCGGTCCGGACGAACCGCTGGGCGGCGTCGGTCTCCGGTGCGGAGAACACGTCGTAGACGTCGCCGACCTCGACGACGCGACCCTGCTCCATCACGGCGACGCGGTCGGCGATCTGCCGGACGGCGTCCATCTCGTGCGTGATGACGATGATGGTGACGCCGAGCTCACGGTTGACGCGACGCAGCAGGCCGAGCACCTCCGAGGTGGTCTCCGGGTCGAGGGCGCTGGTCGCCTCGTCGGCGAGCAGGAGGTCGGGTGACGCCGCGAGCGCGCGGGCGATGCCGACGCGTTGCTTCTGCCCGCCGGAGAGCTGCTCCGGGTACGCGTACGCACGGTCGAGCAGCCCGACGAAGTCGAGCAGCTCGGCGACGCGGCGGTCCCGGTCGGCCTTGGGCACGCCGGCGACCTTGAGCGGGTAGGCGACGTTCCCGGCGATCGTGCGGGACCGGAAGAGGTTGAACTGCTGGAAGATCATCCCGATGCGGCGTCGCGCGAGGCGGCGGTCCTTCTCGGGGATCGCGGTCAGTTCCTGCCCGGCCACCGTCACCGACCCTGCCGAGGGCAGCTCGAGGGCGTTGACGAGGCGGACCAGGGTGGACTTGCCGGCACCGGAGTACCCGATGACGCCGAGGACCTCTCCCTGGTGCACGTCCAGGGAGACGTCCTCGACGGCCACCACGGTCTCGCCGGTGTCGGCGCGGCGGTAGTGCTTCGAGACGCCGCGGAGTTCGACGAGGACCGGCACTACTGCCCGGCCGCCTTCGCGTCCTTCTCGACCTCGGCGAGCTCGTCCTGCAGCGATGCGGCGCTCTCGTCGCGGCTGACGGCCTCGGGCAGGTCCTTCTTGAAGACCTTCTGCACGGACGCGTCCTGGAAGAGCTTCGCCAGCTCGAGGTACGTCTTGTCGTCCTTGTCCTCCTTGCGGACCGCGAAGACGTTGACGTACGGGGCTGCGCTCGCGCTCGACGGGTCGTCCTGGTAGATCGCGTCCGAGATCGGCAGACCGGCGGCGGTGGCGTAGTTGTTGTTCACGACGGCGGCCGCGACCGAGCCCTGCTGCAGCGCGTTGGCGGTCTGCGAGGCGTTCAGGGGCTGGACGTCGACCTTCGACGACTCGATGTCGGTGGTGGTCGAGAACGGCGAGCCGCCGTCCTTCAGGGTGACGAGCTTCGCGGCCTGCAGGATGAGCAGGGCGCGGGCCTGGTTGATGGAGTCGTCCGGGATCGCGACCTTCGCGTCGCGGGGGAGCGCCGCGACGTCGTCGTACTTCGTCGCGTAGAGGGGCAGCGGGTAGACGGCGGTCGAGCCGATCGGCTGCAGGTCGTCGTCGGAGGTGACGTTGTAGTCCGCCAGGTACTGGATGTGCTGGAACTGGTTGATGTCGAGCTGGCCGTCCTTCAGGGCGGGGTTCGGCAGCGAGTAGTCCGAGAAGTTCGTCAGCTTCACCGTGACGTTGAGCTTCTGCTTCGCGAGCTCCGTGTAGGTGCTCCAGTACGACAGCGACTTGTCCGCGACACCGATGGTGACGGTCTTCGCCGGTCGGTCGGCGGCGGCCCCGGCGCCCTGGTCGCCGCCGGAGCGGACGGCTCCGACGATCAGGGCGACGACGATCGCGACGACGACCACCGCGGCGGCGACGATCCAGCCGATCGGGCGCTTGCCCTTCGGCTTCTCGGGCAGGGCGGGTGCTGCGGACATGCTGGTGCTCCTCGTGGGCCGTGCTGTGTGGGGGACCGCGGTGGTCCGCGGCGTGCATCGAGTGTGCCGGGCGGTCGGGGACGGTGCGAGTTGCGTTCCGCCGTGTTACGGCGGTGTGACGGGCACCTGGGAACGGCGGTTGCGGCCCCGGGCCACCGGGACGGCGTCCGGCCGGACCGGGCAGGCTCGGACCGTGCGCAGCATCGAACTCGTCCTCACCTCCGACGCCGAGGCCACCGTCCGTGCGGTGTGGGACGCGCTCGTCGTCGCTGACCTGCCGAGCATGGGCCGGTCGACCTCGGAGACGAACGCGCCGCACGTCACGCTCGCCGCGGGGGAGGACCTGCCGGTCCCCGGCCGGCTCGACGCCCCCGTGCCCGCGTCGGTCCGGACGGGCGGCGTCCTGCTCTTCGCCGCCGGTCCGGGCCGCCACGTGCTCGGCGTCTCCGTCGTCGTCGACCGTGCCCTGCTCGCCTTCCACGAGGCGGTCCACCGCGCGGCTCCCGGCGGCGTCGACACCGCCCTGCCCGGCCGGTGGTCCCCGCACCTCACCCTCGCGCGACGACCGCGGGACACCGACCTGCCCCGGATGCTCGACGTCCTCGCGTCGGTGCCGGTGCCGGACGAGCTCGGGATCGCCGGCGTGCGGCACTGGGACGGGAAGACGAGGACGGTCACGCCCGTCGTGTGATCCCGAGACGGTCCGCCGGGTGTGCGGTCTCGCCGGTCGGTCGGCCGGGCGCTCGCCGGTCGGTCGGCCGGTCGATCGCAGGGCGCTCGCCGGTCGATCGCCGGGCGCTCGCCGGTCGGGAGGCGCGGGTCAGGCCCCGAGCACCCGCTCGCCGAAGGCGGACGCGAACGTCCGCTCCGGGTCGGCCGACCGGACGAGGTCGCGGAAGTCCCGGAGGCGCGGGTACAGCTCCGCGATCGCGTCACCGCCCAGCGAGCTCATCTTCCCCCAGTGCGGCCGGCCGTCGAAGGGGGCGAGGCGTGCCTCGAGGTCGGGCAGGAGTGCGGCGACCTCGGCCGGGTGCTTCTTCCACGTGAAGGCGATGCAGAGCACGTCCTCGCCCTGGCTCGGGCTGAGCCAGAACCGGTCCGCCGCCATCGTCCGGAGTTCGCAGACGTGCAGGTGCGGCTGGATGCGGTCCGCCATGCCCCGGACCGCCTCGAGGGCCGCGGCCGCGTGCCGGAGCGGGACGAAGTGCTCGCTCTGCACCTCGGACCCGACGCTGGGCACGGACTCGATCGGGAAGTGCGGCAGCCGGTCCCACCACGGGCCGACGGAGCCGTCGCGTGCGGTGTGGTGCCCGTCCCCGGGCGTCCCGGGCAGTCGTGGTGCACCGAGGAGGTCGTCCGGGACGGCGGTGTCGTCCGCGTCGTCGGGCACCCGGGACTTCAGCAGCACCTCGCTCACCGTGTCGCCGAACACCGTGTACGAGCAGACCGAGTACGCGGCCGCGTGCACCTCGGCGACGTGCGCCGTGAAGGTGTCCCAGGGGATCGGGCCGTAGGTGTCCTGGCGCATCCGGAAGGTCGGTTCGACGTCGAGCGTCACCCGGGTCACCACGCCGAGCAGGCCGAGGTGCAGGACCGCGCCGTCGAACCCGGCGTCGTCGCGGTCGATCGTGCGGACCGAGCCGTCGGGGCCGAGGAGCTCGAACGACCGGACGGCGGTGCTGAGCGACCCGAGGGCGGTCCCCGAGCCGTGGGTGCCGGTGGCGATCGCGCCGCCGAGGGAGATGTGTGGGAGCGACCCCTCGTTGTGCAGCGCGAACCCGGCGCGGTCGATCTCCGGCGCGACGACCCCGTAGCGCGTGCCGGCTCCCATCGTCGCGGTCCTGCGCTCGGGGTCCACGACGAGGTCGGTCGGGACCGCCGTCAGGTCGAGCAGGACGCCGGGCGCGTCAGCGGAGTCGTTGAAGGAGTGGCGCGTGCCGAGGCCGTGCACGCGGGGCTCGCGGGCGACGATCTCGGCCGCCTCCGCGAGGGACGCCGGGCGGAGCACCCGTTCGGCCGTGTAGGTGACCGTGCCGGACCAGTTCAGTTCGCTCGTCGTCGACCGCATGGCGCCCACGATGCCACGCGCCGCTCCGATCCCGCCTCCGACGGACGGTGTCAGTGCATCGACGGCGTCGGTGCGCCCTCGGGGGTGTCCGGACGACGGACCAGCGACGACGTCGCGATGCCGAACAGCGAGATCACCGCGCCGACCAGGAACGCCGTGCGCACCCCGGACGCGGTGGCCTCGGCGAGCCCGTCCGCCCCGGAGCCGGCCGTGGCGGTCGCCGCACCGATGGTGAGCAGCGTGACGAACAGCGCCGTCCCCGCCGCTCCGGCGAGCTGCTGGGCGGTCCCGAGCACGGCGCTGCCGTGCGAGTACAGCTTCGGGGGCAGCCCGCCGAGCGCCGCCGTGAAGAGGGGCGTGAAGGTCAGGGCGAGCCCGATGCTCAGCACGACGTGCGCGCCGAGCACGAACCAGACGCTGGTGTCCACGCCGACGGTCGAGAGTGCCCAGAGCACGGCGCTGATGATGATCGACCCGGGGATCAGGAGCACGCGGGGTCCGCGGCGGTCGTAGACGCGTCCGACGATCGGCGAGAGCAGCCCCATCAGCAGCCCACCCGGCAGGAGCAGCAGGCCGACGTTCAGCACCTCGAGCCCGAGGACGCGCTCGAGGTAGATCGGCAGCAGGATGAGCGTGCCGAACATGGCCATGAAGCTCAAGCCCATCGCGACGATCGGAATCGTGAAGCCGCGGGTCCGGAAGGTCCGCAGGTCGAGGAGCGCCCGGTCGGTCCGCTGCAGGCGGGTCTGGCGGACGATGAAGAGCGCGAGGGCTGCGGCGCCGACGACGAGCGCGCCGATCGGGACGGCCGGACCGGTCGCGCCGGCCTCGCCGATGCTCGACAGGCCGTACACGATGCCGCCGAACGCGAAGGCGGACAGCACCACGGACAGCACGTCGATCGCCGACTTCCGCGGTGTCGAGACGTTGCGGACCTTGAGCATGCCGAGCACGAGCGCGACGAGGGCGATGGGCAGCACGAAGCCGAACAGCCAGCGCCACGAGAAGGCGTTGAGGATGAGGCCAGAGATCGTCGGGCCGACGGCCGGCGCCACCGAGATGACGATCGAGATGTTGCCCATCACGCGGCCGCGGTGCGCCGGCTCGATGAGCGTCAGCACGGTCGTCATGAGGAGCGGCATCATGATCGCGGTCCCGCTGGCCTGCACGATGCGTCCGAGGAGCAGCATCGTGAAGCCGGGCGCGAGCAGCGCGATCAGGGTGCCGGCGGAGAACAGGCTCATCGCCCAGACGAACACCGGGCGGGTGTTGAAGCGCTGCAGCAGGAAGCCGGTGATCGGGATGACGACGGCCATCGTGAGCAGGAACCCGGTGGTCAGCCACTGCCCGGTCGCGGCGCTGATGCCGAGGTCGTCCATCAGGCGCGGCAGGGCGACGCCCATGATCGTCTCGTTGAGGATCACGACGAACGCGGACACGAGCAGCAGCCCGATCACGAGCCGGGTCTCGCCGGGGGAGGGCTGCGAGACGCTCCCGGTGCGGGGTGCGGAATCGACGGCCTGTGTCATGCGGGGCTCCTGGTGGCTCACGACTGCTGGAACGAGGGGGCGCAGGACGCGCAGACAGGGCAACCGCCTGAGTGGATCCGATTATTCCGCTTCCGACAGACATCCGGACGTGCCGTCCGGTGTCCCGGGTCAGTGGAGGATCGCGAACCCGTCCCCGTCGCCGTGCGGCACCACCGGCCGGCACGCCACGTCCGTCACGGTCGCGGACGGCGGTCCGGTCCGGATGAACCCCATCAGTGCGTCCACGGCGGCGGACGGTCCCTCTGCCTCGACCTCGACGGTCCCGTCGAACAGGTTGCGTGCGTACCCGACGAGATCGAGCCCGTCGGCCTTCCTTGCGGTCCAGTACCGGAACCCGACCCCCTGGACCGTCCCCGACACCACGGCGTGCACCCTCGTCACCGTTGTCATGTCGCTCAATCTAGGCGTGCCGTCCGACCAGGAGTTTTCGGCCCTGTTTCGGTCTCGTGAAACACGCTGATAGTGTCATCCCAACCCGAACACTTCGAGTCAACATGACACAAACACCAGAAGCACACGAACCCCCCATCCGCGTCGCGGTCTCCACCGTGATCGTGGCGTTGCGCCCGCACCCCGACACCGGGGCCCCGGCGCTGTGGATGCCGCTCGTGCGTCGCGTCGCCGAGCCGCACGAGGGGTCGTGGGCGCTGCCCGGTGGCTGGGTGCGGCCGGACGAGGGGCTCGAGGACTCCGCGGCTGCCCGGCTGCGGGAGACCACGAACGTGCAGCCCCGCTACCTCGAGCAGCTCTACGCCTTCGGCGACGTCGACCGGTCCCCGACCCGGGTCGTGTCCATCGTCTACTGGGCGCTCGTGCACCCGGACGAGGCAAACGTCGTGCCGGAGGACTGGAACGTCCGCTGGTTCCTCGCCGACGAGCACCCGCCGCTCGCGTTCGACCACGACCGCATCGTCGACTACGCGCTCTGGCGTCTGCGGAACAAGATGTCGTACTCCCGGATCGCGCAGGCGTTCCTCGGCGACCGCTTCACCCTCGCCGAGCTCCGCGGGGTGTACGAAGCGGTCCTCGGGCGTGCGCTCGACCCCGCGAACTTCCGTCGGCAGGTGGAGAAGACCGACGCGGTCCTGCCCACCGACGAGACCACGAGCGGCGGGCGGCACCGACCGGCCCGGCTCTACCGCTCGAACCCCGACCTGGCCTACGCGGACAACGGCCCGCTGCAGACCGGCACCCCCTCACAGCGGAACCGATAGGAAGCCCGTGTCCATCGCCACCACGATCGAACTGATCTCCAACGGCCGCGCGGCCGGCAGCACCTGCACGCCCGACCTCGCCCTGCCGACCTGGGACTTCGACGCCCGCCCCGGGTACGGTCCCGGGTCGTCGATGTCCGACGTCATCCCGACCTCCGCGCCGCGCCAGGGCGTCCTGCCCGACGAGTACAAGCACGCCCCGGTCGACGAACTCCACGAGCGCATCGAGCGGGCGAAGGCGACGCTGGGCGACCGCGTCGTGGTGCTCGGCCACTTCTACCAGCGCGACGAGGTGGTCCGGCACGCCGACTTCCTCGGTGACTCCTTCCAGCTCGCCAACGCGGCGCTCACGAAGCCCGACGCCGAGGCGATCGTGTTCTGCGGCGTGCACTTCATGGCGGAGACCGCGGACATCCTCGCCCGCGACGACCAGCGCGTGATCCTGCCCAACCTGGCCGCCGGGTGCTCGATGGCCGACATGGCCGACATCGACAGCGTCGAGGCCGCATGGGCCGAACTCGCCGCCCTGTACGGCACCGAGCCGGACGCCGACGGCCGCGTCCCGGTGATCCCGGTCACCTACATGAACTCCGCCGCCGACCTCAAGGCGTTCTGCGGCCGCAACGGGGGCATCGTCTGCACCTCGTCGAACGCCGCGACCGTGCTCGAGTGGGCGTTCGAGCGGGGGCAGCGCGTCCTGTTCTTCCCGGACCAGCACCTCGGCCGGAACACCGCGAAGGCCATGGGCATCAGCACCGACCTGATGCCGATGTGGAACCCGCGTCTGCCCGGTGGGGGCAACACCGCCGCCGACCTGCTCGAGGCGAAGGTCGTCCTCTGGCACGGCTTCTGCTCCGTGCACCGGCGGTTCACCGTCGACCAGATCGACCAGGCGCGCCGCGACCACCCGGGTGTGCAGGTGATCGTGCACCCCGAGTGCCCGATGGCCGTCGTCGACGCGGCGGACCACGCCGGCAGCACCGACCTCATCCGGAAGACCGTGGCCGCCGCCACCGAACCGACCACGTTCGCGATCGGCACCGAGATCAACATGGTGAACCGGCTCGCGGCCGAGTACCCGCAGCACACCGTCTTCTGCCTCGACCCGGTGGTCTGCCCGTGCTCGACGATGTACCGGATCCACCCGGGCTACCTCGCCTGGGTGCTCGAGGCGCTCGTCCGCGGCGAGGTCCTCAACGAGATCGTCGTCCCCGCCGACGTGCAGGCCGACGCCAAGGTCGCGCTCGAGCGGATGCTCGCCGCGAAGCCGCGGGACTGACCGGCACGGACGCCGGACGACACCGAGCAGAGGACAGGACCGTGCACGTCGTCATCGTCGGCTCCGGCATCGCCGGGCTGACCGCAGCGATCCGCGCCAGCACGCGCCACGACGTCACCCTGGTGACGAAGGGTGCGCTCGCCGACGGTGCGACCGCGTACGCCCAGGGCGGCGTCGCGGTCGCGCTCGGGGCTGACGACTCGGCGGCCCTCCACCAGGCCGACACGCACGGAGCCGCCGCGGGCAGCGCCGACGCCCGGGCGGTCGACGTCCTCTGCACCGACGGCCCTGCGCGCGTCCGGGACCTGATCGCCCTCGGCGTCCCGTTCGACCGCACCACGGACCCGACGAGCCTCGACCGTCACGGCGACGACCTCGCCCGGGGGCGCGAGGCCGCCCATGCGCGCTGGCGGGTCCTGCACGCGGACGGCGACGCCACCGGGGCCGCGATCGAGCGCACCCTCGTTGCCGCACTGCACCGACGCCACGTCACCATCCTCGAGCGGACCTGCCTGACGGACCTGGTCGTCCGCGCCGGCGCGGTGGTCGGCGTCGACGTCCTCGACCTGCTCGGCGAACCCCGACGGATCGACGCCGACGTCGTGGTCCTGGCGTCCGGCGGCGCCGGCCACCTGTACCGCGAGACCACGAACCCCCTCGTCGCGACGGGCGACGGCGCCGCTGCGGCCTGGCGCGCCGGCGCGGTGCTCGCCGACCTCGAGTTCGTGCAGTTCCACCCGACGCGCCTCGCCGTGCCCGGGGGTGGCCTGGTGTCCGAGGCGGTGCGCGGCGAGGGTGCCGTCCTGCGTGACGCGCGCGGCAGACGGTTCATGACCGCGGTCCACCCCGACGCCGAGCTCGCACCGCGGGACGTCGTCGCCCGGGGGATCGCGAGCGCGATGCGTGACCAGGGCGGTGCGCCCGTCCTCCTCGACGCGAGCGGCCTGGACCCCACGTTCCTCGTCCGACGGTTCCCCGGCCTCACCCGGGCCACCCGCACCGCCGGCTTCGACTGGACCCGCGAGGCCGTCCCCGTCGCCCCCGCCGCCCACTACTCGATGGGCGGTGTCGCCACCGACGCCGAGGGCCGGACCAGCCTGCCCGGGCTCCTGGCCGTCGGCGAGGTCGCCTGCACCGGCGTGCACGGCGCGAACCGCCTCGCGTCCAACTCGCTGCTCGAGGGCCTCGTGTTCGCGGTCCGCGCCGCGGACGCGATCGACGCCCCGCGACCCGGGCGGATGCGCCTCCGCGGTGACGCCGGTCTCCACGTCACCACCGTGCCCACCGCGGCGGACGGCACTCGCGCCTCCAGACCGCTCCGGCCAGGAGGCGCGGACCACGCCGACGACGCCGCCGACGTCCGCGGGGCGGTCCAGTCCGTCATGACCGACCGGGTGGGCCTGCTCCGTGACGCGGGCGGGCTCGCGAGCGCGCGGCGCGCGCTCGCCGGGCTGACCGTGCCGGACCCCGCGGGGGTGCAGGACCACGAGGACCGCGCCCTGCTCGACCTCGCGCGGCTCGTCGCGCTCGCCGCCGAGACGCGCACCGAGTCCCGCGGCGCCCACGCCCGCACCGACCACCCCGACGCCGACCCCGGAGCGCCGGCGTCCTACGCGTGGGTCGCCCGGCCCGCACCCGTCCCGCAGGAGGTACCCGCATGACCCTCGCCGCCGCACCGACCGACGCCGCCGCACCGAACACCGCGCGCACCGACCCCGGCACGATCGCCCCGCACGTGCTCCGCCGGGTGATCGAGACCGCACTCGAGGAGGACGCACCCTGGGGTGACGTCACCAGCGAGACGCTCATCCCGGTCGACGCCGTCGCCACCGCGACCCTCGGCGCCCGCGAGGCCGGTGTGCTGAGCGGCGGCGACGTGTTCGCGGCCGTCGTGCACGCGGTCGACCCGACGGTCGAGGTCGTGCTGCACGTCCCGGACGGCGCCCACTTCGGGCCGGGCGACGTCCTGGCGACCGTGGCGGGCAGCGCGCGGGCCGTCCTCCGTGCCGAACGGGTCGCGCTGAACCTCGCGCAGCGGATGTCCGGCATCGCGACCGCCACCGCCGCGTACGTCGCCGCGGTCGAGGGCACGCGCGCGCGGATCGTCGACACCCGGAAGACGACGCCCGGGCTCCGCGCGCTCGAGCGGTACGCGGTCCGGTGCGGGGGCGGCCACAACCACCGCACCTCGCTGTCCGACGCCGTGCTCGCGAAGGACAACCACCTGGCGGTGCTGCTCGCTGCCGGCACCGACATCGGCGACGCGATCGGCGTGGCACGGCAGCGGCTCGGGCACACCGTCCACGTCGAGGTCGAGGTGGACCGCATCGACCAGATCGAGCCCGTCGTCGCCGCCGGGGTGGACACGATCATGCTCGACAACTTCACGCCCGCGATGCTGGAGGCCGGCGTCGGGATCGTCGCCGGGCGCGCGCTCGTCGAGGCCTCGGGTGGGGTCTCGCTCGACACCGTCGCCGCGATCGCCGCGACGGGGGTCGACGTCGTCTCGGTCGGGGCGCTGACGCACTCGGCCCGGGCACTCGACCTCGGGCTGGACGTGTCGGTCGCGGCGCCCTCGTCCGTCGACGCGGTCGGTGCGCCGGGCGCCGCCGTCCCCGTCGGCGGCTGACGTGTTCTACCTCGACCGGGCGGCGACGACGCCCGTGCGCCGTGAGGTGCTCGAGGCGATGTGGCCGTACCTGACCGGCACGTTCGGCAACCCGTCCTCGACCCACGGTCTCGGTGACGCCGCCGCGCGTGGCCTCGACGGTGCCCGGGCGACGGTCGCCGCGGTGCTCGGGTGCCGGCCGGCCGAGGTCGTCTTCACCACCGGCGGCACCGAGGGCGCCAACACGGCCGTCAAGGGCACCGCGCTGGCGTCGCCCCGCGGCCGGCACGTCGTGACGAGCGCGATCGAGCACGAGGCGGTCCTCGAGAGCTGCCGCTACCTCGAACGCTTCCACGGCTTCGACCTCACGGTGCTGCCGGTGACGGAGGACGGTCGCGTTGACCCGGCGGCGCTCCGTGCGGCACTGCGCCCGGACACGACCCTGGTGTCGATCGCGCACGCCGACAACGAGATCGGCACCGTGCAGGACGTCCCGGCGCTGGCCGCGGTCGCACACGAGGTCGGCGCGCGCTTCCACACCGACGCGGTGCAGTCCGCACCGTGGCTGGCCGTCGGGCCGGGCGCCCTCGGCGCCGACGCCGTGTCGCTGTCCGGGCACAAGCTGGGTGCGCCGAAGGGCACCGGTGTCCTCGTGGTCCGTGCCGGGATCCCGATCGAGCCGTTGCTGCACGGCGGGGGACAGGAGCGCGGCCGGCGTTCCGGGACCGAGGACGTCGCGGGCGCCGTGGCGGTCGCGACGGCGCTGGCGCTCACCGCGGTCGACCGCGAGTCGTCGGCCGCCCTGGCGGGCGCCACCCGCGACGCCGTGCTGGACGGGGTGCTCGCCGCGGTCCCCGGAGCGTTCGTCACCGGGTCGCGTCGCTCGCGGCTCCCGGGACACGCGTCGTTCTGCTTCCCGGGGGTCACCGGGGAGACGGTGCTGCTCGAGCTGGAGCAGCGCGACGTGGTGTCCTCCTCGGGGAGCGCGTGCGCCGCCGGCAGCACCGAGGCCTCGCACGTCCTGACCGCCCTCGGGCTGTCCGACGACGTCGCCCGGTCGGCGGTCCGGTTGACCTTCGACGCGACCCTCACCACGGAGGACGTCCCGGTCGTCGTGCGCGCGGTCGCAGACGCCGTCGGGACGGTCCGTGCGCTCGCCTAGGGTGTACTAGACGTTCTACTCCATGAGTGGGGCCGTGTCCCCCCTTTTGCGGACCGGCGAAGTGCGTCAGAGTGTCCACATGGCAAACGCGATCACGACCCGGCACCGGCAGGAGGACCACTTCCGTGTGGTCCAGCTCCTCCCGGCACCCGCGACCGTGGTCGCGCTCGTCCTCGCCGCACAGCACGACCTCGGCACCGCCCCGCTCGGGCTCATCGCCGTGGTCGGGGCGCTGGCGACCATCGGGAGCGCCCTGCTGCCCATGGTCCGACCCGCGGCGATCCGTCGGCCGATGCCCGCACCGACCGAGACGGACCGGTACCGAGAGGACACCGAACACCCTTGAGGACCAGCACCGACGGAACCGACCCCCTGCGGGTCCGTCGGTGCGAGGACCGGACGCGACCCCTGATCTGCGTCCGGCGCGGGGCACGACATCCCCTGATCCGTCGTGCCCCGCAGCACTCGTGACCCGTCGTGGGCACGGGCGTCGCCGCCCCCTGCGCGACGCCCTTCCCCCTCAGCCCACGACGGGTCCGGTGCGCGTTACCGTGTGGGCGTGCCCTCGTACCGCGTGACCCTCGCCGTCGGAGCGCTCGCGCCCGGCACGGCTCCCGACGCCGTCCTGCCCGAGGCGGCGCGGCTCGTCGCCGAAAGCACCGTGGTCGAGGCGCAGGACGTCCGACTCCTCCGTGGCGTCCCCTGCGCCGTCGTGCGGTACGAGGCGCCGTCCGACGACGCCGCCGCGGCCGTCGCGGACCACGCCGTCGCCGGGCTCACCCCCACGGTCGAGGTGCGTTCCGCCGTCGTCACCCGGCGGGACGGGGCTCGGTGGACCCCCGTCCGCTGACCGGCCACACGTAGTCGAGGTCGTCCGGCACGTCCGGGAACAGCTCGCGGTAGTGCTCCGGGGCCTTCTGCACGAGCTTCGAGCGGTGGGAGCGGTGCACGGCCGCGTCGTCGTTCCACGCCGGCACCGGGTAGTCGCCCCGCTCGTAGGCGTCGAGGTCCTCCGGCACCAGGGCCAGGTCGGCCAGGGTCTTCCCGAGGCACGTGTCGGCGTGCCCGCGCTCGGCCCACACGCCGCACGTGGCGTCCTGGTACGCCATGAGCGCGGGACGGTAGCCGCGCCACATCGCCACCACCGGGTGGTGCTGCCAGCCGTAGTCCGGGAGCGTCAGCGCCCGCATCACCTGCAGGGTCTCGACGCGCTGCTTGCCGAGTCGCTTGTCGTCGAGGACCTCGGCCGAGGCACGGAAGTCCGGGTACGGCAGGAACGTCTGCATGCCGCGCACGGTACGCGGGGGTGCTGGAACCCGACACATGTCGTCACACGCGGACCACGGTCCGCGTCGGCGTGTGAGCATCGACCGCATGAGCGCAGAACTCGTCGTCGGTGTCAGCGGCAGCCCGTCGGACCCCTCGCGGACGTCCACACTCGTGGCAGCGACCGTCGCGCGCCTCGGGCAGGAGATCGAGGGATCGCGGACGGAGCTGGTCGAGATCGCACCGCTGCTGGCCGACCTCGGCGCCGCGGGGTCCCGCGAGGCGATGTCGGAGCGCACCCGGCGCGCGCTCGAGACCGTCGAGGCCGCCGACGTCCTCGTGGTCGGCAGTCCTGCGTTCCGGGCCGCGTACTCCGGCGCGTTCAAGCTGTTCTTCGACTGGGTCGGCCAGTACGACCTCGTCGACACCCCGGTCCTCCTCACCGCGACCGGCGGGAGCGACCGGCACGCGCTGCTCGTCGAGCACCAGATGCGTCCGCTGTTCGGCTTCTTCCAGTCGACCACCCTGCCGGTCGGCGTCTTCGGCAACGAGCGGGACTTCACCAAGCGCGAGGGCGGGTACGACATCGCGAGCGTCGACCTCGAGCTCCGCATCGACCAGGCCGTGCGTCGGGGGCTGCCGCTCATCCGCGGCGGATTCGCCACCGCCGGCCTGCAGGACGTGCGCCGCCCCGCCGACTTCTGACGCTGTCCTCCCACCGGCGCGCTGCGGGTGGGTGGCTGGCTGCCACGCGCGCTGCGGGTGACCGGCTGACGGACGGGAGGCGCGGTGCGGGCCCGCACCGCGCCTCCCGTCCGTCCCGGTTCAGGCCAGCAGGGACGCCACGTGCGCGACCGCGAGCCGGTAGCCGTCGGGGCCGGCACCGGCGATGACCGCCGTGGCGGCGGTCGCGACGTGGTCGACGTGCCGGAACGGCTCCCGCTTCCAGGTGTTCGACAGGTGCACCTCGACCACGGGGACCGACAGGGCCTCGACGGCGTCGTGCAGCGCGACCGAGGTGTGTGCGTAGGCGGCGGGGTTGATGACGACGCCGACGAAGTGGTCGAGCGCCTCGTGCAGCCACTCGACGAGCTCGCCCTCGCGGTTGGTCTGCCGGAAGTCGGCCTCGAGCTCGTGCACCGCCGCCTCGGTGTGGACGATGGCCTCGATCTCGGCGAGCGTGACCGTGCCGTACTGCGTCGGGTCGCGGCGGCCGAGGATGTCGAGGTTCGGGCCGTTGAGGACGAGGATGCGCGACTGCTCGGTCATGGCCAGAGCCTACCGAGAGCGCCGCTGGCCACGACGGCCCCGGATGCATACCCCGGCTATGTGAACGGTCACAATCCGGTGTAACGTCTCCGTCCGGGTCGGCGCAGTTGTCGACTGCAACACATCGACGGAGAGTGTGAATGGTTCTCGCGGCAGCGAACAACGGGATCCGGCTCGACTTGGGCTGGGTCGACTACCTGATGGTCATCGTGTACTTCGCGGTGGTGATCGGGATCGGGTTCACGGCTCGGCGGCAGGTCCGCACGAGCATGGACTTCTTCCTCTCGGGCCGGTCCATGCCCGCGTGGATCACGGGTCTGGCCTTCGTGTCCGCCAACCTCGGGGCGACCGAGATCCTCGGCATGGCGGCGAACGGTGCCCAGATCGGCATGGCGACCCTGCACTACTACCTCGTCGGCGCCGTGCCCGCGATGGTGTTCCTCGGGCTCGTGATGATGCCGTTCTACTACGGCTCGAAGGTCCGCTCCGTGCCGGAGTTCATGCTCCGCCGGTTCGGCAAGGCGCCGCACCTGGTGAACTCGATCGCGTTCGCGGTGTCGAACGTCCTCATCGCCGGCATCAACCTCTACGCGATGGCCATCGTCATCGAGGCGATGCTCGGCTGGCCGGAGTGGCTCGCGATCATCGTGTCCGCCGGCTTCGTCCTCGTCTACATCACCCTCGGTGGCCTCTCGAGTGCCATCTACAACGAGGTCATGCAGTTCTTCGTGATCATCGCCGGGCTGATCCCGCTGACGATCGTCGGCCTGCACCGCGTCGGCGGCTGGAGCGGACTGAGCGACGCCATCGTGAAGACCCAGGGCGTGCAGCACCTCCAGGCCTGGGCCGGCACCGGCTTCGGCGACGTGACCAACCCGATCGGCGCGAACTGGCTCGCCATCGTGCTCGGCCTCGGGTTCGTGCTCGGCTTCGGCTACTGGACGACGAACTTCACCGAGGTGCAGCGCGCCTTCTCCGCGAAGAACATGTCGGCCGCCCGCCGGACCCCGCTCATCGCCGCGATCCCGAAGCTCTTCATCCCGGCGATCGTGGTCATCCCCGGGCTCATCGCCGCAGCGGTGGTCGGCAACCAGTTCGCCGACGGGTCCCTCACCTACAACGACGCGATCCCGAAGCTCATCCAGATGTACCTGCCGACCGGTGTGCTCGGCGTCGCGGTGACCGGGCTCCTCGCCTCGTTCATGGCCGGCATGGCCGCGAACGTCTCGTCGTTCAACACCGTCTTCACGTACGACATCTGGCAGCGCTACATCAAGCCGAACATGCCGGACGTGCACTACCTGAAGACCGGTCGGTGGGTCACCGTCGCCGGCGTGCTCGTCGGCATCGCCACGGCGTTCATCGCCGCGCAGGCGTCGAACATCATGACCTACATGCAGACGCTGTTCTCGTTCTTCAACGCGCCGCTCTTCGCGGTGTTCATCCTCGGTCTGCTCTGGAAGCGGATGACCACGCAGGGTGCGCTCTGGGGCTACGTCCTCGGCATCGTGACCCCGACCATCACCTGGATCGCGTACCTGGTGAACCCGAAGCTGTTCGCCACCGCCACCGCCGAGACCCTGTACGGCGCGATCATCTCGTTCGTCACCGTCCTGGTCGTCGGGTTCGTCGTGTCGATGGTCACGAAGCCGAAGCCCGAGAAGGAGCTCGGCGGCCTGGTCTACGGCATCGGCAAGATCGACCTGCACGGCGACGCGGTCGCGACGGACACCGCCTGGTACCGCTCGCCGGCGCTGCTCGGCACGGTCGCGCTCGTGCTCTGCGTCGTCCTCTACCTCCCGTTCCTCTGATCACCGAAGGAGATCACCCGTGAGCGACACCACCACCGCCATGACCGAGGAGCAGAAGGCAGCCCTCGTCCGCTCCACCCGTCGTCTCGACCTGCGTCGCATCCTCGGCGGCCTGTTCGTGCTGTACGGCATCATCACCACGATCGTCGGCATCGTGCACTGGGACACCGACCCGCAGAAGACCGGCGGCATCCACATCAACCTCTGGGTCGGGCTCTCGATGCTCGTCGGCGGCCTGCTGTTCTTCCTCTGGGACCGGCTCAACCCCGTGCCCGCCGAGGACATCATCGGCCAGGCCGAGGCCGAGGCACACCAGAAGGCAGCGGGCGAGGGGCGCGACTTGGCCTGACCCGCTGCGGTCCGGGCGGACGCGGGGACGAGCCGCTGTCGAGAAGGCAGCGGGTTCGTCGCATCCGCCCGGTCCGTCTCGCAGCCGGTTGACGACCCTGGTCCACCGTCCTAGTATTGATATGTCGACCGTGTGCTGCTCGGTCGGAAGTGAGCCCCGGATACGCCTGCAGCCAGCGCGGGCCCGGGGTTTTGCGCTGTCAGGACGCTCTGCCTGATCCTCCCGTTCACGACACTCGGACGATCGTGCTCTCGATCTCGACGTCCAGGCCGGCGACGTGCGCCCCGCACGCGACGTCAGCGAGCGCAACGAGTGGTTCGTCGACGGCCCGGACGTGTTCGTGTCGAAGTCCCCGCCCCACTCCTCGTCGTCGGAGCGCGTCGAAGAGGGAGCGGTCTCCGTCGTCGCTCACCTTCCCCCGGGACTCGAGGACGACTCGTGGGACTCCACGCTGTTCGAGCTCCCACACGAGCCGCTCCAGGCAGTGGCGCCTGCGTCGTTCCGCGCGCGCGGGCGCTCCCTCGAAGCGGACGACGATGATCTCGATCACGCTCCGGAGGAGGTCGAGCCAGGAGAGTCGTTGCGTCCGGAGCGCCTCGTACCAGTGCAGCTTCCGCATCCTGCGGGGCGTTGCGATGCGGATCTCGGTACGGAGTCGAGCGGCGTCGTCGTCTCGGATCACGACGGCCGCCAGCACGTAGGCCGTGTGGTCTCGACCACCGCCGGGCTCCGACTCGTCGACGTAGGCGCGCATCTTCTCAGCATATTGCGTATCACTGGTGCTGCTTCGTACCGCGGAGGAACGGTTGCGCCGCGCGGTCGGTTGGGCCAGGTTTGCCCTGACGGAAGGACCTCCCATGGACACGATGGTCTTCATCAACCTGCCGGTCGCGGACCTGGAACGCTCGAAGGCGTTCTACGAGGCCCTCGGCTACTCGATCAACCCGCTCTTCAGCGACGACACCGCGGCGTGCGTCGTGGTGAGCGACAGCATCTACGTCATGGTGCTCACGCACGCGAAGTTCGCGG
Source organism: Curtobacterium sp. L1-20 (assembly GCF_048755855.1). Lineage (GTDB taxonomy): Bacteria > Actinomycetota > Actinomycetes > Actinomycetales > Microbacteriaceae > Curtobacterium. Next base: position 3,196,689 of record NZ_CP151473.1, on the reverse strand, counting down.
AGTTCACGGACAAGCCGATCGCGGCGCCCGACACCATCGAGGTGATCAACTCCCTCAGCGCTGCCTCGAAGGACGAGGTCCACCGCGTGGTCGACGCGGCCGTCATGTCCGGCGGCACCGAGGACCGGCAGGAGATGGACCTCGGGTTCATGTACCAGCGGAGCTTCGTCGACCCCGACGGGCACCGCTGGGAGTACGTGTGGATGGACCCCGAGGCGATGCAGGACGGGCCGCCCGCGGAGTGACGCTGTCGGCCGTGGCGGCCAGGATGGGTGCATGAGCGCCCCATCCGTGAGCACCGGCCCCGTCGACCCGCCCGTGCCCGTGCCGGACCTCGTCGTCGGGGACGACGGACTCGCCCGGCCGGTGTGGGCCTCGACGGACCAGCTCCTCCGCGACTACTACGACACCGAGTGGGGGATGCCCGTGCGGGACGAGCGCGGCGTCTTCGAACGGCTCTCGCTCGAGGCGTTCCAGTCCGGTCTGTCGTGGCGGACGATCCTCGCCAAGCGACCGGCGTTCCGTGCGGCCTTCGCGGACTTCGACCCGGACACCGTGGCGCGGTTCGGGGAGGGCGACGTCGCCCGGCTGCTGGCGGACGCCGGGATCGTCCGCAACCGGGCGAAGATCCTCGCGACGATCACCAACGCGAACGCCACGATCGCCCTGCGCGACGACGGTGGACTGAGCGACCTCGTGTGGTCCTTCCGGCCGACGTCGACTCCCGAGCCGCGGTCGTCCGCCGAGGTCCCGACGACGTCCGACGAGTCCGTCGCCCTGTCGAAGGCGCTGCGGAAGCGCGGCTTCGCCTTCGTCGGCCCGACCACGATGTACGCGCTGATGGAGGCGCTCGGCATCGTCGACACGCACCTCGTGGGCAGCCACCGGCGGGGGACCTCCGGCGTCTGGAGCTGACCCGGGACGGCGCGGCCGGGCGGGGCTATGGTCGCGACATGAGCTCCGAGAACCCGCGCGTCCACCCCGTCCACCCGGTCGACGCCGACGTGGTGGAGGTGTCCCTCGACGCCGAGGTGCCCACGGCCGAGCCGGTCGACGACACGGCCGCGGTGACCCCGGAGCACGATCCCGACGAGGTCCGGTTCGCGTTCCTGCTCTTCCCCGGTCTGACCCAGCTCGACCTCACCGGTCCGGCGCAGGTGCTCGCCCGGGTGCCCGGTGCGCAGGTGGAGTACGTCGCGGCGACCCTCGACCCGGTGCCGAGCGACTGCGGCCTCGCGCTGGTTCCGACGACGACGATTGACGCGGCCGGGCCGGCGGACGTGCTCGTCGTGCCCGGCGGTGACGGCGCGTTCGACGCGATGCTCGACCCCGCGGTCGTCGCCTTCGTCCGTCGTGAAGCAGAACGGGCGACGTGGGTGACCTCGGTCTGCACGGGCGCGTTCGTGCTCGGTGCCGCCGGGCTGCTCGCCGGCAAGCGTGCGACCACGCACTGGGCATCGAAGCCGATGCTCGAGGCGTTCGGTGCCCAGCCGGTGGAGGACCGCGTCGTCGCCGACGGCTCGGTCGTCACCGCGGCGGGCGTCAGCGCCGGCATCGACATGGCGCTGTGGCTCGCAGCCGAGCTCGTCGGTCAGCCGTCGGCCGAGGCGATCCAGCTGCAGATCGAGTACGACCCGCAACCGCCGTTCGACGCGGGGTCCGCCCTGCGTGCGGACACCCGGGTCGTGGCCGCTGCCCGCGCTGCCGCCGAGGACGCCCGCGGCGACCGCGTGGCCCGGGCGGCTGCAGCCGTCATGCGCTGAGCGGCGTCAGGACACCGAGACCCGGTGCGCCCGTCCATCAGGCGTCCTCAGCGGTTGCCCTTCGAACCACGCTTCGGCTTGCCCTTCATGCCGCGTTGCACCCGACCGCGTCCGGTGGAGTTCTTGCCACCGCCGCTCTTCGCGCCCGTGCCCTTGGTGGCACCGCGCTTGGCGACGGTCTTGCCGTTGGCCGGCTTCGCCTTGCCGCCGCCACGCGGCTGACGCGGCTCGTCCTCGGGGACGCGATCCGCGCCTCCGGGCTGGTCCGTCTGGTTGCGCGAACTGTTCGCGGTGCGCCCGCGCACCACGCCGATGAACTCCTCGGTCGTGTCGGAGGCGTCCTCGTCGCGCCAGGCGAGCACGACCTGCGTGCCGGGGGCGTCCACCAGCGGCCGTCCCACGAGCGCCTTGCGGCTCGCCGCGCGGAAGAGCGACTGCGGGAGCACCGCGACGCCGACGTTCGCCTCGACGAGGTCGAGCGTCGCGTCGACGTCGGCCGGGACCGGACCGGCATCGACCACGTGCACCTCGGCGTCGCGGAGGTCCACCTGGGCGAGGTCGGCCAGCGGGGAGTCCTTCGGCATCGCGACCACGGCCGTCTCGGTCCACAGCGGGATGGCGTTGTGCTCGTCCGACACGGGGACCCGTGCGAAGACCATGTCGACCTCGCCGGCGAGGGCGTCGTCCACCTCGTCGGCACCGATCGGGCGGAGCCGGAGCTCGACGTCGGGGAAGCGTTCCCGCCAGACGCGCGCCCACTTGGCGGGGGAGACCCCGGGCACGAAGGCGATGGTGAGAGCCGCGGTCATGCAGACGAGCATACGGGCCGTACCCTTGTCACCATGGCGCAGGAACAGACCATGAAGCCCGAGACGGCCGCGAAGAAGCTCGGCATCCTGCTGGCGGCCGCCCCGGAGACCTTCCGGAGCGCGCCGATCAGCCGGACCGCGTTCGACGAACTCCGCACGGAGCCCCCGACCTGGCTCGAGGAGCTCCGTCGCGACGGACCGCACCCCCGACCCGTCGTGGCGCAGAAGCTCGGCATCTCGATCTCCGGGCTGACCCGAGCCGGGATCGACGACCCGCTGACCACCGCGGACATCAAGACCCTGCTCGAGCAGAAGCCGGAGTGGCTCGTCCGCGAGCGCGCGACGCAGGCCGCCGTGCACGCCGAGAACGCCCGCGTGAAGCAGGAGCGCGCCGCGAAGGCCGCTGCCCGCACCCAGGACTGACCACCACGCCCCACCGAGCGCACCCGCCTGAGGACCCGCCGTGCACGAGACCGTCGCCGACGCCATGCTCGTCGTGCCGCAGTTCGCGTCGGTGTGCTGCATCGTCGGGGACCGCTACCGGCCGCGTCCCGGCGTGATCGTCCCCGCGGCCGTCATGCTCGTCGCGATGCTCATGCCCGTCGTGCACGCCGGCGCGGTGTGGACGCTCCTCGCCGCCACGCTGCTCCTGCTGCTGGCGCCGATGCCGGTGATGCGCCGACGCCGCGCCGACGGCCGGCGGGCCGAACCGATGGACGTCCACCGCGCGTTGTCGGCCGTCGTGATGGCCGGCATGCTCCTCATGGGGCACGCGACCGGCCTCGCCGACGACCACGCCGGACACGGCGTCGCGTTGACGGCGGTCCTCGGCGCCGGGGTCATCGGCTACTGCGCCTTCAGCGGGTGGCTGCTCCGGTACGAGTGGGGACGCGAGGACCGGCGGGCGGTGCGGAGCGGCGAGGTCTTCGCGATGACGGTCGCCGTCGTCGGCATGACGCTCGCGATGTAGACGGGTCCGGTCCGCGCCGTGGCCCGTCAGGCCCGGTCGGCCTCGCTCGACGCCGACAGCCGGTCCTTCGCCGCGTGCAGGGTGTCGCGGGGGACCGGCGGGACACCACGGCGGATGCCCCGGACCCCGGCGAGTGCCAGGACACCGGAGACGACGGCGAAGACCACGAAGGTGATCCCGACCGCCGCCCAGAGCGGGAGCACGAGGACGAGGAGCGCGACCACGAGCCCGGCGAGCAGCACGAGCGTCGTCAGGGCGAACGCCGCCGCTGCGCCGGCGAGCACGAGCCCGGTCTTCGCCCCGCTCGCGCGCTCGCTGATCTCGCGTCGGGCGGAGGCCACCTCCTCGCGGACGGCGCGCAGCACGGGCTCGAGGGCCTTCTGCACGAGTCCGGCGGTGACGGTGTCGCGGAACGACGGCTTGCCCGTCGTGGTCTCGTCGTGGTCGGTGCTGCTCATCGGGTCTCCTGTTCCGGGCGCGGTCGTCCGCACCCACCACGGTGACGTGGTGCCTCCGATGATCGTCACGTCCGCCCGCGACGCGTTCGGACGCTTCGCAGGTTCAGACGCCGGCCGGACGGTGGGAGGCCCCGCACTGGGCGTCGGCGCACGGAGCCGGTAGCGTCGAGCCGTGTCCGAACGCCCCGTCCGCCGCCCCGACCCCGCTCCGCGCCTCGACGAGGTGGACGAGCGGATCCTCTGGACCTTGGCTGCCGACGCGCGGATCCCCAACAACCGGTTGGCCGCCGCGGTGGGCATCGCCCCGTCGACCTGCCTGACCCGGGTGCGGGCGCTCGAGGACGCCGGGGTGATCCGCGGCTACCGCGCCGAGGTGGACGTCGCGCGCCTCGGGTTCGCCATCGAGGCGATGGTCTCCGTCCGGGTGCACGCCGCGGCCCGACACGAGCTGCGCGACTTCGCGAAGCGTCTGCTGCGCGTGCCCGTGGTGCAGGACGTGTCGTTCCTGGCGGGGGACAAGGACTTCCTCGTGCACATCGCCTGCACGTCCACGGAGCAGCTCCGGGACTTCGTCGCCGACGAGCTCAGCGGGGACCCGTCGGTGGCGACCACGCAGACGAACATCGTGTTCGAACGGCTCGTCGCGGACCGGGCGCACCAGGGACGCTCCTTCGACGAGTTGCGTCGCTGGCGCGCCTGACGGGGCTCCGTCGACGGCGGGCCAGCCGGGCTCAGCGCGTCCGGGCCATCGGCAGGTGCGGGATGCCGTCCTCGACGAAGTCCTCGCCGGAACGCACGAACCCGAAGCGGGCGTACCACTGCTCGAGGTGCGCCTGCGCGTCGATCGCGATGCGCGGCGACCGGGTCTCGGCGATGGCGGCCTCGATGAGCCGCGCGGCCAGCCCCTGCCCCCGGGAGGCCTCGGCCGTGGCGACGCGTCCGATGCGCTCGGTGCCGTCCGGCTCGCGGAGCAGCCGCAGCGTGGCGTCCACCGAGCCCTGGCCGGCCCAGAACTGCACCGTGCCCGGCTCGAGGTCGCGTCCGTCGATGTCGGGGTACGCGCACCCCTGCTCGACGACGAAGACGTCCTGCCGCAGCCGGAGGATCTCGTGCAGCGTGACGATGTCCAGGTTGCGGGTCGGAGCGTTGAAGATCGGGACCAAGACCGGCCTTTCCTGACGAATTCTTGAAGAAGGGGGTGCGTTCCGCGGCGAACGGGCGTACCGTGCCGGTCAACCACTCTACGTGCGCAGCCGAGATCAGGAGGTGAGCGCATGGACCAGCCGTTGCGCGCACCCTGGCGCGCGATGACCCGGTACGTCCTGTACGGCGTCGTCATCGCCGCGGCCCTCGTGCTGCTCTCGCTCGTGCTCGGCGTCCGTCCGGCCTCGGCCGCGACCTCCGGCGCCGACGGAGCGCCGCACCAACGCGGGCTCGTCGGCGGCCTGGTCCAGGGGCTCGGCGACACGGTGCAGGACGTCACGAAGGCCGTCGAACCCGCCCGCGCGGCCGTCTCCCCGCCCGCGCCCGCTCGTCCGGTGCCCGCTCCGGTCGCGTCCGTCCCGGCAGCCCCGGCTCCGGCGGCCCCCGCGCCCGTGACGCACCCCGTGCAGCCACCGGCAGCGCCGGCCGCCCCGGCTCCGGCAGCGCCGGCGACCGGGCACGCGACGGCCCCGTCCGGCACCGCCACCGCCCCGTCGGCGCACCCCGTCGCCCCTGCAGCACCGGCAGCCGGCGGAGCCGCCGCACCCGCCACCGCTCCTGCGCACCACGCCGCAGCGCCGGCCCCGTCCGCAGCGCCGGCCACGTCCCCGTCGTCCGCTCACCCGGTCGAGGCGAGCAGCGCCTCCCGGCCCGTCACCGGCACGCTCGTGACCGTCCTCCGCCCCGTCACCGGGAGCGTCGAGGGCATCACCGGTGCCCGTCCGGTGACCAGCCTCGTCGCCGTGCTCGACCAGACGGTGGGCTGTCTGCCCGTCCTCGGCACCGTGCTCGGGGACGACACGCTCGGCTCCGTCACCGGCCCGGTCACCGGCGCCGTCGACGACGTGCTCGGCAGCGTCGGCGGTACCGTCGGGACCATCCCCGGCACCGTCGACGGACTGCCCCCGGTCCTGGGTGGCGGACTGCCCCCGGTCCTCGGCGGCGTCCTGCCTGGAGGCACGGATCCCGTCGTCGAGGTCCCCGGCGGCTCCGTGGTCCCCGGGTTCACGGCGCCGGCCGGCTCGGCCACGTCGACCGCCCGTCCGGGTGGCGCCGTCGGCGTCGTCGACGCGAGCGGGACGCGTCCCGCTGCTCCGCTCGCCGCGGCCGCGTCGGAGGGCGTCACCGCGGCCTCCGGTGCGGTGACGGTGCTCGGCGCCGCAACGGACCGGCAGGGCCGGAGCAGCGCCCAGGACGCCACCCTCGGCGGCCGTGCGCTCCTCGTGCCGGGCGGGCACGGACAGGGTGGCGACAGCCCCCTCGACGGTCCCGTCGCCGGTGTCCTCGGCAGCAGCGCCTCCGGATCCGCCGGACCGGCCGCTGCCGTCGCCACCGTCGGCTCGGCCGGCGACCACATCTCCCTCGCCGCGGGGTCACGCGGCACCCTCTCCGACGACGCCGTCCCCGCGTCGGTCGTCGGCGAGCACGACGTCGCCCCTGACTGAGATCGGTGCTCCTGTCCACCACGGCAGGCACGCACCTCCGACCGCCACCGCGGTCGGCCAACGATCTCGATCAGTGAGGAACGACCATGAACAAGTACGTCTCGAGAGGGCTGTGGTTCACCCTCTTCGTCGGCGGGCTGACGCTCGGAGGGGCGTGCGCGGCGAACGCTGCGACGACCTCCGGCGCGGACGGCACCGCCTCGGGCACGCAGGTGGCGCCGTCGATCAGCGCACCCGTGTCCGCGTCCGGCAACGCCCTCGGTGTCCTCGGCGACGCGGTGTCGTCGGTCACCGCGGCGCCCAGCAGCGCCCCGGCGTCGGCATCGCCGGCCCCCACGTCCGCCTCGGCCCCGGCTCCGTCCACGTCGGGTGTGGACGGCGTCGCCTCGGGTACGCAGGTCGTCCCGGACGTCTCGGCGCCCGTGCAGGTCGCCGGCAACGCGGTCGCCGTGGCCGGCGACGCAGCGTCGACCTCGACCGCTGCGGCAGCTCCGGCAGCGCCCGCGGCTCCGGCGTCGTCCGCGCCGTCCACGTCCGGTTCGGACGCCGTGGCCTCGGGGACGCAGGTCGTCGGCGACGTGACCGCGCCGGTGACGGCGACGGGCAACGCGATCGCCGTCGGTGGGGACGCCACCTCCACCTCGCCGGCAGCGACGTCGACGTCCGCGACGCCGGCTCCGACCGGGAGCTCCACGGCCCCGACGACGTCGGGTGCCGACGGGACGGCGTCCGGCACGCAGGTCGCGCCGGTGGTGTCGGTCCCGGTGACGGTCAGCGGCAACGGCGTGGGCCTGCTCGGCGACGGTTCGGCCACCGCCTCCGGGACGGGTTCGGCCGGTGGTTCGACCACCCCGACCGCCGGTGGTTCGACCTCGGGGTCGGACGGCACGGCATCCGGGACGCAGGTCGCTCCGGTGGTGTCGGTCCCGGTCACGATCGGGGGCAACGGCATCGGTGTCCTCGGTGACGGCGTCTCCACGGGTTCCACGGCCCCGGGGACGGGTTCGACGGGTGGTTCGACCACCCCGACCGCTGGTGGTTCGACCTCCGGTGACGACGGGGTGCTCTCGGGTACCCAGGTCACTCCGGTGATCGGTCTTCCGGTCACGATCGGTGGCAACGGCATCGGTGTCCTCGGTGACGGCGTCTCGACGGGTTCCACGACCCCGGCGACGGGTTCGACGGGTGGTTCGACCACCCCGACCGCTGGTGGTTCGACCTCCGGTGACGACGGGGTGCTCTCGGGCACCCAGGTCACCCCGGTGATCGGTCTTCCGGTCACGATCGGTGGCAACGGCATCGGTGTCCTCGGTGACGGCGTCTCGACGGGTTCCACGGCCCCGGGGACGGGTTCGGCCGGTGGTTCGACCACCCCGACCGCTGGTGGTTCGACCTCCGGTGACGACGGGGTGCTCTCGGGTACCCAGGTCACTCCGGTGATCGGTCTTCCGGTCACGATCGGTGGCAACGGCATCGGTGTCCTCGGTGACGGCGTCTCGACGGGTTCCACGACCCCGGCGACGGGTTCGACGGGTGGTTCGACCACCCCGACCGCTGGTGGTTCGACCTCCGGTGACGACGGGGTGCTCTCGGGCACCCAGGTCACCCCGGTGATCGGTCTGCCCGTCACGATCGGTGGCAACGGCATCGGCATCGTCGGTGCCGGGACGAGCACCGGCTCGACCACCCCGGCGACGGGATCGACGGGTGGTTCCACGACCCCGACTGCCGGTGGTTCGACCTCCGGCGACGGCGGGGTGCTCTCGGGTACCCAGGTCACCCCGGTGATCGGTCTGCCGATCACGATCGGTGGCAACGGCATCGGCATCGTCGGTGACGGCACGAGCACGACCACCACGCCCGGCACCGGCCCCGGGACGGGCACCGACCCCGGTGACGGCACGACGCCCGGTGACGGCACGAACCCCGGAACGGGTACGGACCCCGGTGACGGGACCCACCCGGGTGACGGCACGACCCCCGGTGACGGCACGGCCCCCGGTGACGGCTCCACGCCCGGTGCCGCGACCGGTGCCGGCGACGGCACCACGCCCGCGAAGGTGACCGCCCCCGCGGCCGGCGCCGCCGCCGTGGTGGCGACCACCGCCTCCAGGACCGCGACCGCCGTCGGGACGGCAGCCGGCGTCGCGACGGTCGCGCAGACCGCGGACCGCACCGCCGGTGCCGCAGCACCGTCGGGTCTGGCCTACACGGGAGCCGGCTCGCCGGTCCTGCCGTCGGTCTTCGCGCTGCTCCTGCTGCTGGCGGGAGCGGGGACGCTGGTACTGCGCAAGCGGTCCTGACCACCCGCAGGTCGGTGGGGCGCCGTGCACACGGTGCTCCACCGATCTGCGCGCGACCACCAGGAGGGACACCGTCCGCGGTGTCCCTCCGACCCGCGCCCGCGATGATGGTGCTGAGAGCGGTCTGACCGTGGTCTGGGAGCCGTCGGTGGCGAACCTGTGCACAGCAGAAGCGCCTCCGGGGCTGCCCGGCAGAGGGGTGACGCCACGATGAGACCGTGCTCCACGATCTCCTGCGCATCCCGATCACCGGACGTGACGTCCTGGTCCCCGTCGACGTCGCCGCCCTGGTCCTCACCGCCTGGGTGGTCGTCGCGCCGCTCCTGCACCGGACCGGTCGGCGGCGACACCGTCACCCGGTACGCGCCGTCCTGGTCCGCCTGGCGGCGCTCGCGGTGGGCGCCGGGATCGGGCTGGTGGCGGTCTGGTGGACCGGCGACGTGCTCGACCTGTTCGGCGTCTCCTTCACGCCGGTCACCCGGATGTGGATCGCGTTCGCCTGCGCGGGCGTGCTGCTGCTCGTCGTCGTCCTCGTGCAGGGCGGCTGGACGCTCCGGGTCGTCGCCGTCGCGGCTGCGGCCTGCGTGGCGCTCGCCGCCGGGCTCGGGGTGAACGTGGACTTCGGCTTCTACAAGAACGTCGAGCAGGCGATCGCGACCAACCCCTACCCGACCCGCACCCTCGTCGCGCCGGCACACCACGGCAGCGGGACGAACCCGGTCGACCTCGCCGACTGGCACGCCCCCGCCGACATGCCCCGCGAGGGGGAGACGATCAGCGTGACGATCCCGGGGACGGTGTCGCACTTCCACGCCCGGAAGGCCGTGGTCTGGCTGCCGCCGGCGGCCCGGACCGCTCACCCGCCGCAGCTCCCCGTGCTCGTCGCGCTGTCCGGTCAGCCCGGGCAGCCCGCCGACATGTTCCAGACCGGCGACCTCGGCCGGTACCTCGAGCACTACGCCGCGACGCACCACGGGCTCGCGCCGATCGTCGTCGCTCCTGACCAGCTCGGCGCGCCGGAGCGCAACCCGATGTGCGTCGACTCCCGGCGGCTCGGTCGGAGCGCGACCTACGTGATGACCGACACGGTGGGGTGGATCCGGCAGCACCTGCCGGTCGAGAGCTCGCCGAACGCATGGGGGGTCGTCGGCTTCTCCGAGGGAGCGACCTGCGCGATGCAGTTCTCGGCCGCCCACCCGGACGTGTTCGGGTCCGCCCTGGCCATCTCGAGCGAGCTCGGTCCGCGCAACGGCAGCGTGCAGCAGACCATCGCGCTCGGGTTCGGCGGGTCGGCCGCCGCCTACCGCGCAGCGGCGCCGAGCGCGATCATGGCCGCCCACGGGCACTACACGGACCACCTGACGGTCTTCGGCTACGGGCAGGACGACGCCCCGTACCACGCGTCCACCGACGCGCTCCGGACGGCGGCGGAACGGGCGGGGATGCAGACGGCCCTCGTCGTGTCGCCGGGGTCCGCACACGACTGGAACACCGTGCGCTACGTCCTCGCGCACGGGCTGCCGGCGGTCATCGCGCACCTCGGGCTGCCGGCCGTGCAGGGTTCGCTGTGACCGAGCCCGTCGTCGACGCGCCGACGCGGTGGGCCGTCGCCCGTCGCGCGGTCCGCCGACACCTCGTGACGACGGTCGTCCTGCTGCTGGTGCTCGCGACCTCGGTGACCGCGGTCGTGCTCCGCGTCGTGCACGGCACCGGGCCTGTGTCCTACGGCCCGTTCCGGGTGTTCGCGGCGTCGACCGGTCTCGTCGCGGTCCTGCTCACGCTGGCCGGCGTCGTCGTCCTCGTCGGTGCCGCGGAACGGTTGATGGGGTCGTGGCGGACGGCGGTCGCCTTCGTCGTGACGACCGTCGTCGGCACCGGCATCGGGGCGTTCAGTGCGTTCGTCGACTCCGACGGACGCGACGTCGGACCGCTGCTGCTCGGGCGCGCGACGAGCTTCGACCCGTGGACCGCCATCGTCGGCACGATCGTCACCGCGAGCGCCTTCGCCGGACCCCTGTGGCGGCGGCGCATCCGGGTGAACGCGCTCGCCGTGGTGGCCGCGCTCCTGCTCTACGCCGGACACGCGTCGGACCTGTACGCGGTGCTCGCCGCCGGTGCCGGCTGGCTGCTCGGCGAGCTCCTGCGCCGCACCCCGAAGCGGATCGGGTGGGTGCGCAGCTCGCACCGCGAGACCCGGGTGCTGCTCGGCACCGTCGTGCTGGTGTCGGCGGTCGGACCCGTCATCGCGCTCGTCTCGCGTGCCCGTGTGGGCATCCTGGCGCCCCTCGCCGCGGTGGTCGGAGCCGGGCCGGTGACCCCGGTGCGCGGGTGCCGCGCCGACGGGATCGCGGGGGAGTGCCTGCACGCGCTCCTGTCCTACCGGGCGACGGACCCGTGGTCGGTGGTGCTCGCCGCCGCGCCCCTCCTCGTGCTCGTCGTGGGCGGGCTCGGGTTGTTCCGGGGCAGCCGGTTCGCGGTGTGGCTCGTCGTCGTGGTCGACGTCGTCACCGCGGCTGCCGCTGCGGTCACGTACGGCGCGGTCCCCGGTCGGGTCGAGCGACTCCACGGCACCGAGGACCAGTTCATCGTGGACGTGTCCATCGCCGCGTCGATCGTCGTCCCGCTCGCGACCGCCGCCGTGCTCGTGCTCCTCCGCCGGTCGTTCACCGTGCTCGCGTCGCGCCGTCGCGTGGTGGCGTTCGTCGTGACGGTCGGCTCGGCGGCCGTGGTCGTCGTCACGGTCGTGCTGGTGACCGCCGCGTCCTCGCCGCAGCACGTCGAGGACCCGATGCGCCTCGCCGTCGCGGCCCTCGGTCCGCTGTCACCCGTGACGTCCTGGGACCGGTTGCCGTCGCTGCACCCGACGCTCCGGGTCGTCCTCGGGCTGGCCGGTCCGGTCCTGTGGTTCGTCGTCGCCCTCGCCTCGGTGCGGCCGACCGGTGCCGTCGAGCCGGACGCCGACCCCGACGGCACCCGGCACGACCGCGAACGGGCCAGGGCCCTGCTCGAGGCCGGCGGCGGCGACGCGTTCGGCTGGATGACGACGTGGCACGGCAACGCGTACTGGTTCGCCGAGGACGGACGGGCAGCCGTCGCGTTCCGCCGCAACGGCCGCGTGGCGGTGACCGTCGGCGGACCGTTCGGTTGGCCCGACGCCCGTGCCGACGCCATGACGGCGTTCGCTCGCTGGTGCGACGACAACGGCTGGACGGCGGTCTTCTACGGGATCGGCACGGCGACCGCCGCCACGCTCACGGCGCAGGGCTGGAGCACGTTGCCGGTCGCGGAGGACGCCGACCTCGACCCGCGCACGTGGACGACCAGTGGCAAGAAGAAGCAGGACGTCCGGACCTCCGTCAACAAGGCGAAGCGCGAGGGCATCACCGCGACGTGGTCGAGCTGGCAGCAGCTGCCGGCTGCGACCACCCGGCAGATCGAGGCGATCTCCGAGGAGTGGGTCGCCGAACGCGAGCTGCCCGAGATGGGCTTCACCCTCGGCGGCGTCGACGAGATGCGGGACCCCGCCGTCCGGACGCTGGTCGCGCAGGACGAGGCCGGCACGGTGCTCGCCGTCACCAGCTGGCTGCCGAGCCACCGTGAGGGTCGGGTCGTGGGGTGGACCCTCGACGTGATGCGACGGACCGCCGCGGCCCCGAACGGGGTCATGGAGTTCCTCGTCGCGAGCGCCGCCGACCGGATGCGCGAGGACGGCATCGAGCGCCTCAGCCTCTCCGCCGCGCCCCTCGCGCAGGCATCGGACACACCCCCGGCGAACGAGGGCGTGCAGGACCTGCTCGACCTGGTCGGCGGCGTGCTCGAGCCGGTCTACGGATTCCGGTCGCTGCTGCGGTTCAAGCTCAAGTTCGGCCCGGACCTCCACCCGCTCGTGCTCGCGTACCCGGACCCGGTCGCCCTCCCGGCGATCGGCATCGCGGTGGTGCGCGCCTACCTGCCGGACCTGTCGCTCCGACACGCGGTCGCCCTGGCGCGCGGACGCGGGTGACGTGCGGCGCACCGGACGGGAGGCGCGTGGCGGCCCCGGCCCGCGCCTCCCGTCCGCCGTCGGGTCCCGACCACGTTCGTCACACGACGCAACCCGCGCGGCCTGCGGAGCACGCGGGTGGAGTATCGTTCCGGGTACGCAAGCGCTCCGGGGTCGGTGCAATTCCGAACCGGTGGTGACAGTCCACGAACTGATGACGGGTGCAGACCCGGCAGAGGTTGACCCGGTGGCATTCCGGGACCGACGGTGAGAGTCCGGATGGGAGGCGCGCTGGCGGACACGACACGACCACCCCGTGTGGTCGCGACGCGTCCGTCGATGCCGACGATCGTCGAACGCCCCCGGAGTCCCGTTGAGAGGACACCAGTGTTCACCGGCATCATCGAGGAACTCGGCACCGTCACCGCCGTCGAGCAGCACGGCGACTCCGTCGCGCTCACCGTGCACGGCCCGACCGTGGTGCAGGACGCCCGTCACGGCGACTCCATCGCCACGAGCGGCGTGTGCCTGACCGTCGTCGAGCAGACCCCCGAGACCTTCACCGCCTTCGTCATGAAGCAGACGCTCGACATGAGCGCGCACGGCACCCTGGCCGTCGGCGACCGGCTCAACCTCGAGCGAGCGGCCTCCGTCGGGGACCGGCTCGGTGGCCACATCGTGCAGGGGCACGTCGACGGCACCGCGACGGTGCTCGAGACGGCGGACGGCGACGGGTGGCGTCGCGTCCGGTTCTCCCTCGCACCCGGGCTCAGCCCCCTCGTCGTCGACAAGGGGTCCATCGCGCTCGACGGCGTCTCGCTGACGGTGAGCGCCGTGTCCGCCGAGGACACCCCGGTGGACGCCGCCTGGTTCGAGGTCAGCCTCATCCCCGAGACGCTCGCCGCGACCACGCTCGGTTCGCGTGTCCCCGGGGACCGGGTGAACGTGGAGACCGACGTGCTCGCGCGGCACGTGCGACGGATGCTGCGGCTCGACGCCGCGGTCGCGTCGGGCTCGCGCGTCGCGTCGCGTCCGCCCGCGCGGTCGGACTCGCCCGTCGCGTCGGAGGCACGGTGATGGTGGCCGGGGCCCGACGCGTCGCCGACGCCCCCACCCCGGCCGACGGGCTCGGACCGTCCAGCGTCGACGAGGCCGTCGCCGCCATCGCGGCCGGCCGCCCCGTCATCGTCGCCGACGACGAGCACCGCGAGAACGAGGGCGACGTCATCCTCGCCGCGGAGCTCGCGAGCCCGGAGTGGATCGCCTGGACCGTGGCGCACTCGTCCGGGTTCATCTGCGCTCCCGTCAGCGTCGAGATCGCGGACGCGCTCGACCTCCCGCCGATGGTGGCGCACAACGAGGACGTCCGCGGCACTGCCTACACGGTGACCGTCGACGCCGCCGCCGGCGTGACCACGGGCATCAGCGCCCACGACCGTGCCCACACGCTGCGGGTGCTCGCCGACCCGACCTCGGTCCGCGACGACCTGCACCGCCCGGGGCACGTCGTCCCGCTGCGCGCACGACCGGGCGGGGTCCGCGAACGCGCGGGCCACACCGAAGCCGCGATCGACCTCGTCACCGCTGCCGGGCTCCGTCCCGCCGCGGCGATCTGCGAGATCGTCGACGAGGACGGCGGCATGATGCGCCTGCCGGGACTCCTCGCACTCGGGGCGCGCGCCGGCGTGCCCGTCATCACCATCGCCGCACTCGTCGAGTGGCTCGACGCGGCAGACCGGGCGGCGGCCGAGTCCGTGCCCACGGAAGGAACGACACGATGAGCGGAGCAGGCGCGGCGGACCGCGACCACGTCGACGGCAGCGGCATCCGGGTGGCGATCGTCGCCGGGCAGTGGCACGAGGTCATCGCCGGCGGCCTCCTCGCCGGGGCGCAGCGCGAGGTCGAACGGCTGGGCGCCACCGCCGAGGTCGTCCCGGTGCCGGGGAGCTTCGAGCTGCCGGTGGTCGCGAAGGCCGCACTCGAGGGCGGGTACGACGCGGTCGTCGCCCTCGGCGTCATCATCCGCGGTGGGACGCCGCACTTCGAGTACGTCTCGGACGCGGCCACGAGCGGTCTCACCCGCGTCGCGATCGAGACCGGCAAGCCCGTCGGGTTCGGGGTGCTGACCCTCGACGACGAGCAGCAGGGCCTCGACCGCGCCGGGCTGCCCGACTCCAAGGAGGACAAGGGTGCCGAGGCGGCGCACGCGGCGGTGTCGACGGTGGTCACGCTGCGGCAGTTGCGCGTCCTGGCCTAGCGGGCTCCGGGCTGCCGCAGGGCGCGGCGACCACGTCGGCCCCCATGCAGAACGGCCCCGCACCTCGAGGTGCGGGGCCGTTCTCGTCGCGGTGTCGTCAGCGCTTGCCGAACACGTGGATCGGCAGGAAGAAGGAGAGGCACATGAGCAGCACGCCGCCCATGAACACGAACGCCTGACCGGACTCCACCTGGAACGCGAAGCCGAACAGGTACATCGACACCAGCAGCAGCAGGATCGAGAAAACAGCGGCGATGACGCGGCCCACGGTGGTACCTCCGGAAGTCAGGCGGGTGGATCGCGCCCAGTCTATCCCCAGCGCGGCTGGTGTCCGTTCACGCGCCCGGACGTGTGGCGATCAAGCGGTCCACGACGGCCAGCAGCGGCTCCATCGGCACGCTCGCACGGTCGGGACGGACCTCGCTCGCGGCGCCCAGGGAGGCGGCGTGGTAGAGCCCGTCGCCCATGAGCTTGACGGCCTGCGCGGTCGGCACGTCGCCGAGCTCGTCGACGAGGGCGGCCAGCCAGGCGTTCTCGGTCTCGTCGAGGGTGCGCCCGGCCTCCTCGTAGCCGGCCTGCTGCAGACGGCTCGCGGCGAGGAGCGCCAGGTCGAGCTCGCTGCCGACGAACTGGCAGTTGCGGACGAAGTACCGCGCGGCGCCGTCCTCGGCCTCGCGCATCCGCTCGACGTCGATCGCGGAGAGGTCGGACAGCCGCTCACAGAGCCCCTCGACGAGGGCGGCCTTGGAGCCGAAGTGGTAGAGCAGCCCGCCCTTCGAGACACCGGCACGCGCGGCCACGGCGTCGAGCGTCGCGGGACGCTCTCCTTCCTCGCACACGATGGTGACGAAGCTGTCGAGGACACGATCGCGGGCGCTTGCCATGCGCACGAGTCTAGGGAGTCCGGGGTGTCGCCGCCGTCCCGTGTCCGGGTGGGCCGACACCGCCCCCGTGGGGGTCCGGGCCCAGGATCACCGTGAACGCTCACGACGTGTGGCGCGGGGCCGACGTGTGACCTGCCGGGCGGGTGGTGCGGACCGTTGCGGTTGCCGGTCGTGGACGGTACGGTCGTCGGGACCGTGAAGGTTCACGACCAGATGGGCAACCGCATGTCAGCGCAGACCGCGACCACCGCCACCAGCAGCACCGACGGGCAGCCGGACGCTCCCGGGTGGGCCGTCCTCGGCCCGGGGGGCATCGCCCGCCGCTTCCTCTCCCAGCTCCCCGCGAGCACCGCCGGGGCGACCCTGGTCGGCGCCGGCAGCTCGTCCCCGGAACGTGCGCGGGCCTTCGCCGACGCCGCAGCCGAGCACGGCTTCGCCGACGTCACCGCGGCGTCCTACGACGAGGTGCTCGCCGACCCGCGGGTGCACGCGGTCTACGTCTCGACGGTGCACACCGGGCACGCGGCCCTGGTCCTCGCGGCGCTCGAGGCCGGCAAGGCCGTGCTGTGCGAGAAGCCGCTCTCGCCGAACCACGGCACGTCGATGGCCCTCGCCGACGCCGCACGGCAGGCCGGCCTGCCACTCGTCGAGGCGTTCATGTACCGCTTCCACCCGCAGACCGCGGCGCTGCTCGACCTGGTCCGGGACGGCGCGATCGGCCGGGTCACCCACGTCGACGCCTCGTTCGCGTTCCGCGCCGGGGAGCGGACCGGCCGGCTGTTCGACGTGGACACCGCCGGTGGCGGGATCCTCGACGTGGGCGGCTACCCGGTGACGATGGCCGCCGCGGTGGTCCAGGCGGCGACCGGGGTCGTCGTCGCGGAACCGACCGAGCTGACCGCCACGGGGACGATCGGCGCGACCGGGGTGGACGAGTGGGCGGTCGCGCACCTGACCTACCGCGGGGGCATCACCGCTGACGTGCGGACCGGCGTGCGGGTGCAGGACGACAACGCCGTCCGGATCTCCGGCACGCGGGGCACGATCACCCTGACGGACCCGTGGACGCTCGGCGACGACCCCACCATCGAGGTCCGCACGGTCGACGAGGACCCCCGTACCCTGTCCTTCGCCGGCGCGCACCCCTACGCGCTCGAGGCCGACGCGACCACCGCGGCGCTCGCCGCCGGCCTGGTCGACGTCCCGCAGATCACGCTCGACGAGTCGCTCGCCACCGCCCGGACGCTCGACCGGTGGCGGGCCGCGATCGGCCTGCGCTTCCCGTTCGAGGCCGAGACCGCCGACATCCCCACCGTCAGCGGTCGACCGCTCACCGTCGCGGCGCACGACCCGTCCGCCGCGGGCAACCCGATGCGCTACGGCGAGGTCGCCGGCGTCGGCAAGCGCATGTCCCGTCTGGTGATGGGCGTCGACAACCAGCCCGACCTGGCGCACGCGAGCGCGATCTTCGACCTGTTCGTCGAGCAGGGCGGCAACGTCTTCGACACCGGCTACGTCTACGGCGGTGGCGTGCTCGAGGGTCGTCTGGGCAAGTGGATCCAGAACCGCGGCATCCGCGACGACGTGGTGGTCATCACCAAGGGCGCGCACACCCCGTTCTGCGACCCCGAGTCGCTCACGCGGCAGCTGCTCGAGAGCCTCGAGCGCCAGGGCACCGACCACGCGGACATCTACATGATGCACCGCGACAACCCGGACGTCCCGGTGGGGGAGTTCGTCGACGTCCTCGACGAACACCGCCGCGCCGGACGCATCCGCGTGTACGGCGGCTCCAACTGGACGCCCGCACGCTTCGACGAGGCGAACGCCTACGCCCGGGCCAACGGCAAGCACGAGTTCGAGGTGCTCAGCAACCACTTCGGGCTGGCCGAGGCGTACGACGTCCCCTGGGCCGGTTGCGAGCACGCGACGGACGCCGCGTCGAAGGCCTGGCTCGAGGAACGTCAGGTGCCCCTGCTGCCGTGGTCGTCGCAGGCCCGCGGGTTCTTCACCGGGCGGGCCACCCCCGAGGACACGAGCGACGCAGAGCTCGTGCGCTGCTACTACAGCGACGAGAACTTCGAGCGGCTGCGCCGTGCCCGTGCGCTCGGCGAGCAGTTCGGCGTCCCCGCGACGGCGATCGCCCTGGCCTACGTGCTCCACCAGCCCTTCCCGACGTTCCCGCTGTTCGGGCCGCGTACGATCGCGGAGGCGCGTTCCTCGATGACGGGCCTCTCCGTCGACCTCACACCGGAACAGGTGGCATGGCTGGACCTCCGCGACTGACGCCGTCCCCGGACAGCGCGCACCCCGGCGGCGGCCGGGCGACGATCTTCGACGTCGCCGAGGCCGCCGGGGTGTCCCGGCAGACCGTCACCCGCGCCGTGAACGGCATGCCCGGCATCAGCGCGGCGACGAAGCAGCGCGTCCTCGCCGCCGCGGAGCGACTCGACTACCGCCCGTCCCGGTTCGGTCGCGGGCTGGTGACCGGCGGCGAGCACCAGCTCGGCCTGGTGGTGAACGACCTGCGGAACCCCTACACGCCGCAGCTCGCGTCCGCGGTGTTCCGGCTCGCCGCCGAGCAGGGATGGAACGTCATGCTCGCCGACGTCGACCTCTCGAGCGATGCGGACCGGATGGTGCAGGCGCTCGGGGCGCAGACCGACGTGGTGATCGGCTACCTCGGGTCCCGACGCCACCGGTGGAGCGAACTGCTCGGCAGCGTGCCGATGGTCGAGCTCGACCCGTCCGCCGAACCCACCACCGCGGCCGTCCGGATGGACCCCTCGGCTGCGATCGAGGACCTCGCCGACCACCTCGTGACCGCGGGTGTCCGGCACCCGGTCGTCCTCGACCACGCCGAGCCGGACCGTACGAGCGCCCGGGGCGTGCTCCTGATGGACGCACTCCACCGTCGCGGGTACCTACCGGAGCTGGTCCGGGTGCCGCACCCGACGGCGGAGAGCGGTGCCGAGGAGACCGTCGCGGTCCTGGCACGGCGACGGCGGCTCGATGCCGTCCTCGCGTTCAACGACGTGATGGCGCTCGGCGTGCTGCAGGCCTGCCGACGTGCCGGTGTCGACGTACCGGGGGAGGTCCGGGTGGTCGGGGTCGACGGGTTGCCGCTCGGTTCGCTCGTCTCGCCGACGCTCACCACGCTCGCGGTCGACCTCGACGCGGTCGCCCGCGAGGCCCTGGACCTCGCGCTCGGCATGCTCGCCGGGGAGCTCCCGCGGCACGGCGCGGCGGTGCAGCGCACCGTGCGGCACCGCCTGCTCCTGCGCGAGTCGGCCTGAGGCAGCGGCCCCGACCGGGGCCTCGACGGGCGGCGGACGGGAGGCGCGGTGCCAGCGCGCACCGCGCCTCCCGTCCGTCTACCGGTCGCGACCCGAGCCGCTTGGTTGCACTTGCAACCAACACCGTCCAGACGGTACACTTACGGAGTCCTGACGGGGCGCGTGCCCACACCGCGTCCCGTCTCGTCTGTTCGTCGTTCCGCCGTCGACCTGGTCCGGCTCGAAGTCCCTGGAGTCACCGTGTCCGCCCTGCTCACCAGCCCCGTCGCCACCGCCGTGACCGGCAGCCGCGCCCGACGCTTCGCCGCCCTCGCGGTGCTCATGCTGCCCGTCCTGCTCATCTCGGTCGACAACACCGTGCTGAGCTTCGCGCTGCCGTCCATCTCGCGCGCACTCAACCCGGACGCGACCACCCAGCTGTGGATCGTCGACGCGTACCCGCTGGTCCTCGCCGGGCTGCTCGTCGTGATGGGCAGCATCGGCGACCGGATCGGGCGACGTCGGATCCTCGTGGTCGGTGCCAGCGGCTTCGCGCTCTTCTCGGTGGCCGCGGCGTTCGCCACCGATGCCTGGTTGCTCGTCGCGGCGCGCGTCGCGATGGGCGTCTTCGGGGCGATGCTCATGCCGGCCACCCTGTCGATCATCCGCAACGTCTTCGTCCACGCGGGGGAGCGGCGGATGGCGCTGGCCGTCTGGTCCACGATGTTCGCCGCCGGCAACGCCCTCGGTCCGCTCGTGGGCGGGGTCCTGCTCGCGCACTTCCACTGGGGTGCCGTGTTCCTGGTCGCCGTGCCGATCCTCGTGCTCATGCTCGTCGGCGTGCCGTTCTTCGTGCCGGAGTCCCGCGACCCGCTGCCCGGGCCGGTCGACGTGCCGAGCATGCTGCTGTCCCTCGGGACCCTCGCTCCGATCGCCTGGGCGATCAAGTCGGTCGTCCACCCCGAGGAGCGCGGCCTCGCGATCGCGATGCTGGCGGTCGGCGTCGTCTGCGGGATCGCGTTCGTGCGCCGGCAGCTCCGCTCCCGGACGCCGATGCTCGACCTGCGGCTGTTCCGCGGCACGGCGTTCACCGGCAGCGTGCTCATGAACATGGCGGCGATGTTCTCGCTGACCGGGTTCCTGTTCTTCATCGCACAGCACCTGCAGCTCGTCGCGGGCCTCGACCCCTTCACCTCAGGCATCGTGCTCATCCCCGGGTCGGTGCTGACCATCGTCGCCGGGCTCGTCGTCGTACCGATCGTCGGACGGGTCGCGCCGCGGTGGGTCGTGGCCGTCGCGCTGCTCTTCTCGGCCGCCGCGTACGCGATGGTCGCCGTGCTCGGGCACCACGCCTCGATCGTGGCGCTCGCGGTGGCGTTCGTCCTGCTGGGCATCGGCATCGGTGCGTCCGAGACCGTCACGAACGACCTCATCATCTCGACCGCGCCGGCGGACAAGGCCGGAGCGGCGTCGGCGATGTCGGAGACGGCCTACGAGATCGGTGCCGTGCTCGGGACGGCCGTCCTGGGCACGATCCTCGCCGCGGCGTACCGGGCGCACGTCGTCGTGCCGGACGGGCTCTCGTCGTCGGCGCACACGGCAGCGCAGGAGACACTCGGTGGTGCGGTCTCGGCCGCCGGCTCGCTCGGCGGGTCCGCCGGTCAGGCGCTGCTCGCGTCGGCGCGGGCGGCGTTCGACTCCGGCGTCACGGTCACGGCCGGGGTCGCTGCGCTCCTCATGGTCGTCGCGGCGGCGGGTGCCGTCGTGATGCTGCGTCGGCGCTGACGCCGCCCGGGGCTCCTGCACGGCGCCCCTGCCCGGGCCCCCGCCCGGGGCTCCGCCCGCGTCGAACCACGTTCCCGACGTCGAACCAGGCCGCGCGCCTGGTTCGACGTCGTCTCCGTGGTTCGAACCGCGCGCCGGGCCGGACGGCGCGCCCGGGATCGGTCGAACCTGGGAATCGTTGACCTCAACCAGGGTTGAGGTCCTACGTTGGGACGTGGCCGCGCAGCCGTGGCCTCCCCTCGCGCGAAGGAACGACGACGACTCCCATGCCCGACCAAGCACCGGCGACCATCGCGGACGCGTACAAGTCCGCCTTCCGGGGACACCCCGCCGGTGTCGCCGTCATCACCGCCGAAGGCCCCGACGGCCCCACGGGGCTCACGGCCTCGAGTGTCGCGAGCGTGGCGATCGACCCGCCCGTCCTCGTGTTCTCCCTCTCCACGAACTCCGGGTCCGCCGGCGTCGTCCTCGGCGCCCCGATCTTCGTCGTGCACCTGGTCGACTCCCTCGGGGTGGGTCTCGCGAAGCGCTTCGCCTCGACCGGCAGCCCCGCCGCCGACGATCCGGTCTGGGGAACGCTGCCCTCGGGCGACCGCTACCTGCCGAGCGCCGCGAGCGCCCTGCGCTGCCGGCCCCTCTCCACCACGCCGATCGGCTCGTCCACCGTCGTGGTCGCGGAGGTCCTCGACATCGTCGTCGGCCTCGAGCGCGGCGAGCCGCTGGTCTACCACAACCGGGAATTCCACTCCCTCACCGATCGTTCCCGGCTCTCGTGAGCCGCGGAGCACCGTCCGCAATCCACTGATCGAAAGGAACTCACATGGCTGAGTACACCCTGCCGGAGCTGCCGTACGACTACGCCGCGCTCGAGCCGCACATCAGCGGCAAGATCATGCAGCTGCACCACGACAAGCACCACCAGACCTACGTGACGGGTGCGAACACGGCCCTCGAGCAGCTCGCCGAGGCCCGCGAGTCCGGCAGCCTCGCCACCGTGAACAAGCTCGAGAAGGACCTCGCGTTCAACCTCGGCGGTCACGTCAACCACTCGATCTTCTGGACCAACCTCGGCCCGGACACCAAGGTCCCGGAGGGCGAGCTCGCCGCCGCGATCGACGAGTTCTTCGGCTCGTTCGAGAAGTTCCAGGCCCAGTTCACGGCCGTCGCCACGGGCATCCAGGGCTCCGGCTGGTCCGTCCTCGCCTGGGACACCGTGGGCCAGAAGCTCACGACGTTCCAGCTGTTCGACCAGCAGGCCAACGTCCCGCTGGGGGTCGTCCCGATCTTCATGCTCGACATGTGGGAGCACGCCTTCTACCTCGACTACCTCAACGTCAAGGCGGACTACGTCAAGGCCGTCTGGAACATCGTCGACTGGGAGAACGTCGCGGCGCGCTTCGCGAACGCGAAGTCGCAGCAGTTCGTCACGCTCTGACGGATCGTCGGCGGGTCACCCAGGTGACCACCTGACCGACGGGAGGCGCGGTGCCGGCCGGTACCGCGCCTCCCGTGTGTCCGGGGTCGCGTCCGTCGTCCGGAGCCGCCCACCGGGTGCAGCTCAGACCGAGGACGGCGTGGGCGTCGCCCCGGCCGTCCGAGCGGGGGCCTGCTGGGATGCGGCCACCGCCGTGCGTGAGCCGGTCGGCTCGGCCGCTGCCGCGGCCGCCCGTGCGACCAGGTCGGTGGCGAGGGTCCGGAGTCCTGCGTCGACGTCCGTGTGGTCGGGATCCACGAGGGACGCCCACTGCAGACCGCGTGCTGCCGTGACCGCGTCGTGGGCAGCGCGCTCGGCAGCGGACCGGTCGAGGCCGTGTCCCTGACACCACGCCGCGATCGTGGCGACGTGGGCACGGTGCGCTGTGTGCTCGCGGTCGCGGCCGTCGAGGGACTCGACGGCACCGAGTTCGAACGCGAGCCGGACGGCGAGGGCGCGCTCCGGGTCGTCGAGACCGCCGAACACGGCCTCGAGCCAGTGCTCGAGGGCGGCGGGCCCGTCCCCGGGGTCGAGCGTCGCGGTCGCGACCCCGGCGAGGTGCTCGACGACGGCGTCGATCAGGGCGTCGCGGGAGCCGAAGTGATAGACGATCGGGTACGCGCTCGTCCCCAGCACGCGGCCGAGGCTGCGGACGGAGACGTCCTCGATCTTGGTGTCCCGGAGGTGGAGTGCGACCTTCTCGATGATCGCGGGCTTGAGCGTCGGGTCCGGCTTCCTTGGCATGGTGTCTCCGTGGGTCGTGTCACGAGCGCGACCGCTCACATACGATCGACAAGTATATCACCAGCGCTCTCCTTCCCCTTCTGTACGGACGAGAAGTGGAGCTTTCCTCGGCTTCGAGTACCATGGGGCCGATGTCCACCCCGTCCCGACGCTCCGACGCCCCGCCACGTCCCGAAGACGCCCGGGCCGGACGGACGGTCGCCGGTCGACGCCGCGGCGCGGGGAAGCGGTTCCTGGTGGTCGGCGACGTCCTCGACGGCGTGCTCGTCCAGACGAGCGCGACGACCATCGGCGTCCACGACCCGGCGGCGGTGATCCGGCACCGTCCGGCCGGAGCCGCCGGCAACACCGCGACCTGGCTGGGGTGGCTCGGAGCCGACGTGGACCTCGTCGGCCGGGTCGGCGTCGACGACGTCTACCGTCACGAGCGGGCGCTCGGCGACGCCGGTGTGCGCGCACACCTCCGCTACGACGCCCGGACCACGACCGGAGCCGTCGTGTCGGTCCGCAACGAGGACGGCCGGACGGCGATGTCGGACCCTGCGGCGAGCGGTGCACTGACGGCCGAGGACGTCCCGAGCGACCTCGTGGAACGCGCGGACATCGTGCACCTCACCGGGGCGGCGATGTTCGGCGGGGGCGGTGCCGAGCGCATCGCCGCGATGGTCGCCCGCGTCCGCTCGGGCTCCGCTCCCGTGCGGGTGTCGCTCGACCCGTCGTCGTCCGCGGTCGTGCAGACCATCGGTGCCGACGCGTTCCTCGCGGCCCTCGCCGGGGTGGACGTCCTGTTCCCGGACGAGGCCGAGGCCTTGGCGCTGACCGGAGCCGACACCGTGGCGGACGCCGTCGGGGTGCTGACCGAGCGGGTGCCACTCGTCGTCGTCACCCGGGCCCACGAGGGCGTGCTCATCGGACGAGGGGGCCGGAGCCCCCAGCGACTCCCGGTGACCCCGACGACCGTCGTGGACACGCTCGGAGCGGGGGACGCCTTCGCGGCGGGCTTCCTCCGCGCGTGGGCGACGGACCCCGTGCGGGTCGGCGCGGCCGCCCGCGAGGGGACCCGCGTCGCCGCACGCGCACTCGGGTTCGTGGGCGGACGCCCGCCGGTCTGACGGGCGACAGCGTGCGGCGCTGCCGGCCCGGTCAGCGTTCGGTGGGTTCCGCGGTCACGTTCAGCGTCTGCACGCGCCCGGCCGCGAGCGGGGCCAGCCGGATCTCGACGCGCAGCCGCCCGGCGGCCCCCGGCAGCCACCACCGGAGGTGGGACGGTGCCGACGACTCCTGTGCCACCGGCTCGGCCGTGACGTCCGCACCGACGGCGGCGACGGCCTCGGCGATCGCGCGGCGGCGCCGTTCCCAGGGCACGTCCTCAGCGACGTTCGCCGTGCAGACCGCGTCCGCCAGCTCGTCGTCCCAGTCGGCCAGGAGGCGCATGACGGCTGCCTGCGCGGCGTACGTCGCCGCCGCGGTGCGACCGGTACCCGTCGTGGTCGACCCACTCCTCGTGCCGGCCGTCGCAGGGGTGTGCGTGCCGCGGCGACCGTCGGCGTCGGATCGGCCGGCGGCGGCATCCGGTCGGGCGGCGTCGCCGTCCTGCAGGCTCGCCAGCACCAGGTCGAGCGCGCGGTCGGCCGCGACGGAGACCTTCGCCTGGGTGGCGTTCTCGAACGCGACCACCCCCACGCCGTCGCGCACGGACCACCGCATGTGCGCGGAGAAGCCCGGGTAGCCGCCCGAGTGCGACACGAGTTCGCCGAAGCGGGTGTCCTGCTCGACGAAGAGGCCGAAGCCGTACGCCGTCGCACGCGAGGAGGACGGGACGACGGAGGCCGGGACGACCCGCATCGCCTGCTGCATGAGCCGTCGGTCGGCGGGGGAGACCGGCCCGGGTTCCGGAGCCGGGACGAGGTCTTTCGCCGGCTCCGCCGCGGCGCTCGAGGCGAACGCCGACGCGAGGTGTCGACCCCACCGGGCGAGGTCCGTGACGGTGGAGAAGAGGCCGCCGATCGGCGAGAATGCCCCGGGGCCGGAGATCGGCAGCGGTTCCCAGGCGCCGGCGTGCGGACGGACGCCGGTGACGACGGGACGACGGGACTCCGCCGCGCGGAAGACGGTGTCGTCGAGGCCCAGTGGCCGGAGGACGGTGGCCGACGCAACCTCGGAGTAGGGCGCTCCGGCGACCACGGCGATCACACGCCCGAGGAGCGCGTAGCCGAGGTTCGAGTAGGCGAAGCGGGTGCCCGGGACCGAGTCGAACAGCAGGCCGTCGCGGAGCACGGCGTCGAACGCGTCGTCGGACAGGGACTCCTGCCGGTCCGCCCACGGGTCGTCCGTGGGGAAGCCGGCCGCCATGGTGAGGAGCATCCGCAGGGTCGGGACGGGGGAGTCCGGCGTCGGGAGCTCGACCGCGGCGAACGCCGGCACGAACTCGGTCACCGGGGCGTCGAGCTGCACCCGGCCGTCGGCGACGAGGGCGAGCAGGGTCGCCGCCGTGACGCTCTTCGTGCACGAGGCGATCCGGTAGGCCGTGTGCGCGTCCGGTGCCAGGCCGTCGCCGCGGTCACCGTGTCCGCCCGACGCGACCAGGCCGCTCCGGTCGAAGACGCCCCAGACACTGCTCGGAGCGGTCCCCCGCTCGACACGCTCGCGGAAGACCCGGTCGACCTCGGCGAGGACCGCGTCGCCGATGCCCTTCACGACCGACGCATCCGGTCGTACGCGTCGAGGGCACGCTGCCGCGTCGCCTTGAGGTCCACCATCGGCTCCGGTCGGTCCTCGTCCGCGGGCACCCAGCGGTGCACGTACTCACGGTGCGGGTCGAACCGTTCGAGCTGCCGGTCCGGGTTGAAGACGCGGAAGTACGGCGCGGCGTCGAAGCCCGAGCCGGCGACCCACTGCCAGTTGCCGGCGTTGTTGGCGGGGTCGGCGTCCACCAGGGTGTCCCAGAACCACTGCTCGCCGATCCGCCAGTCGACGAGCAGGTTCTTCACCAGGAAGCTCGCGGTGGCCAGGCGCACCCGGTTGTGCATGGCGCCGGAGTGCCAGAGCTCCCGCATGCCGGCGTCGACCAGGTCGAAGCCGGTCGTGCCGGTGCGCCAGCGGTCGATCTCGGCTTCCGGGGCGTCGCGCCAGGGGAACGCGTCGAACTCGCGACGGACGCTCACGGTGGCGATGTCGTCGCAGTGGAAGTACTCGTTCCAGTTGAACTCGCGCCAGGCCAGCTGCCGGAGGAAGGCGGGTGCCTGCTGCCGCTGCGCGGGTTCGAGCCGACCGTGCAGGCGGTGCCACACCTGGTACGGGCTGACCTCGCCCCAGCGCAGGTGCGGCGAGAGGTCGCTCGTGGCGGCCATCGCCGGTTCGTCCCGCTGGTCGTAGTCCTCGAGCGCGTCGGAGACGAAGTCCTCGAGCTTGCGGTGTGCGCCGGCCTCGCCCGGCTCCCAGGCGTCGCGGAGCCCTCCGGCCCAGTCCGGCTTCGTCGGCAGCAACGCCCAGTCGTCGAGGTCGTCGGAGTCGACGTCGGCGGCGGGTGGCAGGTCACGCGGCTTCGGGAGCGGGTGGCGTGGTTCCGGCATCGCCTGCGCAGCGCGCCAGAACGGCGTGAAGACCTTGAACGGCTCGCCCTGTCCGGTCAGGACGGTCCAGGGCTCCCAGAGCAGGTTCGCCGCGAAGCTGTGCGCCTGGGTGCCGGCGTCGGTGAGGGCCGTCTTGATCCCGGCGTCGAGGTCGCGTTCGACACGTCCGTACCGGCGGTTCCAGAACACGGCG
The DNA here is from genome assembly GCF_048755855.1 of Curtobacterium sp. L1-20. Taxonomy (GTDB): domain Bacteria; phylum Actinomycetota; class Actinomycetes; order Actinomycetales; family Microbacteriaceae; genus Curtobacterium. The sequence continues at coordinate 3,169,572 of NZ_CP151473.1, read as the reverse complement.
TCCGCGCCGGTCTCGGTCACGAGCCGCTGGACGACGTCCGCGGCGGCCCCACGGCGGAGCACGAGGCGCGAGCCCCGGTCGCGCAGCTCGCCGTCGAGGGCGGTGAGCGAGTGGTGCAGCCACCAGCGGCTCGCGGCACCGGCCGGTCGGATGCCGGGGGTCTCCTCGTCGAGCACCACCACGACCGTGACGTCGCCGCCGTGGTCGATCGCGGCACGGAGTGCGGGGTTGTCGGCGAGCCGGAGGTCCTCGCGGAGCCAGACCAGTGCGCCGGTCACACCGCCGCCGCTTCCGGTGCGACGGCGGTCCGGGCGGCTCGACGGCGCGGACCCGACGACCCGGCGGCCGTCCGGAGCTTCGTGCACAGTTCGGTGAGCGTCCGCAGCTCGGTGTCGTCGAGCCCGGCACCGACCTGGTCGGCGATGGTCTGCGCGTGCTGGACCGCGACGGACCGGTAGACGTCGAAGCCGTGGGCGGTGAGCGCCACGATGACCCCGCGTGCGTCGGCGGGGTCCGGCTGCTTCTCGACGATGCCGCGGGCCGCGAGGCGCTCGACGAGACGGCTCACGCTGGGCTGGGTCAGGAGCAGGTGCCCGGTGAGCTCACGCATGCGGCACCGGCGGCCGGGCTGGGTCGACAGGTTGAAGCAGACGTCGTACTCGTTGAACGAGATCTCGTCCGCCGGGAAGTCGGCGTTCAGCGCTCGCATCACGGTGACCTGTGCGCGGAAGAGCGCTTCCCAGGCCGCGACGGCGGTCGCCTTCTCGGTGCGACGTGTCTCGTCCACGGGTCCGCTCCCTCGGGTCGTACGGTCATCCCACACTACCGACGGACGGTGACACCGGCCGCCGCGCACCTGCGGGGACGTCCCCCACCGGGTGCGGCGCCGGCATCCCGGGCGACGGCCTCGACGGACGGCAGTGGACGCAACGAGGGCCGCCCACCAGTTGCCCGGCGGACGGCCCTCTCCCTCGCAGGACGGCGCAGTTCCGGAACGCAACGAGGGCCGCCCGCCAGTTGCCCGGCGGACGGCCCTCTCCCTTGCAGGACGGCGCAGTTCCGGAACGCAACGAGGGCCGCCCACCAGTTGCCCGGCGGACGGCCCTCTCCCTTGCAGGACGGCGCAGTTCCGGAACGCAACGAGGGCCGCCCACCAGTTGCCCGGCGGACGGCCCTCTCCCTTGCAGGACGGCGCAGTTCCGGAACGCAACGAGGGCCGCCCACCAGTTGCCCGGCGGACGGCCCTCTCCCTTGCACCAAGAGTGTCCTGCAATCACATTCCGCAGGCGGTGCCACAGCAAACACCGTCTGCACCATCGACCGTATAACGAACGGGTAACGGCGCGCTAGGGGCCGGAGCAGCCGTTCGCTGCGAGTTCACCGGGAACGCGCCGAGCGGATCAGAAGAGGTCGGGGGACGGCGTCGACGCGTACCGCACCGCCACGTCGGCGTGCCGGTCGAAGCGGTACCCGACACCCCGGACGGTCCGGACGATCTCCTCGAACGCGCCGAGCTTCGACCGCAGACGACGCACGTGCACGTCGATCGTGCGCTCGTTCGGCGTCTCGTCCTCGCCGTCGGACCACAGCCCGTCGATGATGGCCGACCGGTCCACGGTCTGGCCCTCGCGGAGGACGAGGAACTGCAGCAGCTCGAACTCCTTGTACGTCAGGGGCGCGGCCTCGCCGTCGAGCGTCACCCGCTTCCGGGAGATGTCGATGACGACGCCGGTCTCCTCGGGCTCGGGCTTCTCGGTCTGCTTGCGCGCGGCGACGGCGGAGCGGTCCTGCAGCGCCAGCCGGACCACGTCCACGTCGCGGCCGCCCGACCCCTCTGCGGCGACGGCGACGGCGGCGTAGGTCTCGGAGGTGGGGACGAGCTGCGCGGTCAGGGCCTTCAGCTGCTCGACGACCGCGGCGAGCGTGGTGCCGGCCGCCAGGGCCTTCGCCTCGTCGATCCCGACGTACAGGGCGAAGCCGCGGGCCTCGGTGCCCTCCGGGAGGGCACGGTTGCGCTGCGGGGCGACGACCGGACTCGTGGGCACGCCGTCCGTGGCCGGCGGCACGACCGCGGGGCGTCGGGGGCGGATCGGCGTCACGGTCCCGAGGTCGGTGGGCACCGTGGCGGCGGTGCGGCGGTCGGTACGGGGCTGGGCGATGGTGAGCGACATGGCGGTTCTCCGGGCGGTGTGGCTGCGGCGGGATGTGTGGCCGCGGCCGTGTCGAATGCGTCGACCGGGTACGGCGAGAGCCGTGGTGCCCGGCGGTCCTGCTGCGGACCGGGGCGGACCCGGGGTGCGGGGATCGGACCTCGTGACGTGGTGCGTGTCGTCGACGTGGTCGTCACCCGGGGATCACACGCGCGCGACGGGGGTGGTGTCGCGGGGGATCCAGCTGGAACGGGCGCCGATCAGGCACACATTCGACAACGCATGACCGCCGTCGCCGGCATCATCGTGCCGGCAGTCCCCACTGCCCCTGCGAAGGAGCACGCCTCGGAGAGGACGCGGGTGGACACGGTTGCAGTCATGGGACGAGTATCCGCGGTATACCAACGCCGTGTCAACCGTCCGCCCGGACGGTCCGGCAGGCGCGACCACGCGGACGACGGGAGGCGCGGTGCCGTCCGGCACCGCGCCTCCTGTCCGTCGAGCGGCGGGGCCGCGCTACTCGGCCAGGCCGTAGAGGCGGTCGCCGGCGTCGCCGAGCCCGGGCACGATGTAGCCGTTCTCGTCGAGCTTCTCGTCGAGCGCACCGAGCACGATCGAGACGTTGCGGTCGCCGACCGCCTGCTCGACCATGGCGAGGCCCTCGGGCGCACCGAGGATGCACACGCAGGTGACCTCCTCGGCGCCGCGGGCGAAGAGGAAGTCGATCGCCGCTGCGAGCGTCCCGCCGGTGGCGAGCATCGGGTCGAGCACGAAGCACTGCCGACCGGACAGGTCGTCGGGCAGGCGCTCGGCGTAGGTCTGCGGTTCGAGGGTCTGTTCGTTGCGGGCCATGCCGAGGAAGCCGACCTCGGCCGTCGGGACGAGCTTGACCATGCCCTCGAGCATGCCGAGTCCGGCACGGAGGATCGGCACGACGAGCGGACGCGGCTTCGCGATCGAGACGCCCATGGTGTGCGCCACGGGGGTGTCGATCGGCGTGGCGGTCACGCGCACGTTGCGGGTGGCCTCGTACGCCAGGAGCGTCACGAGTTCCTCGGTCAGGGCCCGGAACGTGGGGGAGGGCGTCGTACGGTCGCGGAGCACCGAGAGCTTGTGGGTGATGAGCGGGTGGTCGGCGACGTGGACTCGCATAGGGTCGAGCCTAGCGTGCCCCCGACCACCAGGAGGTCCCGTGGAAGCCCCCGCCGCCCGCCCGTTCGTCCCCGCGATGGAGCGTGCCCTCGACGAGGCCCGCGCCTGCCTGGCGACCGGTGACGTCCCCGTCGGCGCGGTCGTCCTCGACCGGGACGGTGCCGTCGTGGCCGTCGGCCGGAACGAGCGCGAGGCACGACAGGACCCCACGGCGCACGCGGAGGTGCTCGCGCTGCGGGCGGCCGCCGCCGTCACGGGCGACTGGCACCTGGCCGAGCACACGCTCGTCGTGACCCTCGAACCGTGCCCGATGTGTGCCGGCGCGGTCATGGCGGCGCGGGTGCCGCGCGTGGTGTTCGGCGCGTGGGACCCGAAGGCCGGCGCGAGCGGGAGCGTCTACGACATCGCCAGGGACCGGCGGCTGCCCCACCGCTCGGAGGTGGTCGGCGGTGTGCTCGAGGGGGAGTGCGCGGCGCTCCTCGACACCTTCTTCGCGGAGCGTCGCTGAGGCGACCGCACGTCGGACGGGAGACGCGCAGGCGACACCGCCACGCGCCTCCCGTCCGTCGGGTGCCGGCGTCGGTCCGTCGCCGCCCGTCTGGCTCAGTCGGCAGCGCGGATGACGATCGCCTCGGTCGGCGGTCGTGGCCCGGTCCGGAGCACGTCGGGCTCGACGTAGATGACGCGGGCGATGGGGACCGCGGCGCGGATCCGCTGCTCGACGGTGTCGATGCCCGCTGCCACGTCGCCGAGCCGTCGGTCGCCGTCGACCGCGACCTTCACGCCGACCATGAGCTCCTCGGGGCCGAGGTAGAGCGTCTTGATGTGGATGATCGAGTCGACCTCGGGGCCGTCCAGCAGCGCGTGCTTGATGCGCTCGACGTCCGCCGCCGTCGCACCCTCGCCGACCAGGAGGCTCTTCGTCTCGATGCCGAGGACCACCGCGACCGCGATGAGCAGCGCCGCGATGAGCATGGTGCCGATCGCGTCGAAGACGCCGTTGCCGGTGACGGCGGTGAGGCCGACACCGAACAGCGCGAACACGAGGCCGAGCAGGGCGGCGGTGTCCTCGAGCATCACGACCGGCAGTTCGGGCGCCTTGGCCCGGCGGACGAACTGCACCCAGCTCTGCGCGCCCTTCTGCGGACGGGCCTCCTTCAGAGCGGTCCGGAGCGAGAAGCCCTCGAGTCCGATCGCGATCACGAGCACGACGAGCGGCAGCCACCAGTTCTCGAGCGGGTGCGGGTGCGTCAGCTTCTCGATGCCCTCGTAGAGCGAGAAGACGCCGCCGACCGAGAACAGGATGATCGAGACGACGAAGGCGTAGACGTAGCGCTCCCGGCCGTAGCCGAACGGGTGCTCCTCGTCCGCCGCCTTCCGTGCACGACGGCCGCCGAGCAGCAGGAGCAGCTGGTTCGCCGAGTCCGCGAGCGAGTGCACGCCCTCGGCCAGCATCGACGCCGATCCGCTGATCGCCGCGGCGACGAACTTGACGATCGCGATGCCGACGTTGGCACCGAGTGCGGCGAGGATGGCCTTCGTGCCTCCGGAAGCGCTCACGGGTGTCCCTTCTCCCTGACGTGCGCCAACGATCCTAGGCGCGGGCGCTGGGTAGGGTCGGGAGCATGACCATCGAACTGCCCCGCACCGCCCTGCTCGGCGTCGGCTCCATGTCCGGCGCGGTCCTCGACGGGCTGCTGGCCGCCGGGCTCGACCCCGCGACGGTCGCGCTGACGACGAAGTCCGAGGGGTCCGCCGCGGCGCTCCGGGAGCGCGGGCTCGACGCCACGGCCAGCGACACCGACGCCGATGCGAACCGCACCGCCGTCCGTGGCGCGGCCCTCGTCGTGCTCGGGGTGAAGCCCTACGCGATCGGCGACCTGCTCGACGAGGTCGCCGGCGACCTCGAGCCCGGCGTGGTCGTGGTCAGCGTCGCGGTGGGCACGACGATCGCGAGCATGGCGGCGAAGGTGCCGGACGGCGTCCGGATCGTCCGGGCGCTGCCGAACACCCCGATCGGCGTCGGGCACGGTGTGACGGGCATCAGCGCCGGCCCCGCGGCCGACGCGGACGCGGTGGCGCTCGCGTCGCGGGTGTTCGCCGCCTCCGGTGTGGTCATCGAGGTGCCCGAGTCGCAGCTCGACGCCCTGTCCGCCGTGTCCGGCTCCGGGCCGGCCTACGTCTTCCTGCTCGTGGAGCAGTGGCAGCAGGCCGCGGAGTCGCTCGGGTTCACGCACGAGCAGGCCGAGGCGATGGTGCAGGGCACCCTCCGCGGCGCGGTCGAGCTGCTGGGTGCGTCCGGCAGGGAACCGGCCGACCTGCGTCGGGCCGTCACGAGCCCCAAGGGCACGACCGAGCGGGCCGTCGCCGTCCTGCAGCACGCCGATCTGGCCGGGACGTTCGAGCGCGCCTCGCGCGCGGCGATCGCGCGGGCCGAGGAGCTGTCGAAGGCGTAGCTCCCTCGGGAGTCGTGACGCGACGCGACGCGACCCGTCACCGGACGGGAGGCGCGGGTCGGCGCCGGATCGCGCCTCCCGTCCGACCGGTGGTCACTCCAGGGCGGCGAACCGCTCCAGGTCGCCCTCGGTCCCCGAGACGATGATCACGTCGTCCTGCCCGATCACGCTCTCCGGGGTGGCCGGGACGAACGCCTTGCCCGGCGTCTTGATGCCGAGCACCGTCAGGCCGAACCGCGTGCGGATGACCGTCGTCGCGAGGTCCTTCCCGCGGACCGAGGCGGGCGGGAACATCTTGACCACGGCGAAGTCGTCGTCGAACTCGATGAAGTCGAGCATCCGGCCGGACACCAGGTGCGCGGTGCGCTCGCCGGCCTCGCGTTCGGGGTAGACGACGTGGTTGGCGCCGATCCGCGACAGGATGGTGCCGTGCGAGCGGCTGATCGCCTTCGCCCAGATCTGCGGGATGCCGAGGTCGACGAGGTTCGCCGTGATGAGGACGCTCGACTCGAGGTCGCTGCCCGTGCCGACGACCGCGATCGGGAAGTCCTGCGCCCCGATCTGCCGGAGCGCGTCGATGTCGGTCGCGTCGGCCTGCACCGCGTGGGTCACGCGGTCGGACCACTTCTGCACGAGGCCGGCGTCGGTGTCGACGACGAGGACCTCGCGGTCCTGCCGTTCGAGCTGCCCGGCGGTCGCGGCACCGAAGCGGCCGAGGCCGATGACGAGCACCGGGGCGTCGTGGCTGACGGCACCCAGGGGGTGCGGGCGGTTGCGGTCAGCCAACGATCGGCCTCTCCTCGGGGCGGCGGAACAGTTGCCGGCTCTGGCTGGCGGCCAGCGCTGCGGCGATCGTCACTGTACCGACACGACCCAGGAACATCGTGGCGGCGAGCACGTACTTGCCGGACTCCGGCAGGTCGGCGGAGACCCCGGAGGACAGGCCGCAGGTCGCGAACGCGGAGATCACCTCGAACAGCACGCGGTCCAGCGACTCGTGGGTGACCTGCAGGAGGACCACGGTGGCCACCGCGACGATCGTGGCGCCCCACAGCACGACGGCGACCGCGACACGGAGGACGTCGCTCGGGATCCGTCGTCCGAACGCCTCCATGCTCTGTCGACCGCGGGCCTCGGCGACGGCGGCGAGGAACAGGACGGCCAGGGTCGTGACCTTGATGCCGCCGGCGGTCGACGCCGAGCCACCGCCGATGAACATGAGCATGTCCGTGACCAGGAGGCTCGAGCCGTTGAGCTGGTCGAAGTCGACGAGCGAGAAGCCGCCCGAGCGGGTCATCGTGGACAGGAACAGCGCCTGGAACGCCGTGCGGCCCGCGCCCTCCTCGCCGAAGGTCGTCGGGTTCGCGGCCTCGAGGGCGATGTAGACGGCCGCGCCGCCGACGAGCAGCACCCCGCTCGTCGCCAGCGTGAGCTTCACGTGGATCGGCCACCGGCGCGGCGTGCGGAGCTGCTTCGTGAGCGCCCGGATCACCGGGAAGCCGATCGAGCCGGCGACGACGCCGACCATGAGCAGGGACAGGAACCAGTAGTCGTGCGCGAAGGGCTCGAGCCCGGTGGCGTTCGGCACGAACCCGGTGTTCGTGAACGCCATCGCCGCGTAGTAGAACGAGTCGCCGACCGCCGTCCAGAAGGGCATGCCGGCGATGAGCACCGACGGCAGCAGCAGGAGTCCGAGCACGATCTCGATCGACAGCGTGCTCACCGCGACGGTGGCGAGCAGCGTGCCGACCTCGCCGAGGCGAACGGCCTGCCCCTCCGGGACGGCGCCGTGGTGGGTCCGCAGCGGGTTCGAGTCGCCGGCTGCCATGAGCTTCGCCCGGAGGCCGAGCTTCCGGGTGACGAACAGGCCGAGGATGGAGGCGAAGGTCAAGACGCCGACGGCGCCGATCTGCGTGCCGATCACGACGAGCGTCTTCCCGAACACGGACCAGTGGGTCGCCATGTCCACCGTCGCGAGTCCGGTGACGCAGACCACGGACGCCGCGGTGAAGAGGGCGTCGGCGAAGTGGGTCGGTCGGCCGTCCGCGGCGGCCCACGGCGTCATGAACAGGCTCGTGAAGACGAAGATCAGCGCGACGAACACGACGATCGCCAACCGCGACGGCGACGAGCGGAGCGCGGTCCCCAGGCGGGACGGCCGCCGGCGGGTCCCTCCCGACGATCGGGTCGTCGGCTCGTGCCGGTCGAGCATCGTATGCCTCCGGGGACATGGACGGGACGGTTCGCCATGGTACATCCGGGACGCCACGGCTAGCCTTGCCCCATGGCCGACATCTTCAGCGTCGTGGCGGACCCCACCCGACGCGAGCTGCTCGGGGCGCTCCTCTCCGCCTACGGGTCGGACGTGACCGGCGGCGAGCTCAGCGTCGGCCAGCTCGTGGAGCGGCTCGGCGTCAGCCAGCCGACCGTGTCGAAGCACCTGCGCGTCCTCCGGGACATCGGCCTCGTCTCGAGCCGCGAGGAAGGGCAGCACCGCTACTACCGCCTCGACCCGGAGCCGCTCGTCGGCATCGAGGAGTGGGTCCTGCCGTTCACCGGTGCCGTGGACGCCGACGGCACCCCGGCGACGACCGCCTGGACGCTCGACGGCCAGCCGGTGTCGGTGCGCCGCAACGGTGCGGCGGGCAAGGCGACCGTCGAGGTCGGCACCGAGCTCGGCCGCGTGATGGCCGAGGCGTCGCACCGGGCCACGGCCGCGCTCTCCGGTGCCCAGCAGGGCTGGGAGCGCGTCGTGGAGAGCAGCCGGAAGCGCTTCACCCGACGCGGTGACGAGGACTGAGCCCGACCTGGACACCGGTCCCACCGGCCCCTACAGTGTCCAGTGACCACACAGGTCACACCGAGCCCCGAAGGCGGACCATGACCGGCAGTTTCGACGACGTGCGCTTCCTCACCGTCGCTGAGGTCGCCGAGATGATGCGCGTCTCCAAGATGACGGTCTACCGCATGGTCCACGCCGGGGAGCTCCCCGCGATCCGCTTCGGCCGCTCCTTCCGCGTGCCGGAGTCCGCCGTCGCGGACGTGCTGCGCGGCGGCATCGCCGACGTCGGCTGACCCGGGTCGAACCGCTCGCGTTCGACATCGCGTCGGCGCTCCGCTAGACTCGGCGGGGTTGTTTTTCCGCGGTCTCGTTGGCCCGGTGTCCACACAACATCAGTCCGAGTGAGGTCCGTATGGGTTCTGTCATCAAGAAGCGTCGCAAGCGCATGGCGAAGAAGAAGCACCGCAAGCTGCTTCGCAAGACGCGCCACCAGCGCCGCAACAAGAAGTAGGTCACACGACCTGCCGCTGAAGCCCCGGTTCGCCGGGGCTTTCGCTTTTCCCCGGTCGGAACGCGGGCCGTTACAGTGGTGACATGCCCGCCGTGACCCTCCTGACGAAGCCCGGCTGCCACCTCTGCGACGATGCCCGACCGGTCGTCGAACGCATCGTGGCAAGCCACCCGGGGACGACCCTGCAGGAGCTGTCCATCCTCGACGACGACGCCCTCCGGACGGAGTACGCGGAGGACATCCCCGTCGTCCTGGTCGACGGGCGCGTCCACAGCAACTGGCACGTCGACGCCGACCGGCTGCACCGTGCCCTCGAGAAGGCCGAGTCCCGCGCATGATCCACCACGTCGTCTCCTGGACCCTGCGGGAGGACCTCGACCGAGCGACCTCGATCGCCCGGATCCGGGAACTGCTCGTCGGGCTCACCGGCACGATCGGCTCGATCCGGTCCCTCGAGGTCGTCGAGAACGTCGCCTACCCGGGGAAGAACCAGGACGTCGCCGTCGTCGCGACCTTCGACGACCTCGCGGGACTCGACGAGTACCAGGTGCACCCGGAGCACCAGGCCGCGGCGGCGGAGATCCGCGGCCTCGTCACCGGGCGGGCCGCCATCGACTGGCAGGGCTGAGGCCCCGTACCGGCAGGGCTGCGCCCCGCGCCGGCAGGGCTGCGTGCCTCCGTACCGGCAGGGCTGCGTGCCTCCGCACCGGCCCCGGACCGCCGTTGGCGTGCCGCACCGGGACCGGCCGGCGTGGGTACTGCCCCAGTCGACACAGCAACGGCCCCCGTCCGCTGAGGAACGGGGGCCGCTGTCGTGGGCGCGGTGCGCGGTGGCTACGGGGTCAGGCGCGTCGGGCCGCGGAACAGGTACGTGACCTCGCGGATGGACGGCTCGTGCAGCGCGAGCATCAGCACGCGCGCCAGGCCCATGCCGAAGCCCCCGTGCGGCGGGACGCCGTAGCGGAAGAAGTCGAGGTACCAGCCGAGCTCCTCCGGGTCGAGGCCCTTCTCGACGGCCTGCGCCTCGAGGGTCTCCACGCGGTGCTCACGCTGCGCGCCGGTCGAGATCTCCGCGCCGTTGAACAGCAGGTCGTAGCTGTTGGTCAGCGTCGGGTCGTCCGCGTGACGCATGTGGTAGTACGGCCGGATCGAGGCGTCGTAGTCGGTCACGAAGACGAACTCCGAGCCGTGGTGCTCCTTCGCCCAGGCGCTGACGCGGCGCTCGCCCTCGGGGTCGAGGTCGCCGTCGGCTCGCACGACGTCGTGTCCGCTGTCGGCGACGATCTTCCGGGCCTCGGCCAGGGTCACGCGGGGGAACGGGGCCGTCGGGACGACGAACTCGAAGCCGAAGACCTCCTCGATCTGCGCGCCGTACTTCTCCTTGACGGCGGTGAAGCCGGCCACGAGGAGCTCCTCGTGCATGGCCATGACGTCCTCGTGGGACTCGACCCAGGAGATCTCGGCGTCGACGCTGGTGAACTCGGTCGCGTGGCGGCTCGTGAAGGACGGGTCGGCGCGGAAGGCGTCGGCGATCTCGAAGACGGCGCCGAACCCGGCGGGCTGCGCCATCTGCTTGAAGTTCTGCGGCGACTGGGCGAGGTACGCGGTCGTCTCGAAGTACTCGAGCTGGAAGAGCTCGGCGCGGGACTCGGACGCCGAGGCCATCAGCTTCGGGGTGTGGATCTCGATGTAGTCGCGCTCGACCCAGTAGGTGCGGAACGCGTGCTCGAGCGTGGTCTGGATGCGGAAGATGAGGTTCTGCTTGCGGTTGCGTAGGTCGAGGAACCGCCAGTCGAGGCGCTTGTCGAGCGAGGAGTCGTCGGCGATGGGCGTCTCGGGGATGGCCGCGCTGATGACCTCGAGCGAGCCGACCTTGACCTCGAGGCCGCCGAGCTTGACGCGCTCGTCGTGCTTCAGCGTGCCCTGGACGTGCACGAAGGTGCCGTGGGCGAGGCCGGAGACCTCGTTCGTGATGGCGAGCGCGAGCTGCGCGGCGTCGTCGCCGTCCTCGGCCTCGCGCGTCGCCGGGTTGACGAGCTGGACGGCGCCGGACTCGTCGCGGAGCACGACGAACTGCACCTTCTTCTGGTCGCGGACGGTCTCCACCCATCCGGCGACGGAGACGGGCCCGTCAGGGAGTGCGGCGAGGTCGGCGATGCGGGTGCGTTCGATCACGGTCGTTGAGTCTAACGGTCTGCCTCCGGACGCGTCGGTCGGTGCAGGTCCCCGTCCACAGGGCGGCCTCCGCTGCGTGTCGTCCACAGGTCGTGCCTGGAGGCGCGGGGCACGACCGACCGGTCCGTAGCGTTCTCGACATGGCCGGGTCGCGAGCTGGAGGGAGGCCCCGGATGACGACTGGGGTCGAGGGGCTCGCGGCCTGGCCGCCGGCGGCGGTGGCGACCGTGGTCGCGGCTGCGCTGACCGTTGCGCTGACGGCGGTCGCGGCATCGGTCGGCGGCCTGTGGGCGGTGCTGCGGTGGCGACGGGACGTCTCGCGTGAGGAACGGGACCGTGCGTGGTCGCGGTTCGTGTGGACCGTGGACCAGGCGTGCGACGGGGACGTGGGGCGAGCGGAAGTCGGTTTCGCGAGCGCCGATGCGATGTACGAGATGCAGACCCTTCGCGACGGCGATGCCGTGTACGGCAGGGTCGTGCTGCGGATCATCACCGGAAGGGAATGACGTCATGGTGAACGACCCCGTCCAGGAACTCCTCGAGCGACGTGACGAGGAATGGCGTGAACGGATCAGGCGCAAGCACCGGTTCCGGCCGTGGCGAGCGCGCCGGTTGATCTGGGAGCACGACGAGCTCGTCCGGAGACTCGCTGAGTGGCGCGAGGCGCGTCGCGAGCGCCGGCGGCTCATCGAGGCGGGGGAGCTCTCAGGGGAGTGAGGCGCGCAGGGTGCCCAACGTGCCGATGAACTCCTCGGCCATGCCGGCCCGCTCGACGAGCTTCGCGTGCCGTGCCCGAGCGTCGACCAGGAACTCATCGAGCCGGGCGGCGAGCGCCGGGGCGTCGTCGGGGTCCTTCGCCGCGAGACCGTCGACCACCCGGAGCAGTTCCGCCATCTCGTCGAGCGTGAAGCCCAGCGGCTTCATCCGGCGGATCACGAGCAGCCGCTCGAGGTCCTGTTCGGTGTAGACGCGGAACCCCCCCGACGTCCGCTCACTCGGCACGAGCAGGCCGACCTCGTCGTAGTGCCGGATGGTGCGCAGGGACATCTCCGCGCGTTCGGCCAGTTCCCCGATGTGCATGGTGGTGCTCACGTGGCCAACTCTACCCTCACGTGAGGGTAGAGTTCCCCGTGATGTCCGTGACCACCCATGCCCCCACCCCGCCGAGCGTCCTCAGCGCGCTGCGCTCACCCCGGCTCCTGACCCGCGAGGTCCTCGCGGGCGTCGTCACCGCGCTCGCCCTCATCCCGGAGGCGATCTCGTTCTCGGTCGTCGCCGGCGTGGACCCGGCGGTCGGGCTCTTCTCGAGCGTGGTGATCGCCGTGGTCATCGCGATCGTCGGCGGCCGTCCGGCGATGGTGTCCGCCGCCGCCGGGTCCGTGGCGCTCGTCATCGCGCCCCTGGTGCGGGAGCACGGGATCGCCTACCTCGTCCCGACGATCGTCCTCGGCGGCGTGTTCCAGCTCGTGCTCGGGTTCCTCGGCGTCGCACGGCTCATGCGGTTCATCCCGCGCAGCGTCAACGTCGCGTTCGTCAACGCCCTCGCCATCCTGATCTTCACCGCACAGCTCCCGAACCTGTTCGGCGGGGACGTGCCGCTGGTCGTCTGGCCGCTCACCGCCCTCGGCGTCGCGGTCATCGTCGGCTTCCCCTTCGTCACCAAGGCGGTCCCCGCACCGCTGGTCGCGGTCGTCGTCATCACCGCGATCACGATCGTGTTCGGTGTGGCCGTGCCGACGGTCGGCGACGAGGGCGCGCTGCCGACGGCGCTGCCCGGGTTCACCGGGATCACCACGCCGGTCAGCTTCGAGACCCTGCAGATCATCGCGCCCTACGCGTTCGGCGTCGCGATCGTCGGCCTCATCGAGACCCTCCTCACCGCGCAGCTCGTCGACGCCATCACCGAGACCGGGTCCAGCAAGTGGCGGGAGTCGTGGGGACAGGGCGTGGCGAACATCGCGTCCGCGTTCTTCGGCGGGACCGGGGGCTGCGCGATGATCGGTCAGACCGTCATCAACGTCAAGACGGCCGGGGCGCGGACCCGGATCTCCACCTTCGCCGCCGGGGTGTCGGTGCTCGTCCTCACCATCGTCCTGCACGACGTGGTGGCCCGGATCCCGATGGCCGCCCTGACCGCGGTGATGATCATGGTGTGCATCGCGACGTTCGACTGGCACAGCATCCGCCCGCGCACCCTGCGCCGGATGCCGCTCGGCGAGACGGCGGTCATGGTGATCACGGTCGTGGTGGTCGTCGCCACGGACAACCTCGCCACCGGCGTGCTCGTCGGCGTCGTCGTCGCCGCCCTCGTGTTCGCCCGGCGGGTCGCGCACGTCGTGTCGGTCGTGCGCGAACCGGTCGACGACCGCACGGTGCGCTACCGGGTCCGCGGAGCACTGTTCTTCGCGTCGTCGAACGACCTCGTCACCCGGTTCTCGTACGCCGAGGACCCGGAGCACGTGGTCATCGACCTCTCCGACGCACACGTCTTCGACGCGAGCACGGTGGCCGCGCTCGACGGGGTGGAGCAGCGGTTCGCCGCGCACGGATCGACGGTCGAGGTGACCGGGCTGAACACAGGGTCGATCGCGATCCACCGTCGGCTCTCCGGCGAGCTCGGCTGAGCGGTCCCGCATCCGGTGAATCCCCTGGGCGGGCGGTGGGAACGGCTGGGCGACCTACACTGGAACCCATGCCCGCGACCCGAATCCACCTCGTCCGTCACGGCGAGGTGCACAACCCGGACCGTGTGCTCTACGGACGGCTGCCGGGCTTCGGCCTGAGCGACCTCGGCAAGCAGATGGCGCTCGCGTCGGCGACCGCGTGGAAGGACGCCGGCGTCGACGTGCGCCGGATCGTCGCCTCCCCGCTGCAGCGCACGCAGGAGTCCGCGGCGCCCTGGGCCGAGGCGTACGGCCTCGACGTCGCCCTCGACGAGCGGCTCATCGAGCCCACGAACCGGTACGAGGGGCAGCCTCCCGGGTTCACGAAGCGGTCGCTCGGGCGGCCGGCCGAGTGGCCGTGGGTCGCCAACCCGTTCCGCCCGAGCTGGGGCGAGGCGTACGAGTCGATCGCGAACCGCATGGTCGCCGCGATCGCCACCGCCTGGGAGAGCGTGGACGAGGGCGACGTGGTCCTCGTCAGCCACCAGCTGCCGATCTGGATGGTGCACCGCCGTCTGGCCGGCGAGCAGCTCTGGCACGACCCGAGGAAGCGTCGCTGCGACCTCTCGAGCATCACGACCGTCGAGCGTGTACCCGCCACCTCGTCCGGCCGCTTCACCGAGGTCGGGTACGCGGATCCCGCGCTGTCACTGCGCGCGACCGCGATCGACGAAGGAGCAGTGTGAGCGTCATCAGCAAGCGGTTCGCGGTCCTCGCGACGACGGTCGTGGCCGCCGCGCTGGTGCTGACCGGGTGCTCGTCGGACACCGGCGGCCTCGCGAAGCAGTACGGCAACGGGACCACCCAGAACTACATCTCCGGCGACGGCGCGGTGACCGAGGTCGCCACGGACGACCGCTCGGGTGCGGTCGACTTCTCGGCGAAGGACACCGACGGCGACACCGTCTCGTCGAAGGCGCTGCGCGGCAAGGTCGTCGTCCTCAACTTCTGGTACGCCAGCTGCCCGCCGTGCCGCGCCGAGGCGAAGTACCTCAACACGGTGCACGACGCGTACCAGGGCAAGGACGTCGCGTTCGTCGGCGTCAACGTCCGCGACGAGCGCGGGACCGCCGCGGCGTTCGAACGGCACTTCGGCGTCGACTACCCGACGGTGCTCGACGCGAAGTCCGGCGCGATGCAGCTGGCGCTCTCCGGCCAGATCGCCCCGAACGCGGTCCCCGCGACCATCGTGCTCGACAAGCGGGGCCGGGTGGCGGCGCGCGTCCTCGGCGCGGTCGACAGTGCATCCATCCTCGACACCCTCGTCGGCGACGAACTGGCCGGCAAGGCCTCCTGACCCGTGTCCAGCAACCCCTTCGCCGACGCGATCCTCAGCGGGCAGATGGCCGTGGCGCTCCCCGTCGCGGCGCTCGCCGGACTCGTCTCGTTCCTGTCGCCGTGCGTCCTGCCCCTCGTGCCGGGCTACCTCGGCTACGTGGGTGGTGTCGCCGAGGGCGGCCAGCGGCGTGGCCGGGTCGTGCTCGGGGTGCTGCTGTTCATCCTCGGGTTCACGGCCGTCTTCGTCGCCTACACCACGGTGTTCGGGGCGCTTGGGTTCTGGCTGGTGCGCTGGCGTGACCTCATCACGCAGGTCCTCGGCGTCGTCGTGATCGCGATGGGCCTGGTGTTCGTCGGCCGCTTCACCTTCATGCAGCGCACGATCAAGCCGTCGTGGACCCCCGCGACCGGCATCGTCGGCGCCCCGCTCCTCGGCATCGTGTTCGGGCTCGGCTGGACCCCCTGCCTCGGCCCGACCCTCGCCGCGATCAACCTGCTCAGCGTGCAGTCGGGCAGCGCCTGGCAGGGCATGTGGCTCGGCGTCGCGTACTGCCTCGGCCTCGGCATCCCGTTCGTCCTGGTCGCCCTCGGCGCCGGGTGGGCGACGGGTGCCATCCGCGCCGTGAAGCGCCACATGCGCACCGTCAACATCATCGGAGGAGCGATCCTGATCGTCATCGGTCTGCTCATGGTCACCGGAATCTGGTCGGCCGTCATGTCGAGCGTCGGGGCGGTGATCCAGAGCTTTGTCCCCGCGGTCTGACCCGAAGAACCCCGAGCAGCCGGAGCAGCCGACGCGCCCCGCGCAGCCGGACGAGGACACCGCGACGAGCGCGGCCGACGGTGCGGACGCGGTCTCCGACCCGCAGCGACCGTCCGACCACGTGGACGGCTCCGGCCCCGGCGACGGCCGCGGTGACGGCGTCAACCAGCCGAAGCTCGGCCCGCTCGGGTACCTCCGCTTCGCCTGGCGTCAGCTCACGAGCATGCGGACGGCGCTCTTCCTCCTCATGCTGCTCGCGCTCGCGGCCATCCCGGGCTCCCTGGTGCCGCAGCGCACCGCCGACCCGAACGGTGTCGTCCAGTACAAGGTCGACCACCCGCAGCTCTACCCCGTGCTCGACAAGCTCCAGGTGTTCGACACCTACACCTCGGTGTGGTTCTCGGCGATCTACCTGCTCCTCTTCGTCTCCCTGATCGGCTGCATCGTCCCGCGCACGAAGCACCACTGGCAGGCGCTCCGCACCCGGCCGCCGCGGACGCCGGCACGACTCGGACGTCTGGCGGGCTACCGCAGCGTGCCGGTCGGTCGGTCGACGCTGGAACGCGACACCACGACGGGCGCGGCCGACGGGACGGACGCGGCCACGGGCCTCCCGTCCGTCGAGCACGCGGTGAGCCGTGCGTCGGCGATCCTCAAGCGCTCCGGGTACCGCGTCGAGCGGTTCGGCGACTCGGTCAGCGCGGAGCGCGGCTACCTGCGCGAGACCGGCAACCTGGTCTTCCACGCCGCACTGGTGGGGGTGCTCCTGGCCGTCGGTGTCGGAGGCGGGTTCGGCTACACCGGACAGCGGCTCCTCGTCGAGGGGCAGACGTTCTCGAACGTGCTCGGCTCGTACGACTCGTTCAACCCCGGTCGGTGGTTCCGCCAGAGCGACCTGCACGGCTACAACTTCACGCTCGACAAGTTCGTCACGAAGTACGAGGAGCGCAACCTCGACGCCCTCGGGCAGGCGCTCGACTACTCCGCGACGGTCACGACGCAGGAGAAGGGCGGCGAACCGAAGACCGGCAGGCTCGGCGTGAACGACCCGGTGAGCGTCGGCGGCACGAACGTCTACCTGCTCGGCAACGGGTACGCGATGCAGGTCACCGTGCGCGACGGCAAGGGGAACGTGGCGTTCCAGGACGTCGTGCCCTTCCTGCCGCAGGACTCGAACTTCACCTCGCTCGGCGTCATCAAGGTGCCGGACGCCGAACCGGACCAGCTCGGCATCCGCGGGTTCTTCTACCCGACGGCGGTGAAGAACACGCTCGGCGCCTTCACGTCCTCGTACCCGGACGCGCAGAACCCGCTGCTGACGCTGCAGGTCTACACGGGCGACCTCGGCCTCGACGACGGCGTCCCGCAGAGCGTCTACACGCTCGACACGAAGGGCCTCACCGAGATCGCCGGGACCGATGCCCCGGCCAAGAGCCTCGAGCTCAAGCCCGGCCAGACGAAGACCCTGCCGGACGGCGCCGGGTCGATCACCTTCGACGGCGTCAAGCGGTACGTGTCCCTCGACGTGCACCACGACCCGTCGCAGCTGTTCGTCGCCGGGTTCGCGGTGCTCTCGGTGCTCGGCCTCCTCACGTCGCTCTTCGTCCCGCGCCGACGCGTGTGGGTGAAGGTGGTGCCGAAGTCGACCGCCGCCGGTGCGGACGGGGCCGACCCCGCCGACGACGCCGGCTACACGATCGAGTACGCGGGTCTCGCACGTGGCGAGGACCCGAACCTCGAACGGGCCGTCGCGGACATCGCCCAACGCCACCTGTCGGACCTCGGAGTTAGGATGCCACAGTGAACGACATGACCACGAACCTCGCGACCTACTCGGTCGTGCTGACGTACTCCGCGATGGCGGTCTACGTCATCGCGTTCATCGCGTTCGCCCTCGACATGGCGAAGCGCTCCGGCGACGTCGCGGCCGCCACGGCGGGGACCGCTCCGCGGGCCAGCTCGGCGGAGAAGACGGTGGCGACCGTCCGCGGCGGCACGGTCGTCCTCGAACGGGTCGACCAGTCCTCGGACGACGACGACGCCGGGTCCCGCCGTGGCACCCGCTTCGAGCGGGTCGGCATGGCGATGACGGTCCTGGCGCTCGTGCTGCACGTCGGCTCGGTCGTCCTCCGCGGCATCGCGGCCGACCGTGTGCCCTGGGGCAACATGTTCGAGTTCTCGCTCACCGGCACGGCGCTGATCATCCTGATCTTCCTGCTCGTGCAGTTCTGGCAGAACCTGAAGTTCCTCGGCGTCTTCATCACGGGCCTGACGATCATCCTGCTCGGCATCGGCACGGTGAACTACTACGTGCCGGTCCGACCGCTCGTGCCGGCACTCGAGTCGTACTGGCTGGTCATCCACGTCTTCGTCGCGATCGCCGGCACGGGGTTCTTCGCCCTCGGTGCGGGGCTCGCCGTGGCGCAGCTCGTGCAGACCTACCGGCAGGGTCGTGGCCCGACGGGCAAGCTCCGCTTCATGGCGACGCTGCCCGACGCCGACCGGCTCGAGGTCCTGACCTACCGCGTCCTGCTCGTCGGCTTCGTGCTCTGGACGTTCACGCTCATCGCCGGCGCCATCTGGGCCGAGCGGGCATGGGGCCGCTACTGGGGGTGGGACACCAAGGAGGTCTGGACCTTCATCATCTGGGTCGTCTACGCCGGGTACATCCACGCACGCGCGACCCGCGGGTGGCGTGGGGCGCGGTCGTCGTGGCTGGCGCTCATCGGCTTCGCCGCGGTGATGTTCAACTTCTCCGTCGTGAACGTGTTCTTCAAGGGTCTGCACAGCTACTCCGGCCTGTGAGCCGTCGGCGTCACCGACGCCGCCACGACCGGACGGGAGGCACGGTGCCAGTCGGCACCGTGCCTCCCGTCGGTCGTCGGTCCCGTCCCGGGGACGTCCTCACGCGAGCGCGTCAGGCGGCGAGGAGTGCGTGCACGCGCGTGAGCCGCGCGAGCCACCACGCGGTCCGCTCGGGCGACGCCGCGGAACGCTCGACCTGCTCGCGGGACACCGCGACGCGCTGGACCAGAACGCGTCCGTCGACCGGCAACAGGGGCGACGACGACACGTCCGCCGTGAACATCGCCGCCGTGCCGAGCCCGGCGGCGTAGCCGGGGGACATCGCGGCGGCGGCGAGGAAGGCGCCCATGCCGAGCCCGACCGAGGTGTCCAGGGCGCTGGAGACGACGCAGGGGAGCCCGGCGTCGGCAACCACGGCGCGCGCCGCCGTGATCCCGCCGAGCGGTTGGGCCTTGACGACCAGGACGTCGGCGGCGCCCGCGCGCGCGACGGCGAGCGGGTCGGAGGCCTTCCGGACGCTCTCGTCGGCGGCGACCGGCACCCCGAGACCGGCGACGCGACGGCGGAGCTCAGCCAGCTCGGGCACCGTGGCGCACGGCTGCTCGGCGTACTGCAGGCCGAACGGGGCGAGGCGTTCGAGTGCCTCGGCGGCCTGGTCGACCGTCCAGAGGCCGTTGGCGTCGATCCGGACCGCCGCGTCCGGGCCCATCACGCGACGGACCTCGGCGACGCGGGCGACGTCGTCGGCGATCTCCGTGCCGGGCTCGGCGACCTTCACCTTCGCCGTGGTGCACCCGGGGTACCGGGCGAGCAGCGGAGCGACGGCGTCGGGCGCGACGGCCGGCACCGTGGCGTTCACCGGTACGGAGTCCGCTGCCGGTTCGTGGTCGGTCCAGCCGAAGTCGATCGCGGCCCGGAGCCACGCGGCCGACTCGGCGTCGTCGTACTCGACGAAGGGCGAGAACTCGGTCCAGCCGGCGGGACCGCGCAGCACCAGGGCCTCGCGGACGGTGATGCCGCGGAAGCGCACCCGCATCGGCAGGGCGACGACGTGGGCGTCGTCGAGGAGGTCGTCGAGGTCGGGGAGCACGGCCCCATCCTCCCAGCAGCCACCCCGGCGCAGCGTCCAGGGCCCCTCACACTTCCTCGGAGGGGACCGCCAGGGCCGGGCACTAGCATGCGACGGTCGGCCTCGGGTCGGCAGCACCGGCACGCACGGACGAGGGAGGCTCGGTGGCGCGGGATCCGCAGCAGCGCACGTCCGGGCGTCCGACGACGCCCGCCGCACCGACGGCGCAGCGGGCCGCACAGACCTCCGCGCAGCGGGGTGCTGCACCGGCACCCGCGCAGCGAGCCGGGCAGACGCCCGCCCAGCGAGGCGCGCAGGCCGGCACGCCGCGACCCCAGCAGGGCCCCGACCGACGATCCGCCGCTCCCGCCACATCGGCCCAGCGCAGCGGTCCGGCCGGCGCCGCCCGGACCCCGGCCCGTGACACCGACGAGTTCGCCCGTCTCGTGCAGCGGAACACCGTGGACGTCCGTGCCCAGGACCGCGCGGCACGGAAGAAGCGCAACCCGGTCGTCGGCAAGATCGCCCTCGGGCTCGCGGTCGTCTCGGCCGCGGTCGACGCGAGCGCCTTCGCCGTCTTCATGGGCGGTGACACCGACTTCGCCTTCGGCATCTGCTTCGTCGTCGTGTTCCTGACCCTCATCGCCGCGGTGCTCGGCTTCGTGGCGGCCGTCGGGTCCTTCGGGCGCTGGTACGGCGCGGTCGGCGTCGTCGTCGCGTTCTTCGCCAACCCGGTGATCCTCATCGTGATCCTCGTCGTGGTGGCCCCCGAGCTCCTCACCGACATGGGTGGTTCCGCCACCAGCGGTCCGGGCGCCTGACGGCACGGCGGGCAGCGCCCCGGCGGTAGCGTGGGAGCATGCCTGCTCCCGTCTCCGACCTCTTCGACCCCGACGTCTGGACCGCGGCTCCGATCGCGGAGCAGTTCACCGACATCACGTACCACAAGCACGTCTCGCAGGGCATCGTCCGCGTCGCGTTCGACCGGCCCGAGGTCCGGAACGCCTTCCGTCCGCGCACCGTCGACGAGCTGTACCGTGCGCTCGACGACGCCCGGCAGGACCCGCGCGTCGGCGTCGTGCTGCTCACCGGCAACGGCCCCAGCCCGAAGGACGGCGGCTGGGCGTTCTGCTCCGGTGGCGACCAGCGCATCCGTGGCCGGAGCGGCTACCAGTACGTCGGCGACGAGGGGGCGCCGCCCGAGGGCGTCGACCCGGCGGCGGCGCAGGCGTCGATGGGGCGGTTGCACATCCTCGAGGTCCAGCGCCTCATCCGGATGATGCCGAAGGTGGTCGTCGCGGTCGTCCCCGGGTGGGCCGCCGGTGGCGGGCACTCGCTGCACGCGATCTGCGACCTGACGATCGCCAGCGCCGAGCACGGTCGGTTCAAGCAGACCGACGCCGACGTCGGCTCGTTCGACGGCGGGTACGGCAGCGCCTACTACGCGAAGCAGATCGGGCAGAAGCTCGCGCGCGAGGTCTTCTTCCTCGCCGAGGAGTACTCCGCGCAGCGTGCGTACGAGATGGGCGCGGTGAACAAGGTCGTCCCGCACGCGGACCTCGAGCGCGAGGCCATCCGCTGGGGCGAGACCATCCTCGGCAAGTCGCCGACGGCGATCCGGATGCTCAAGTACGCGTTCAACGCGGTCGACGACGGCATGGTCGGTCAGCAGGTGTTCGCCGGTGAGGCCACGCGGCTCGCCTACGGCACGGACGAGGCCGTCGAGGGCCGCGACTCCTTCCTCGAGAAGCGGAAGCCCGAGTGGACCGCGTTCCCCTGGCACTACTGATGGTCGGACCATCACGATGACGCGCCCGCTGGTCGCGCTGGGCGCGTCGGACCCGGTGGCCGTGCTGCGCGGTCTGGAGGCGGCACTCGCCGGCGGCCCGGCACTGCTCCCCGTGGCCGAGGACGCTCCGGCGCTGCCGACCCCGGCACCGGCGAGCGTCCCGCAGCGGGTCGCCCTGGTGGTCGAGACGAGCGGGTCCACCGGCACGGGCAAGCGCGTGGCGCTGTCGTCCGAGGCGCTCCTCGCCGGTGCCGCGGCCGCCGACGCGGCCCTCGGCGGGCCGGGTGCCTGGGTGCTGGCGCTGCCGACCCACTACATCGCAGGGCTCAACGTGCTGACGCGGTCGATCGCGGCGGGTACGACGCCGTCGGTCGTGGCACCGGGCCGCTTCGCGCCGTCGGCCTTCGCGGACGCCGCGGACCGCGTCGACACCGGGCCGGCGGCACCGCGGCGCTACACCTCCCTGGTCCCCGTGCAGCTCGCTCGGGTGCTCGACGACCCGCGCGCGACCGCCGCCCTCGCCGCCTTCGACGCGGTGCTCGTCGGCGGGCAGGCCACCCCGGCGCCGCTCCGCGAGCGGGCGCGCGCGGCGGGCGTCCGGGTGGTCACGACCTACGGGGCGAGCGAGACGAGCGGCGGGTGCGTGTACGACGGCGTGCCGTTCGGCACCCTCCGCACCGCGCTCGTCGACGGCGAGCTGTGGCTGCACGGTCCGATGCTCGCCGAGGGGTACCTCGGTGACGACGACCGGACCGCGTCCACCTTCGTCGAGCGGGAGGGCCTGCGGTGGTACCGGACCGGGGACGCAGCCACGCTCGACGACGGCCGGGTCCGGGTGCTCGGCCGGCTCGACGACGTGATCATCTCGGGCGGCGAGAAGGTGCCGCTCGGGGTGGTCGAGCGGCACGTGCGGGAGCTCCCGGGTCAGGACGCCGCCGTCGTCACGCGGCGACGGTCCGACGAGTGGGGCGAGGTCCCCGTCGTGGTGACGGCCGTCGCGGTCGACCTCGAGCGGGTCCGCGAGCACGTCGGGCGCGCGTTGGGCCGTGCCGCTCGACCGGCCGAGGTCGTGGTCGTCGACCGGGTGCCGATGCTCGCGTCCGGCAAGCCCGACCGCCGAGCGGTCCGCGCGCTCGTCGACGACCGGTGACCGGCGCGTCCCCGCCCCCCCTGACCTGGCGGACGTGCGTCGATCCGGCGTCACGACGAATAGGATCGACGGTCGTGGCACGAGCGAAGAACGAGACGCACAAGCAGGGCCGTTCCGGCAACCCGGCGAAGGCCGCGGCACCGACCCGGACGCGTGGCCGGGCGACCGCCCGCGACTGGATCGGCGGGGCCAGGCTCCGCACCCTCACCCTCGGCGTCGTGCCCGTCGTGATGGGGACCACCGTCGGCTTCGTCGACAGCGGCACCGCCGGCGACTTCGGCTCGTACCTGGCGACGGACGGCCACGCGGTCATCGCGGTCCTCGCCCTGCTCGTGGCGCTCTTCCTGCAGATCGGCGTGAACTACAGCAACGACTACTCCGACGGCGTGCGGGGGACCGACGAGTTCCGCGTCGGTCCGGCGCGTCTGACCGGTGCCGGCCTCGCGAAGCCGCGGACCGTGCTGACCGTGGCACTGACGTTCTTCGGTCTGGCCGCCGTCGCGGGCATCGTCATCGTCGTGCTCACCCAGCTGTGGTGGCTGCTCCTCGTCGGTGCCGCCGCGATCGTCGCCGCCTGGTTCTACACCGGCGGCAGGAAGCCGTACGGCTACAACGCGCTCGGCGAGGTCTTCGTCTTCGTCTTCTTCGGCCTCGTCGCAGTGCTCGGCACCGAGTACGTGCTCATCCGACAGGTGACGCTCAGCGGCTGGGCGGCCGCGGTCGCCGCCGGGTTCTTCGCCTGCGCCGTGCTCATGGTCAACAACATCCGCGACGTCGACGAGGACCGGCTCGCCGGCAAGCGCACGCTCGCGGTCGTGGTCGGTCGCCCGGTCGCGCGGGTCCTCTTCGGGCTGTTCCTCCTGCTGCCGTACGTGGTGCTGCTCTGGTTCGTCCTGCTCTACTTCCGCACCGGCTTCACGTACTTCTCGCTCCTGCTCGCGCTGCCGGCGCTCGCCATCGGGGTGTCGTCGCGGAAGCCGCGCGAGCTGATCACCGCGCTGCAGCTGTCCTCGTTCAGCTCGCTCGCCTTCGGCGTCGTCCTCGGGATCACTCTGGCCGTCCAGCCGTAGCGCGACCGGGAGCGCAGCCGGTCAGTCCTCGTCGTGGTCGCGGCGTGCGGCGTGCCGGTCGGCGTCCGAGACCGGGCGGGCGACCGGGGCGTCGGAGTCGGCGGCGTCGACGAAGTCGTCCTCGAAGTCGGTGTCCGCGTCGCGCTCCGGCGTCCCGCGGCGGTTCGCGAGGCTCTCCGTCACGTTCCCGCGCAGCCGCGGGAGCGCGATGTACGACACGAGGAGCCCGACGAGCGCCGCGAGGATCGTCGCCCAGTACCACTTCAGGCCGATCACGAGCAGGACGGCGAGGGCCGCGGCGAAGATGCCGAGACGAGCCAGGGTGTACACGAGCCACGCTTTCACCCGGCAAGTCTACGGAAGCGCAGCCAGCAAGGGACCCCACAGGATCCGGACGTAGGGTCGTCGTCATGGTCCGACTGTGGTTGATCGTCGTCGTGGCCGCCGTGGCGTTCACGGTGTACGCGGTGATCGACTGCGCCACGATGCCCCGCCAGCGTGTGCGCTCCCTCAGCCGCGGCGTCTGGGTCCTGCTCGTGATCGTCCTGCCGGTGCTCGGGGGCGTCCTGTGGTTCCTCCTCGGCCGTGCGCCGGCGACGAACCCCGGTGGTGGCTCCGGGTACCGTGGACCCGAAGACGACCCGGACTTCCTCGGCGGCCCCTCCGGCCCCGAGCAGCACCGCACGGACAAGGACCAGGACGACGAGACCCTCCGAGACCTCGAACAGCAGTTCCGAGACCGCGAGCGGGAACGCCGCCGCGACCAGCGACGCGACGACGACGGCCGCACCGATCGCTGACGGGCCGGCCGGTTCCGGCAGCCCCGCCACCGATTCCGCCCTCGCCCTGCTCTCTGAGCTGGCCCGCGCCGGCGTGACCGACGTCGTGGTCAGCCCCGGCTCGCGGTCGCAGGCCCTCGCCCTCGCCGCCGTCGCCCTGGAGCGGGCCGGTGGGATCAGCGTGCACGTCCGCCTCGACGAACGGACCGCGGGCTTCTTCGCCCTCGGCCTGGCGATCGAGTCCGGCCGCCCCGCCGCCGTGGTGACGACGTCCGGCACCGCCGTGGCGAACCTGCACCCCGCCGTGCTCGAGGCGCACCACTCCGGCGTGCCGATGGTCGTCCTCAGCGCCGACCGGCCGGTCGAGCTGCGCGGCATCGGCAGCAACCAGACCACCGTCCAGCCCGGCATCTTCGGTCCTGCCGTGCGCTTCGTCCGGGACGTCGAGGCACCCTCGACGCACGGCCCGGACGCCACCGCCGTCGAGGCCCTCCGCACCCTGGCGCGCCAGGCCGTCGCCGCGGCGGCCGGCCACACGGGCCAACCCGGACCGGTGCAGCTCAACGTCGCCTTCCGCGAGCCGCTCTCGGCGGGGCTCCGTGCCGAGCACGTCCACGCCGTGCCCGACGACGAGGTCGACCTCGCGTTCGCCACCCGCCGCGTGCACTCCGGTCTGCCCGAGACCGAACTGTCGCCGGACGACGACCCGGCGACGGTGGTGATCGCCGGGCACGACGCCGGCGCCGATGCCGAGCGGATCGCGTGGGAGCTCGGCGCGCCGCTCGTCGCCGAGGTCTCGAGCGGCGCGCACTTCGGCCGGAACCTCGTCGTCACCTACCGCGAACTCCTGCGGGACCCCGCCTTCGGCGGCGCGGTGCGCCGCGCGGTCGTGCTCGGCCACCCCACGCTCAGCCGCGAGGTACCCGCACTCCTGCAGCGCGCCGACGTCGAGACGATCGTGGTCCGGTCAGCGGCCGCCGACCCGTTCGACCCGGCCCGCGCCTCCCGGCCGGACGCCGCGACCACCTTCGTGTCCGGCGTCCGCGTGACGGGCCGCACCCGGCCGGAGCACCGCGCGTGGGTGGGCCGCTGGGTGGCGGCGAGCCGAGCGCTCCTGGGCGGTGGCGACGCCGGGCCGGACCTCGACGCGAAGCGGTCGGAGGACCGGGCCGAGCGGAACAAGTTCCTCCGCGACGAGGTCGCCCTCCGTCGGCGCCCCGTCGACCGGACCATGCTCGCGGACGCCGTGTGGGGCGCGACCTGGCCGCACGACCGACTCGTCCTCGGGGCGTCCCAGATCATCCGCGTCGCTGACGGCCACGTCCCCGGCAAGGCGATCCGCGTGCACGCCAACCGTGGCCTCGCCGGCATCGACGGCACGGTGTCGACGGCGCTCGGGATCGCGGCGGCGCTCGAACGGTCGTCGGCCGCGGTCGGCACCACCCGCGTGCTCCTCGGCGACCTCACCCTGCTGCACGACGTCGGTGCCTTCGTCACCGGCACCGAGGAGTCCCGGCACCGGGTGCAGGTCGTCGTCGGGAACGACGCGGGCGGCGCGATCTTCCGCGGGCTGGAGGTCGCGGCGACCACGCCCGAGGCGGACATGCGGCGGATGATGACCACGCCGCAGCAGGTCGACGTCGAGCGCGTGGTGACCGGGCTCGGCTGGGAGTACCGGCGGGCGGCGACGTGGGGCGACCTCGAGCAGGTGCTCACGGACCCCGCGGAACGGCTCGTCATCGAGGTGCCGCTGGCGGACTGACGCCCACCGGGTGCGCTGCCGGGGCGTCGGCCTCAGGCGAGCGCGTCCGTGATCGGGCGGAACTTCAGCGCGGTCTCGGCGACCTCGCGGTCGGGATCGGACCCGGCGACGATGCCCGCCCCGGCCCACGCGCGCACGGCGCCGTCCGCGCTGATCTGCGCGCTCCGGAGCGCGAGCATCCACTCGCCGTCGCCGTTCGCCCCGAGCCATCCGACCGGGCCGGCGTACCGACCGCGGTCCGCGCCCTCGAGCTCGGCGACGAGCCGGACGGCGACGTCCGTCGGGGTGCCGGCCACCGCGGCCGTCGGGTGCAGCGCGTCCGCGACGTCGAGGGACGTCGTACCGACGGGCAGCGTCGCCTGGACGTCCGTGGCGAGGTGCCACAGGTTCGGCAGCTGCAGCCGGAACGGCTCCGGGTCGACGCGGACGTCGGTGGCGATCGGACGGAGCGCGGCGAGCAGGCTGTCGATCGCGAACGCGTGCTCACCGACGTCCTTCGCGCTGGCGGCGAGGGCCTCGGCGGCGGCGCGGTCCGACACGGCGTCCGACCCGCGGGCCGCGCTGCCGGCGAGCACCCGGGCGGACAGCCGCGTGCCGTCGGTGCGGGCGAGGGTCTCCGGGGTCGCGCCGACCAGCCCGTCCACCGCGAAGGTGACGCACTGCGGGTAGGCCGCCGCGAGGTCGAGCAACAGTGCGCGGCGGTCGGCGTCGGGTGGGAGCTGCCCGACGAGGTCACGCGCGAGCACGACCTTCTCGGCGTCGCCGGCGGCGATCCGGCGGACGGCCTCCGCGACGCGCGCGGCGTAGGCGTCCGGGTCGATGCGACCGGGGGTGAGCTGCACGGACACGTGGTCGCCGACGCGGGGGACCGGGGCAGAGGTCCGGCTGAACGCCAGGGGAGTGGGGTCCGGGGTGGTGTCGACGGCCGTCATCCACGCCTTGCCGCGACGGCGGCCGATCACCACGCGCGGGACGACGAGCACGCTCGACTCCGCGGAGTCGTCGGCGAAGGTGAACGCGCCGAACGCCACCAGGCCCGTCCCGCGGAGCTGCACCGGGTCGTCCACCGTCGCGGCGGCCACGAGCGCGCACCAGACCGCTGAGGCCTCCCGCATCCGCTCCGGACCGGTGAACGAGAAGCGCAGGGCCTCGCCGATCCCGACGATGCCGTCGCCGTTCCGGACGAAGGCCAGCGGGCTGTCCCGGAGGGTGTGGCGGAGGACGGCGCCCGGGTCGTCGAGGATCCGGGTCGAGACCGTCAGCGGGGGCACCGCCGTGGTGGTTCGGGTCACGGACCGATCGTACGCGTCGACCGGTCCTCCGTCGGACCGGTGAACGCTCGGGCGGGACCTCTAGGATGTTGTGGGTGAGCAGAGCGGACCTGAACAAGCGGCCGGACGAGGTGGCGGCCATGTTCGACGACGTCGCCGCGAAGTACGACCTCACGAACGACATCCTCTCCGCGGGCAACGCCCCGCTGTGGCGTGTCGCGACGGTCCGCGCGGTCGACCCCCAGCCCGGCGAGCGTGTGCTCGACATCGCCGCGGGCACCGGGACCAGCGCCGCCGCCTTCGCGAAGAAGGGCGCCGACGTCACGGCACTCGACCTCTCCGCGGGCATGATCGCCGTCGGCCGCGAACGCCACCCGGAGATCACCTTCGTCGAGGGCGACGCCGAGCGGCTGCCCTTCGAGGACGACTCGTTCGACGCCGTCTCGATCTCCTTCGGCCTGCGCAACGTCAACGACCCCAAGCAGGCGCTCAGCGAGATGCTCCGCGTCCTGAAGCCCGGCGGCCGCGTCGTCATCTGCGAGTTCTCCACGCCCCCGCTCGCGGTCCTCCGCCTCGGGTACGGCGCCTACCTCAAGCGGATCCTGCCCGGTGTCGCGCGCCTGTCGTCCAGCAACCCGGCGGCCTACCGCTACCTGGCCGAGTCGATCGAGGCCTGGCCCGAGCAGCAGGTGCTCAGCCAGTGGCTCCGCGGCGTCGGCTTCACGATGGTGGCGTACCGCAACCTCACCGCGGGCATCGTCGCGCTGCACCGTGGCCGGAAGCCCGTGGCCGAACCGGTCCGCGAGTCGGCGGCCCGCCGTGCCAAGGCCCGTCGGCAGCACCAGCACACCGGCGAGCAGCCGAGCGTCGGGCAGCAGACCGGCGGGCAGCCGGGCACGCCCGAGGGTCGTGCCGACCAGACCGGCGCCGCCACCGACCGGACCGGCACCGCCCGGCCCGGCGCCGAACCCACCGCCGGCTGACCGGCCCACCCCCGAACCACGGAGCAGCACTTGAACCCGAGCGTCCCGGTCGCACGTCGCGCACCGAGTCTCCGCGCCTCGTTGG
Organism: Curtobacterium sp. L1-20; assembly: GCF_048755855.1. Lineage (GTDB taxonomy): Bacteria > Actinomycetota > Actinomycetes > Actinomycetales > Microbacteriaceae > Curtobacterium. The sequence goes on along the minus strand of NZ_CP151473.1, from coordinate 3,140,879 downwards.
GCATCGGTGAGCGACTGTTCGCCACGCCGGCCGAACGCCGGTTCATCTCCGCCGTCGACGACGGGCTGGAGCTCGTCGAGCAGGGCCTCGAAGAGGCGATGCGCTCGACGGACACCCTCGCCGACACGACGAGCCGGTACCTGTTGTCCGCCGGCGGCAAGCGGATCCGACCGACCCTGACGCTCCTCATCGCACAGCTCGGCGACGGCGTGACCGACGCGGTCGTCAAGGCCGCGGTGAGCATCGAGACGACGCACCTCGCCTCGCTGTACCACGACGACGTCATGGACGAGGCACCGGTCCGTCGCGGCGTCCCGGCGGCCCACGTCACGTACGGCAACAACGTCGCCATCCTCACCGGCGACCTGCTCTTCGCGCGGGCGAGCCTCATCACGGCCGACCTCGGCACCGAGGGCATCCGGATGCAGGCGGAGACCTTCCAGCGCCTGTGCATGGGGCAGCTGCACGAGACCACCGGCCCCCAGCCGGACGACGACCCGGTCGAGCACTACATCCAGGTGCTCAGCGACAAGACCGGCTCCCTCATCGCCACGGCCGCCCGCGCCGGCGTGATGTTCTCCGGTGCCGACCGCTCCTACCTCGACGCCGTCGGCACCTTCGGCGAGAAGGTCGGCGTGGCCTTCCAGCTCGTCGACGACGTCATCGACCTCGCGCCGGCGAAGGACAAGACCGGCAAGATCGCCGGCAACGACCTCCGTGCCGGCGTCGACACGCTCCCGCTGCTCCAGCTCCGCCGCCTCGCCGCGACCGGAGCGCCCGACGCGGTCGCGCTCCTCGAACGCATCGAGCGCGACGTCAACGCGGCACCGGACGACGTGGTCGACTCCGCGCCGTACCAGACCGCGGTCGCCGCACTGCGTGAGCACGAGGCCACCTCCGCCACCCGGGCCGTCGCGGTCCGCTGGGCGACCGAGGCGGTCGACGCGCTCGCGCCGCTGCCGGACGGCACGGTGAAGCGGGCACTCATCCGCTTCGCCGAGTCCGTCGTGGAACGCAGCCGCTGACGCGGCCGCACCGCGACCAGCCACCACCGCCCTCGGGAGCCCACCACCCGAACGAAACTGGAGACGATCAGTGCCCACCCTCCGAGTCGCCATCGTCGGCGCCGGCCCCGCCGGCATCTACGCCGCGGACATCCTGCTGCGCGAGGCCCACGGCCACGACGTGTCGATCGACCTCTTCGAGCAGCTCCCCGCGCCCTACGGACTCGTCCGGTACGGCGTCGCGCCGGACCACCCCCGCATCAAGGGCATCGTCAACGCCCTGCGCGACGTGCTCGACCGCGGCGTCGTCCGCCTGTTCGGCAACGTCCGCTTCGGCGAGGACATCACGCTGGACGACCTGCGCAAGCACTACCACGCGGTCGTGTTCTCCACCGGCGCGGTCAAGGACGCGGACCTCGACATCCCCGGCGTCGACCTCGAGGGCTCGTACGGTGCCGCTGAGTTCGTGAGCTGGTTCGACGGCCACCCCGACGTCCCGCGCTCCTGGCCGCTCACTGCCTCGAGCGTCGCGGTGATCGGCAACGGCAACGTGGCGCTCGACGTGTCCCGCATCCTGGCGAAGCACGCGGACGACCTCCTGCCGACCGAGATCCCGGCGAACGTCTACGACGGCCTGAAGGAATCGCCCGTCACCGACGTGCACGTCTTCGGCCGCCGTGGCCCGGCACAGGTGAAGTTCACGCCGCTCGAGCTCCGCGAACTGGGCGAGCTGCGCGACGTCGACATGATCGTCTACGACGAGGACTTCGACCACGACGAGGCCTCGAAGAACGCGATCGCCACGAACAAGCAGGTCATGGTGATGAACCGCGTGCTCGAGCAGTGGCGCACGCGCGAGACCGGACAGGCCAGCCGCCGGCTGCACCTGCACTTCTACGCGAAGCCGCTCGAGTTCGTCGGCGAGGACGGCAAGCTCACGGCGATCCGGTACGAGCGGACCCGGCCGAACGGGCAGGGCGGCGTCGAGGGCACCGGCGAGGTCCGCGAGATCCCGATCCAGGCCGCCTACCGTGCGGTCGGCTACTTCGGCTCGCCGCTGCCGGGCGTACCGTTCGACGCACGACACGGGGTCATCCCGAACCACGAGGGCCAGGTCCTCGACGACGACAACCAGCAGATCCCCGGTGTGTACGCCACGGGCTGGATCAAGCGCGGACCGGTCGGCCTCATCGGGCACACGAAGTCCGACGCGATGGAGACCGTGCAGCACATCGTGAACGACCAGGCGAGCTGGTGGACGCCGGAGGACCCGTCCGAGGGGGCCGTGCCGGCGCTGCTCGCGGAGCGCGGTGTCGCGTACACGGACCTCGACGGCTGGCACAACCTCGACGCGCACGAGATGGCGCTCGGCTCGGCCGAGGGCCGCGAGCGCATCAAGGTCGTCCCGCGCGACGAGATGGTCGACGTCTCACTCGGACGCTCCGGAGCGGGCGCTGCCGACGCCGCCGACGCCAGCCCGGCCGACGCGCACACGGCCTGACGCCGTGTCGTCCGCACGCCCCGCACCGCTCACGGCGCTGCGGGGCGTGCCTGCGTCCGGTGCCCGGCTGCAGGGCGTCGACGTCGCCCGTGCGCTCGCCCTGCTCGGCATGATGGCCACCCACGTCGGCGGCATCGCCGACCAGCTCGACTGGGCCGACCCGGAGAGCTGGGCCGCCGTCGCGCACGGACGGTCGTCCTCGCTGTTCGCCGTCCTCGCCGGGGTCTCGATCGGTCTGACGAGCGGACGGACGACACCGCCGGGCCCGCCGACCATCGGACGGATCCGGGCGCGGCTCGTGGTCCGCACGCTGGTCGTGGTCGCCGTCGGGCTGCTCCTCATGGCGCTGCAGACGTCGGTGTACGTCATCCTGCCGACGTACGGTGCGCTCTTCCTGCTCGCCGTCCCGGTCCTCCGGGTCCGCGCCCGGTGGCTCCTCGTGCTCGCCGCGGTCTGCGCGGTGCTCTCGCCGGTGGTCGCGCTCGCGACCGCGCCGTTCTTCGCGGGAGCGGGCACGTGGGAGGTCCAGCTCGGCCTCGTCTACCCCGTGGTCACGTTCCTCGCGTACGTCCTGGTCGGTCTGGCGGTCGCGCGGGCCGGTCTGGAGGCACGGCGCACCCAGGTCCTGCTCCTCGCGTCCGGCGCGGTGGTCGCCGTCGCGGCCTACGTCGTCGGGAACGCGACCGCGCCGGTCCCGGTCGACGCAGCGCTGGCCTTCCCCGGCGTGCCGTGGACGGGGCAGGGGAGCACCGGGGTCGAGGCGGTGGCGCAGGTGTTCCTGTCGCCGCGGGACCACTCGTCGTCCGTGGTGGACGTCGTCGGCACCGCCGGCGTCGCGGTCGCGGTGATCGCGCTGTGCACGCTGCTCGTCGACGGACGCGGTCGGTTCGCCGAGCGGATCGCGATCCCCCTGGCGGCGGTGGGCTCGATGCCGCTGACGGTCTACGCCGGACACCTCGTCGTGCTGGCCATGCTGCCGACGGCACCCGACTCCGGCCCGGCCTGGTGCTGGTTCGCCGTCGGGTCGGTGCTCTTCGCCGTGCTGTGGCGAGGGCTCCTCGGTCGCGGGCCGCTGGAGCGCCTGACGGGGACGCTGACCGGCCTCGTGCCCCTGCGCTGACGGGGACGCCGTGCGGGCTCCTGCCGCTGCGCTGACCGGGACGCTGTCCGGACTTGTGACCCTGCTCTGACGACGCCGCTCGCTGGCCAGCCGAGCCGGTGCGGCGGAGGTGCGCCGCGCCTCCCGGCCGTCCGCTACTGCAGCGCCGCGGTGAGCCGCGCGACGTTGTCGAGCACCTGGGACCGGCGCGGACGGCGCAGCCAGTCGTCGAGCCGCAGCTCGAAGCTGTGCTCCTTGTAGGCGGCCTGCACCTCGCGCAGGGACTCGACGAAGGACTTGCCGCGGACCATCACCGAGACCTCGAGGTTCAGGCTGAAGGACCGCATGTCCATGTTGCTCGACCCGATCACCGACACCTCGTCGTCGATCGTGAAGTGCTTGGCGTGCAGGATCGTCGGTGCCCGGTAGAGGTAGATCTTGACGCCGGCCCGCAGGAGGCCCTCGTAGTACGAGCGCTGCGCGTGCCACGTCATCGCGTGGTCGCCCATCTCGCCGACGAAGAGCTCGACCTCGACCCCGCGCTGTGCCGTCGTGGTGATGGCGTAGAGCATGGAGTCGTCCGGCACGAAGTACGGCGACGTGATCGACACCTTGTGCTGCGCCGAGTAGAGCAGCGCGTTGAACAGGCGGAGGTTGTTCTCACCGTCGAAGCCCGGGCCGGACGGCACGACCTGGCAGTCGATGGCGTCGCCGCGGTCGGCGCGCTGCACCGGGTCGCTCTCGCGGAGCAGGAGTTCGTCGGTCTCGCTGTACCAGTCGGTGACGAACAGCGCGTTGAGTCCCGCGACGACGGGGCCCTCGAAGCGGGCGAACAGGTCCTTGTAGACCATGCCCCGGTCGAGGTGCGACTTCAGGTCGTACGAGCTGTCGATGAGGTTCTGCGACCCGGTGAACGCGACCGAGCCGTCGATCACCATGATCTTGCGGTGGTTGCGGAGGTCGGGACGCTGGAACTTCCCCTGCAGCGGCAGGAGCGGCAGCATCAGGTGCCACTCGATGCCGGCCTCGTCCATGAAGGCGAGCGTCTCCTTGTACCCGGGGTACCCACGGCTCGCCCAGTGGTCGAGCAGGAAGCGCACCCGGACCCCGCGGGCCTGGGCCCGCGCGAGGGCGTCGAAGAACGGCCGCGTGGTGTCGTCGATCGTCGCGATGTAGAACTCGACGTGGACGAACCGGCGCGACTGGTCGATCGCCCGGGTCATCTCGGCGATGGACTCCTCGTAGTCGGGGTAGAGCTCGGCCGAGTTGCCGCCGACCAGGGGCATCGCACCGAGTTCCCGGTTCAGGCGCGTGACGCCCTCGAGCCACTGCGGCCACGGGTGGTCGCGGCGGACCCGCTCGATCCCCTCGGTCTGCTCGAGGATGTACTGGTTGATCTCGGTCTGCTTCTCACGCCGGGCACGCGGGAGCTTCGTCGACCCGATGACGAGGAAGACGATGAACCCGATGTAGGGGATGAGGAAGATCGCGAGGAGCCAGGCCGTCGCGGTCTGCGGCTTCCGGTTGTAGGGGACGTAGATGATCGAGAAGACACGGATCGCGAGGTCCAGGAGGACCAGGAAGACCGTGATCGCGACGCTGAGCCAGTGCTCCACGGGCGGCGGCGCGCGTCAGCGGAAGTTGATGAACTGCAGCGGCACGTCGAACTCTTCACCCTTGAGGAGCTGGATCGTGTTCTGCAGGTCGTCGCGGCTCTTCGAGGAGACGCGGAGCTCGTCGCCCTGGATCTGGCTCTTCACGGACTTCGGGGCGTTCGCCCGGAGGAACGCGCCGATCTTCTTCGCGACGTCCTGCTCGATGCCGTTCTTGAACTTCACCTCGATGCGGTACTCCTTGCCCGAGGGGTAGGGGTCGCCGGCGTCGAGGCTCTTCAGGCTGATGTTGCGCTTGATCGCCTTGCTCTGCAGCACGTCGAGGACGGCCTTGGCACGCTCCTCGGAGTTCGCCTTGATGAGGACGTCGTCACCGCTGAAGGCGACGGACGCGTCGGCTCCCTTGAAGTCGTACCGCTGTTCGATCTCCTTGGCCGCCTGGTTGAGGGCGTTCTCCGCCTCCATCTTGTCGACCTTGCTCACCACGTCGAAGGAACTGTCTGCCATGCCGGACAGCCTAACGGCGGACGGGAGGCGCGGTTCGGCCCCACGGGGCAGCGCACGGTGGTCACGAGCACCGCCCCGGATCGGCTATGCTTTCTTGCGCGCCTTCGGTTGGTGACTACACGGGCCGGGTGCGCACATGGCAAGTTACCCAAGCGGCCAAAGGGATCTGACTGTAAATCAGCCGGCGTAGCCTTCGGGGGTTCGAATCCCTCACTTGCCACGTGATCCGCCGAGAGCCCCGTCCCCGGACGGGGCTCTCGGCGTCCCTGGCAGGATCGGTGCATGCGCTCCGACCTCACCCCGTCCCAGTACGCCGACCTCGCCGAGTCCATCGCCCGTGAGGCCGCTGCCCTCGCAGCCCGCCGTCGCGCCGAGGGGGTCGAGGTCGCCGACCGGAAGTCGAGCATCGTCGACGTGGTCACCGCGGCCGACCGCGAGGTCGAGGCGCTCATCCGTGCGCGCATCGCCGAGGCACGGCCGGACGACGCGTTCTTCGGCGAGGAGTCCGGCGCCGGAACAGGGACGTCGGGCACGACGTGGGTGGTGGACCCGATCGACGGCACCGTCAACTACCTCTACGGCAGCCCGGAGTACGGCGTGAGCATCGGGGTCGTGCGCGGCGATGCCGACCCGACGACCTGGGAGCCGGTCGCCGGTGTGGTCGTGGCGCCCGCCACCGGCGTCGTGCACCGTGCCGTCGTCGGGGAGGGCGCGACGCGCGACGGCGGACCCCTGCACGTCGGGGCGCCGGCCTCCCTGGCGGAGACGCTCGTCGCGACCGGGTTCGGGTACACGGCGGACCGCCGGCGCGAGCAGGTCGCCGTGCTCGCCGGGCTCATCGGCGAGGTCCGCGACATCCGCCGCGGGGGAGCGGCCTCGCTGGACTGCTGTGCGGTCGGCGCCGGCACGGTCGACGCCTACTACGAGCGCGGGATCAACCCGTGGGACATGGCCGCCGGGTCGATCGTCGCCCGCGAGGCCGGGGCCGAGGTCCGCATCTGGGAGGCCGGCGGGACGCGGTCGTTCCTCTTCGCCAGCCCGGCGGTCGTCGACGAGCTGTCCGCCCTGCTGCGACGCCTCGAGGGAGCGGTGCTCGGAGCCTGACGACACCGGGGTCCCTCGCTCTGGGGGAGCGCCGTGGTCCGGAGCAGGACTGGAAACCCGCTACGGGCCCTGCTACCGTTCTCCAGTCCCGTTATCTGCTCGTTACCAACGAGCGCGTCTCGCCCCGATCAGGATCTCCACCGACACATGCCCCACTCCTCCTCCGCTCCCGTGCTGACCGACGGCCACGTCGACGACCCGCAACCGGTCGTCCACCTCACCCGACGGGCCCGCATCGAGGCGGAACGGGCGGCGGCAGCGACCGTCGCCGGGACGACGTCGTCGGCACCGACCCGGTCCGAGGCAGAGGCGACCAGCGCCTCCCGGCCGTCCTTCGACGACCTGGTGACGCCGACCACACCGCCCGCTCCCGCGTCGCCGATCGACCTCGCTCCCGCGTCCCCGGTGATGCCCGCGTCGACGGCCTCGCCCGTCACCCCGCCGGCTCCCTCCTCGCCCGTGGTGGCACCCTCCGCCGCGGTCCCGGTCGCGCCGTCGACCCGCCGCGTCGCCGGACAGGTGCCCCCGTCGCGTCGTCCGGCCCGCGCCGGGACCACCGCGACCCTCCACGTCGACCGCGCCACCCGGCACCTCGGCGCCGTGCGTCCGTCGACTCCGGCGTCGTCGGTGCAGCCGAGCCAGGGCGCGGCCTTCCGTCGCACCGCCTCGCGCGTCACCGCCGTCGGCGCGCTCCTGTTCGCCGCCGGCCTCGTCGTGTCGACCTCGCTGCCGGCGCAGGCACTGTGGACCCCGGACGCCGGGTCGACCTCCGCGCGGACCGCAGCGGGTGCGACCCAGTCGCTCAGCGTCGGGTCCGGCGCCGCGGACGCCGAGACGAACCGCGACCAGTACTCGGTGTCGAGCCCCACGCAGTACAAGAACGTCGACACGTCGAGCTTCACGAACGACCCGACCGGCTCCATCCAGTGGCCGTTCCTCACCGGCGTGCCCATCACGTCCGGGTTCGGTGGCCGACAGGTCGAGGGCTGCTCGTTCTGCTCCACGAACCACATGGGCGTCGACTTCGCGCCGGGCGAGGGCACGCCGATCCGCGTGATCGCCGGCGGCACCGTCATCAAGGTGCAGGCGAACGACGGTGGCTTCGGCAACGACGTCTGGGTCCAGCACGACGTCGACGGCAAGCAGTTCGTCAGTGTCTACGGCCACATGGAGGACAACTCCTTCAAGGTCGTCAAGGGGCAGCAGGTGACGGTCGGCGACGAGCTCGGCCTCGTCGGCAGCACCGGCAACTCGACCGGTCCCCACCTGCACCTCGAGGTGCACGTCGACGGCGTCCCGGTGGACCCGCTGGCGTGGCTCAAGGCGAACGCGAACTAGCGGTCCGACGCGGCACGCCCGGGCGTCGCTCCGGGTTCCTGACCACCGTCGCCGGTCTGCTATCCTCGTGTGGTGCCGTTCGCGGCACATGCCCCGATAGCTCAGTGGTAGAGCACTTCCATGGTAAGGAAGGGGTCGTCAGTTCAATCCTGACTCGGGGCTCCGACTCGGAGCGGCACGTCGCTCCGGATCCTTGGCGGGGTAGCTCAGTTGGTTAGAGCACACGACTCATAATCGTGGGGTCGCGGGTTCAAGTCCCGCCCTCGCTACCGCAAGCCCGGCGCACGCGCCGGGCTTTCGTCGTTCTCGGGCTGCCTCGTCTCCGGGCTGCCTCGTCTCCGGGCTGCGTCGTCCCCCGGCTCCCGTCCAACGGCGCACGGCTCCGACGGCCCACGACCCGGTGTCGCTCGGCGCTGTCGCACCCCGCTGCGGACGCCGCACCCCCGCACACCGGAGTGCGGTGTCCGCAGCGGGGTGCGACGCGACGCGTGGGGCGCGGTGATCTCGCGGTGCGCCGGCGCCCGGGAACGACCCCTGCGGTGCGCCCCGCGCGTCAGAACGGGCGGTGCTCGGTACGGGCGACGAGCACCCCGGCCGAGCGCAACGCTCGCTCGAGCACCGTGTTCACCTGCCGCCACGCGGTCCGCCGTCGGTCCGCACCGATGCCCCCGCCGGACACCGCGGTCCCGTGTCCGGCGTGCCGCAGCGTGATCGTGGTGGACGTCCCCGTGACGGTCGTCGACAGCTCGTAGCGACGGAACTCCCGCGACGGGTGCACGAGGGCCCCGAGCAGGATCGTCAGCAGCCGGTTGCCGGTCGTCGCCGTGAGCGTGCCGCCCGTCGACTCGACGTGGTGCCCGGCTCGGCGCAGCGCCGCGCCGGCGACCTCCATGGCCGTGCACCGGTCACCCGTGTGCACCGCGAACTCGGTCGTCGCGTCCATGGTTCCTCCCCATCCCCGGAGTCCGTCCGTCGGTCCTCGACCGCACGGTTCCCCCGAACCGTGCGCGCCGAGCATAGCCGATGCATGCTCATGGACACAGCCCCCAGGAGGGGCGTCGGTAGACTGCGGTGCGTGTCAGTGAACCCCGAGCTCGTCGGCAGGACGTTCCCGCCGGCCCAGCCCTACCTGGTCGGTCGCGAGAAGGTGCGGGAGTTCTCGCGCGCCGTGTTCGCGACGAACCCCATCCACCACGAGCCCGAGGCCGCCCGGGCCGCCGGCTACGACGACGTCGTCGCCCCGCCCACCTTCGCGGTCGTCGTGCAGGAAGCGACCCTCGCCCAGCTCCTGGCCGAGCCCGACGCGGGCATCGACTTCTCCCGCGTCGTGCACGGCGAGCAGGCGTTCACCTACGACCGTCCGATCGTCGCAGGCGACGAGCTGACCGCGACGCTGACCGTCACGAGTGTGAAGACCCTCGGCGGGAACGCCATGGTCACCGCCGAGAGCACGATGAACGACGCCGCGGGGGAGCACGTCGTCACCGCGACCTCCACCCTCGTCGTCCGAGGAGACGACGCATGACCACCGCACCCGTGACCGCGCTCGAGGTCGGCACCGTCGTCGCCGAGCGCGAGGTCCACGTCACCCGCGACTCGCTCGTCCGGTACGCCGGCGCCTCGGGCGACTTCAACCCGATCCACTACCGCGACGACGTCGCCGCGTCGGTCGGCCTCCCCGGTGTCCTCGCGCACGGCATGCTGACGATGGGCATCGCCGTGCAGCCGGTCTCCGAGTGGCTCGGCGACCGCGGCACCGTCGTCCGCTACGGGGTGCGCTTCACCCGGCCCGTCGTGGTCGACCCCGAGCAAGGAGCCACCATCGGCATCGTCGCGAAGGTCGGCACCGTCGACGACGAAGGCCGTCCGCAGCGCATCGACCTCACCGTGACCGCCGCCGGGCAGACCGTGCTCGGCAAGGCGCAGGTCACGGTGGCGTTCCGCTGACCGTGTCGGAGCCCCTGCTCGCCGACCTCACGACGCTGCGCGTCGGCGGTCCGGCCGCGCGGCTGCTCACGGCGACCACGACGGACGAACTCGTCGACCACGCCCGGTCGGCGTGGGAGGACGACGACTGGATGGTCCTCGGCGGCGGCAGCAACCTCCTCGTCGCGGACGACGGGTTCGACGGCACGGTGGTGCTCGTCCGCACCACCGGTGTCGACGCAGCGCTCGCGGACGACCCTGGCGCCGACGCCGACGGCGTCACCGTCCGCGTCGCGGCCGGTGAACCGTGGGACGCCTTCGTCGCCACCACCGTCGAGCGCGGTTGGACGGGTCTGGAGGCGCTCAGCGGCATCCCGGGAACGGTCGGTGCGGCCCCCGTGCAGAACATCGGCGCCTACGGGGTCGAGCTCTCCGACGTGCTCACCGCGATCGAGTTCCTCGACGCGGCCACCGGGGAGCGTGCGTGGGTACCGGCAGCCGAGCTGGCGCTCGGCTACCGCACCTCGACGCTGAAGCACGGCCGCCGCGGCGTCGTGCTGACGGTCGAGTTCCGTCTCGGCACCGCCACGGCCGAGGGCGTGCCCGTCCGGTACGCACAGCTCGCTGGGTCCCTCGGTGTCGAGCTCGGGTCGCTCGTGGCACCCGCGACGGTCCGGTCCGAGGTGCTGCGGCTGCGCGGCTCGAAGGGCATGGTGCTCGACGCCGACGATCCCGACACGTGGAGCGCCGGGTCGTTCTTCACCAACCCGATCGTGTCCGCCGCGTTCGCCGAGACCCTGCCCTCCGAGGCCCCGCAGTGGCCGGCGGGCGAGGACGTCAAGCTCAGCGCGGCCTGGCTCATCGAGCACGCCGGGGTGCACCGCGGGTACGCGGTCCCGGGTTCCCGCGCAGCGATCTCCACGAAGCACACGCTCGCGCTGACGAACCGTGGGGGAGCGACCGCTGCGCAGGTGGCCGAGCTCGCCCGCTACGTGCAGGTGACCGTCCTGAACCGGTTCGGTGTGGCGCTGGTCCCCGAGCCGGTGACGGTCGGCGACCTGCTCGCCTGACCGTCACCGCGCCTCCAGGACGCGACACGGCCCACCTCGACGAGGTGGGCCGTGCTGCGTCCGGAGGTGCCTACGCGAAGAAGCGCGCCAGGCGGGCGACGCCCTCGGTGATGTCGTCGTCACCCAGGGCGTAGGACAGTCGGAGGTACCCGGAGGGGCCGAAGGCCTCGCCGGGGACGACCGCGACCTCGGCGTGCTCGAGGATCAGGTCGGCGAGCTCGAGCGTCGTGGTGGGCGTGCTGCCGGCCCACTCGCGCCCGAGGAGTGCCGTGACGTCGGGGTAGACGTAGAACGCGCCCTGCGGGGTCGGCGTGACGAACCCGGGGATGGCGTTGAGCCCCTCGACGATGGCCTTGCGGCGGCGGTCGAACGCCTCGCGCATGGCGGCGACCGGCTCCTGCGGTCCGGTGAGGGCGGCGATCGCGGCGCGCTGCGAGACGTTCGACACGTTCGACGACAGGTGGGACTGCAGGTTCGACGCGGCCTTGACGGCGTCGGCGGGGCCGATGAACCAGCCGACGCGCCAGCCGGTCATGGCGTAGGTCTTCGCGACGCCGTTGACGAGGATCGTGGTGTCGGCGAGGGCGGGGACCGCCTCGAGGATCCCCGTGAAGCGGACCCCGTCGTACACGAGGTCCTGGTAGATCTCGTCGCTGATCACCCAGATGCCGTGCTCGAGCGCCCACTCGCCGATGGCCTTCGTCTGCTCGGCGCTGTAGACGGCGCCGGTCGGGTTCGACGGGGAGCAGAACAGCAGCGCCTTGGTCCTCGGCGTGCGGGCGGCCTCGAGCTGCTCGACCGTCACGAGGTAGTCCTGGTCGCTGCCGGCGAAGACGTCGACGGGGACGCCGCCGGCGAGGCGGATGGCCTCGGGGTAGGTGGTCCAGTACGGCGCGGGCAGCAGGACCTCGTCGCCGGCGTCGACGATGGTCTGGAACGCCTGGTAGACCGCCTGCTTGCCGCCGTTCGTGACGATGACCTGCGACGGGTCGACCGCGACACCGGACTCGCGGGCGGTCTTGTCCGCCACGGCCCGCTTCAGCTCGGGCAGGCCGGTGGCCGGCGTGTACCGGTGGTTCCTCGGGTCCTGCGCGGCCTCGACCGCCGCGTCGACCACGTGCTGCGGCGTGGCGAAGTCGGGCTCACCGGCGGCGAAGGAGATCACCGGACGACCGGCCGCCTTGAGCGACTTCGCCTTGGCGTCGACCTTGAGCGTCGCGGACTCGGCGATCGCGGCGATGCGCGACGCGATCCGCGGGCGGTCGCCGGAGCCGGTGGTCGGCGTCTCGGCGGCGGGGTTCTGGGTGGACTCGGGGCCGGGGGCTTCGGTGCTCACGCGTCCCAGCCTACCGACGCGGCACGCCGGGACACCGGTCAAGTGGACACCGTGTGACGGACTCCCGTAGACTGGTCCACCGGAACGCGGATCGGTGACGAACCGCGCCTCCGTAGGGCGGTGGCTCAATTGGTAGAGCAGCGGTCTCCAAAACCGCAGGTTGCAGGTTCGAGTCCTGTCCGCCCTGCACATCTGGAAGGGTAGAAGTTGGCGAGCAAAGACATGGAGACGACGGCGGACGACGTCGTCGCCAAGGCGAAGCAGGACCGGGCCGAGCGCCGCGGTCCGTTCGCTGCCATCGTGCTCTTCATCCGTCAGGTCATCGCCGAGCTCCGCAAGGTCGTCACCCCGACCCGCAAGGAGCTCTTCAGCTACACGGGCGTCGTGCTGGTCTTCGTCGTCGTGATGATGGTCCTGGTCTCGATCCTCGACTTCGCGTTCGGACTCGGCGTCGGGTACGTGTTCGGCAACGGGCCGACGGCCTGACCCGGACACGGTTGCCATGCCCGGCCGCCGGACACCTGACCGCCTGCGGACAGGAGTACGGTCGCCGGAGACGAGGCCGATCGTGAACCGATCCGCACGCCAACCCGATCCGCATCACCGAACGGAAAGATTCGACAGTGTCTGACAACTCCCGCGACGACATCGACCTCGCCACGGCTGCCGAGCAGTCCTCCGAGGTCGAGGAGAACCAGGAAGGCGACGTCGAGACCAGCGAGGGCCGTGCGGTCGAGTCCGCTGAAGAGCGTGCGATCTCCGTGGAGGACGAGGACGACGAGTCCCTCGGCCTCAGCGACGAGCCCGACGACGGCACGGTCGACACGTCGATCGACGAGGCGCTGACCGCCCTCGCCGAGTCGCGCGACCCCGAGGCGGACGCCGTCGTCGACGACGCCCTCGAGATCGACACCGCCGACGAGGCCGAGGCCGCCGTCGAAGCGGTCGAGGACGAAGAAGAGGTCGAGCTCGAGTCAGAGTCCGCCGAGGCCGCGAACGAGACCCTCGCGGCCGACGAGGCGCTCGACGCCGAGGACGACGACGCGGAGCCGGCCGAGGTCGACCCGTACGACGCCTTCAAGGCCGAGCTGCGGATGAAGCCGGGCAAGTGGTACGTCATCCACTCCTACGCGGGCTTCGAGCGCCGTGTGAAGTCGAACATCGAGAACCGCATGGTGTCGATGTCGATGGAGGACTCGATCTACCAGGTCGAGGTCCCGATGGAGGACGTCGTCGAGATCAAGAACGGGCAGCGCAAGCTGGTCACCCGCGTCCGGATCCCCTCGTACGTGCTCGTCCGCATGGACCTCAACGAGGACTCGTGGTCCGTCGTCCGGCACACCCCCGGTGTCACCGGCTTCGTCGGCAACGCGCACAACCCCACGCCGCTCCGCTTCGACGAGGCGTTCGGCATGCTGAAGTCCCTCGTCCAGGTCGCCGAGGCCGCCCCGACCAAGGGTGGCGGCAAGGGCACCGGCGGCGTGCAGTCGCAGCCGGCGGCCGAGGTCGACTTCGAGGTCGGCGAGACGATCACCATCAAGGAAGGCTCGTTCGCGGGTCTGCCGGGGTCGATCTCCGAGATCAAGCCGGAGAGCGGCAAGCTCACCGTCCTCGTCTCGCTCTTCGAGCGCGAGACCCCGGTCGAGCTCAGCTTCGACCAGGTCACGAAGCTCTAGTCCCCGTCCCCACGGTCGGGTAGACTCAACGAGTTTGGCCCCGCGCGCTCCGTGCGTGCGGGGCTTCACCGCGGTCCGGAACGGCCGGGCCAGCGGGAGAGTGCACGGAAGACCGTGCGTTCGATTCCAGGAGGAAGCACAACATGGCACCGAAGAAGAAGGTCACGGGCCTGATCAAGCTGCAGATCAACGCGGGCGCCGCCAACCCGGCCCCGCCGATCGGCCCCGCGCTCGGTCAGCACGGCGTGAACATCATGGAGTTCTGCAAGGCGTACAACGCCGCGACCGAGTCGCAGCGCGGCAACGTCGTGCCGGTCGAGATCACCGTCTACGAGGACCGTTCGTTCACGTTCGTCCTCAAGACCCCGCCGGCCGCCGAGCTCATCAAGAAGGCTGCGGGTGTGCAGAAGGGGTCCTCGACCCCGCACACGGTCAAGGTCGCGAAGATCTCGATGGACCAGGTCCGTCAGATCGCCGAGACGAAGCAGGCCGACCTGAACGCCAACGACATCGAGCAGGCCGCGAAGATCATCGCCGGCACCGCCCGTTCGATGGGCATCACGGTCGAGGCCTAGGCCTCACCGCTCAGGCACACACCCCAACACCTTTCCGTGGGAGAGCCGCGCCGGCTCGTCAACCACGTATCTCGCAAGGAGACCACCATGGCGAAGAAGTCCAAGGCCTACCAGGCCGCGGCCGCGAAGATCGAGGCCGACAAGTTCTACACCCCCACCGAGGCCGTCGCCCTGGCGAAGGAGACCGGTTCCACCAAGACCGACTCCACCGTCGAGGTCGCGCTCAAGCTCGGCGTCGACCCGCGCAAGGCGGACCAGATGGTCCGTGGCACGGTCATCCTGCCGCACGGCACGGGCAAGACCGCCCGCGTCATCGTCTTCGCCGTGGGCGCTGCGGCTGAGGCCGCCATCGCCGCCGGTGCCGACGAGGTCGGTGGCGACGAGCTCATCGCGAAGGTCGCCGAGGGCTACACGGCCTTCGACTCCGCCGTCGCGACGCCCGAGCTCATGGGCAAGGTCGGTCGTCTCGGCAAGGTGCTCGGCCCGCGCGGCCTCATGCCCAACCCGAAGACCGGCACCGTGACCCCGAACGTGGCGCAGGCCGTCAACGACATCAAGGGCGGCAAGATCGAGTTCCGCGTCGACAAGCACGCCAACGTGCACTTCGTCGTCGGCAAGGCCTCGTTCACGCCGGAGCAGCTCGACGAGAACATCTCGACGGCGCTCGAAGAGGTCAACCGCCTCAAGCCGAGCGCTTCGAAGGGCCGCTACATCATGAAGGGCGCCGTCTCGACGACCTTCGGCCCGGGCATCCCGCTGGACGTCAACAGCATCTGACGACCTTCGGCGCTGGGCCCACGGTCCATCCCGCTGGACGGCATCAGCATCTGATCCTCGGATCACCACGGAGGACCCGCACCGACACCGGTGCGGGTCCTTCTGCGTGCTCGGGCCGATCGCTGGGTAGCGTGGCTCCGTGCGCATCCTCGTGAACTCGCTCCGGCTCCTCGCGGTGATCGCCGTCGTCGCCGCCGTCCTCGGGCAGTGGCTCGTCAGCTCGCAGCGCGACGACTACGTGTTCTGGAACTTCTTCGGGTACTTCACGATCCAGTCGAACATCCTGATCGGGCTGGCGTTCGCGGCGGCGCTCGTGGTCGCGGCGCAGCGGAAGCGCCAGGGGGTCGGGCCGTCGGTGTTCCGCGGAGCTGCGACCGTGTACATCGCCACGACGGGCATCGTCTACAACACCCTGCTGGTCAGTGTCGACGTGCAGACGTCCGTGCAGTGGTCGAACGACATCCTGCACAAGGTCATGCCGGTGTACGCGGTGCTGGACTGGCTGCTGTTCTCCGACCGGGCCCGGCTGCTGTTCCGGCACATCTGGTGGTTCCTGCTGTACCCGGCCGTCTGGCTCGTGGTCGTCCTGGTCCGCGGTGCCACCGACGGCTGGGTGCCCTACCCGTTCCTGAACGCGGACCTCGGGTACGGCGTGGTCGCCCTGTACTGCGTCGGGATCGCCGTGTTCATCGCGCTGATGGGTGTGCTGGTGGTCGGGATGAGTCGACTCCGGCTGGTGAAGGTCTAGACGCGGAAGTCGCGCAGCCGGTCGAGCACGAGGTCGGCGAGCTGGATCAGCCCGCGGATCTGGTCGTCGTCCCGGTCGACCCAGCGGCACTCGGGTTCGTCGGCGACGGGCACGAAGGCGTCGTGCCGTTCCCAGACGAACAGCGTTCGGTCGGCGCCGAGGACGTACTGCTGCCACCACACCTGCCGGAGGTAGTGCCGCGGGATGCTCCGCCACGCCTTGCCGGTGGTCTTGATCTCGGCGAGCACCACGCGGGACGACTCGTCGACGCCGACGCCGTCCGGGGTGGCGAGGTGGGCACGGTTGGCCGCGGCGTGGAAGAGGTGCGCCGACGGCTGGATGCCGTGCGTCGCGGCGACCCAGGCGGCGATGGCGGGTTCGCGGTCCTTGCCGTGCTCGGTGTACGCGTTGCCGGAGAACCGGGAGCCGTACCGCTTGTCCGTGACCACGGCGTCGACGGCGCGGAGCGAGGCGAGGCGGGCGACGTCGGTCGCCGTGATGCCCATCGCACGGGCGCGCAGCCAGGCGACCCGGTCCGACGAGTGGGCGACGATGCGTTCGGTGTGGCCTCGCAGGGCGGTGAAGGCGTCGTGACCCGGACGCCCTGGAGCCGAGCCGGGCGCGACCGCAGCGGGGCCGCCGGGGGTGGGCCGTTCCTCCAGGCTGAGGTCCAGCCCGGGGTCGAGGTCACCCCACAGGGTCGGCTGCACGATCGTCACCCGACGATTGTCCCCCCGCGCACCGACGTGGCGAAACCGACGCACCGGACCGCGCACCGGAACCCCCGCGCCCGGTTGCGCACCGGAACCCGCGTGCCCGGCTGTGCACCGGAACCCGACGCACCCGGACGCGCACCGGAAGCCAGCCCGTCAGGAGACGAGCTGGCGCCCCTCCGCGTAGGCGACGAGCTCGTCGACCCCGGCGGGGGAGAGGGCGTACCCGATCGCGAGCGCCGCAGCGCCCTGCAGGGCGGCGACGGAGCCGGCGCGGGACTGTGCGATCACGAGGTGCTCGGTGGCGAGCGGCATGGACCGGGAGTACACCACCTCGCGGACGCCGGCGAGCAGGTGCTCCCCGGCTTGGGTGATCGAGCCGCCGAGCGCGATCACGGACGGGTTCATCAACGAGACGCAGGTGGCGAGGACCTCGCCGATGTCGCGACCGGCCTGGCGCACCGCGTAGATCGCGTCGAGGTCGGAGCGGTTCACCAGCCCGATGACGTCGGCGCTCGTGTGCACGTCGTGCCCCTTGGCACGGAGCGACCGGGCGATCGCGGGTCCGGAGGCGACCGCCTCGAGGCAGCCCGTGTTGCCGCAGTGGCAGGGGACGTCGCCGGCCCGCGACACCCGGACGTGCCCGATGTCACCCGCGGTGCCCTGCGCCCCGCGCTGCAGGTCGCCGTCGGACACGATGCCGGAGCCGATGCCCGTGGCGACCTTCACGAACAGCAGGTGGTCGACGTCCGGCCAGCCGTGCTCGCGTTCGCCGAGGGCGGCGATGTTGACGTCGTTGTCGAGCAGCACGTGCGCGGCGATGTGCGCGCGCAGCCACCCGGGGACGTCGAAGCCGTCCCACCCGGGCATGATCGGCGGGTTGGCGGGGCGTCCGGTGGAGAACTCGACCGGGCCGGGCACGCCGATCCCGATCGCGATGACGTCGTCGCGGGCGCGGCCGACCTCGTCGAGGAGGGCGTCGATCGTCTCGACGAGCCACGTCAGGGTCGGGACGGGGCCTGCAGCGATGTCGATGCGGGCCTCGCGCGTGGCGAGCGGCGCGGCGACCAGGTCGGTGATCGCGACGCGGCCGTGGGAGGCGCCGAGGTCGGCCGCGACGACGAGGCGGGCGCGGGGCATCAGCGCCACCTGCGCCGGCGGGCGCCCTCCGGTGGAGGCGGCGGTGTCCACCGGCCCGACGAGTCCGACCTCGATGAGGGCGTCGAGGCGCACGCCGATCGTCGAGCGTGCGAGTCCTGTCAGTGCGGCGAGCTCTGCCCTGGTGCGCGGCACGCCGTCGCGGAGGATCTGGAAGAGCTCGCTCGTCCCGACCGGAGGCGACGCTGCCGTCCGAGTCAAGTCGACCATGTGGGGGAGTGAAGCACACATCGATCGCGGCACGCAATGAAGTCCGTCGACTTTCCTCGGACTTCTGCTTGACCGCCGACAGAAGTCCTCGTAGTGTGACGCTCGGTCGAAGTCGACCCCCACCATCTCGACGAGGAGAACACCCTGGTGACCCAACCGCTCTCGGTCCAGCTCTACACGGTCCGCGACGCCCTGAGTGCCGATCTGCCCGGCACCCTGCAGCGCATCGCCGACATCGGCTTCACGAACGTCGAGCTCTTCGGCTACGTGGACCGCGCCGACGAGTACGCCGCCGCGCTCCGCGACGCCGGCCTGGCCGCCCCGAGCGGGCACGCCCGACTGCTCGACGCCGGCGAGCAGGACCTCGAGCGCATCTTCCACGCCACCGCGACGACCGGGACGCAGACCCTGATCGACCCGCACATCGACGAGGCCCGCTGGACCACGCGCGAGGACGTCGAGGCCATCGCCCGCGAGCTCAGCGCCCTCGCACCCCGCGCGGCGGACCACGGTCTGACCCTCGGGTACCACAACCACGCGTTCGAGTTCTCGAACCGCATCGACGGGGTCAGCGCCTACGAGGTCTTCGCGGACGCCCTGTCCGACGACGTCGTCCTCGAACTCGACACCTACTGGGTGCGCGTCGGCGGGGACGACCCGGTGGCCGTCATCGGCAAGTACGGCGACAAGGTGCAGTTCCTCCACGTGAAGGACGGCGACGGCTCGCACGACGACAAGAAGCAGGTGGCCGTCGGCAACGGCGTCATGCCGATCCGCGACATCATCGCCGCCGCTCCGGACGCACTGCACGTCATCGAGCTCGACGACCACGAGGGCGACGTGTTCCAGGCCGTCACCGACTCCTACACGTTCCTCGAGGGGGCCCGCGCATGACCGACACCACCACGACGACCACCACCGCCAAGCAGGACGGCACTGCCGACACCCGCCGCACCGGCCCCGTCGGCGTCGGCGTGATCGGCGCCGGGGTCATCTCGGACCAGTACCTGTCGAACCTCACGGTCTTCCCGGACGTGACGGTCCGGTTCATCGCCGACATCGACCTCGAGCGCGCCGCCGCCCAGGCCGAGAAGTGGGGCGTCGCCGGTTCGGGCACCGTCGAGGAGCTCCTGGCGGACGACGACATCGAGATCGTCGTCAACCTCACCATCCCCGCCGCCCACGTCGAGGTCGCCCTGCAGGCCCTCGCCGCCGGCAAGCACGTCTGGGGCGAGAAGCCCTACGCGCTCGACCGCTCGAGTGCGGCACAGCTCCGCGACGCCGCCCGTGCCGCCGGCAAGACGGTCAGCGTCGCCCCGGACACGTTCCTCGGCGCCGGCCTGCAGACCGCGCTCCGCACCATCCGCGACGGCCGCATCGGCACGCCGCTCAACGGGCTGACGCTCTTCCAGAGCCCCGGCCCGGAGTCGTGGCACCCGAGCCCCGAGTTCCTCTTCGCGTACGGCGCGGGCCCGCTGTTCGACATCGGCCCGTACTACATCACGACCCTCGTGCAGGCCTTCGGCCCGGTGAAGAAGGTCACCGCCACGGCGTCGAAGGCGCGTGCCACCCGCACGATCGGTTCCGGCCCCAAGGCGGGCACCGAGTTCCCGGTGGAGGTGCCGACGAACCACTCCGCGCTCATCGAGTTCGAGGACGGCGGCAGCGCGCAGAGCGTCTTCTCGTTCGAGTCCGACCGGGGGCGCACCGGCTTCGTCGAGATCGCGGGCGAGACCGGCACGGTCGTGTTCCCCGACCCGAACAACTTCGACGGCGACACCGAGCTCTACGCGCTCGGCGCCGAGGAGCCCGAGACGATCCCCGCCGTGGGGTCCACCTACTCGCGCGGCACCGGCGTGGTCGACCTCGCCCGGTCCCTGCGCGCGGGTGAGGAGAACCGGGTCCCCGGTGCCCTCGCCTTCCACGTCCTCGACGTGATGGTCTCCATCGCCGAGGCCGCCGAGCGTGGTGAGGCGGTGCTCGTGGAGAGCACCGTCGCACCCTCCCCGACCCTCCCCGAGGGCTGGGACCCCGCGGCGTCCACCCTGTCCTGACGGGCAGGGTGCGCCGCACCACACAGCAGCACCCGACACCAGTACCGATCCACCACCTGCACCATCTCAACGACGAGAAAGAGAGAGTCATGCGCACTGCGATCCGCGCACTGGCCATCACCGCGGCCGCGGCACTGACCGTGACCGGCCTCACCGCCTGCTCCGCCGGAGGATCCGGTTCGTCCGGCGACTCCAAGACGCTGACCTACTGGGCCTCCAACCAGGGCACGTCGCTCCAGAACGACAAGGAGGTGCTGACCCCCGTCCTCAAGAAGTTCACCAAGGAGACCGGGATCAAGGTCAACCTCCAGGTCATCGGCTGGAACGACCTGCAGAACAAGATCCAGACCGCCGTCACCTCGGGCCAGGGCCCGGACGTCGTCAACATCGGCAACACCTGGGCGACGTCGCTCCAGGCCACCGGCGCCTTCCAGGAGTTCGGCTCCTCGGAGATGAAGGCGATCGGCGGGTCCGACAAGTTCGGCAAGGTCGCGCTGTCCACGGGTGGTGCGCCCGGCAAGACCGTCACGAGCGTCCCGCTCTACGGCCTCGCCTACGGCCTGTACTACAACAAGAAGATGCTCTCCGACGCCGGCATCACCCCGCCGACGAACTGGGAGGACCTGGTCGACGACGCCAAGAAGCTGACGACCGGTTCGACCTACGGGTTCAGCCTCGCCGGTGGTTCGTACACCGAGAACGCGCACTTCGCGTTCATCAACTCGGCGCAGAACGGTGGCGAGTGGTTCGACAAGGACGGCAAGCCGACCTTCACGTCGAAGGCGAACGTCGAGGGCATCAAGCGCTACCTCGACCTGATGCAGGACGCCAAGGTCGCGAACCCGTCGAACGCGCAGTACGACAACGCGACGCAGTCGACCACGGACTTCGCCAAGAAGAAGGCCGCGTTCATCCTCAACCAGAACAACGCCAACGCGACGATCGAGTCCCTCGGGATGAAGGCGGACGAGTTCGGCGTCGTGGCCCTGCCCGCACCGACCGGCGCGAAGCAGATCGCCAGCTTCCCGGCCGGCATCAACCTGTCGGTCTTCAAGAACACGAAGAACAAGGACGGCGCGCTGAAGTTCGTCAAGTACATGACGAGCCAGGACACGCAGGCCACGCTCGACAAGCCGTACTCGGCCCTGCCGGTGCTCGCCTCCGCTGCTGACTCGGTCACCGACGAGCAGACGAAGACGTTCCTCGACATCTACAACAACAAGGCGAAGCCGCTCCCGCTGGTGCCCGCCGAGGACCAGTTCGAGTCCACGGTCGGCAAGGCGATGAACGACATGTTCGCCAAGATCGCGACGGGTTCGAAGGTGTCGGAGGCCGACATCAAGAGCGCGCTCCAGACCGCCCAGGACCAGGTGTCCCAGGCGAACGGCTGATCCAGCCTGGAGGCCCGGGGCGCGTCCGCAGGACGCGCCCCGGGCCTCCACCTCCCGCACCCGGCCCCGCGCCGGGGGTGAGCGCATCGGCTCACGCATGCCGCGCCTCCAGACCGCTGCTCCGGTCACGGGCGCGAAGCCCCGATCCTCCTCCTGCCGAAAGGCCACCACCCATGTCCACCTCGGTCCTGCCCGACTCCGAGCGCATCGACCTGACCCACACGAAGGCGCCGACCCTGTCGGGCCCGCAGCCGGGTCGGAAGCCGAAGCGCCACTGGCTGCCCTACGCGCTCGTCGCGCCGGCGATCCTCTTCGAGCTGCTCATCCACATCGTGCCGATGCTCGTCGGCATCTGGATCTCGTTCATCCAGCTCACCAAGTACTTCATCGCGAACTGGGGCGCAGCTCCCTTCGCCGGGTTCGGGAACTACTCCGTCGTGGTCGACTTCGACCAGGCGATCGGCAAGGGCGTCCTCAACTCGTTCCTGATCACCTGCGCCTTCACGGTGCTCGTGGTCGGGCTGTCGTGGAGCTTCGGCATGGCCGCGGCGGTCGCGCTGCAGAAGCCGTTCGCCGGCCGCGGGCTCTTCCGCACGCTGTTCCTGGTGCCCTACGCGCTGCCGATGTACGCCGGCGTGATCACATGGAAGTTCATGTTCCAGCGTGACACCGGCGCGCTGAACCACCTGCTCGTGGACCAGCTGCACCTGTTCGGCGGCAACGCCCCGTTCTGGCTCATCGGCAACAACGCCTTCGTCGCGGTCGTCGTGGTCGCCATCTGGAAGACCTGGCCGTTCGCGTTCCTCATGCTCATGGCCGGTCTGCAGTCCGTGCCGAACGACGTGTACGAGGCCGCCTCCGTCGACGGCGCGAAGCCGTTCCGGCAGTGGCGCTCGATCACACTGCCGATGGTCCGCCCGGTCAACGTGACGCTCGTGCTCGTGATGTTCCTCTGGACGTTCAACGACTTCAACACGCCGTTCGTGCTGTTCGGGTCGACCGCGCAGCCGCCCGCCGCGGACCTGCTGAGCTTCCACATCTACAACGCGTCGTTCATCACCTGGAACTTCGGTTCCGGTGCCGCGATGAGCGTCCTGCTCCTGCTCTTCCTGCTCGTCGTCACCGGCATTTACCTCGCCGTGACCAACCGGAGGTCCGTCCGTGCGTGAGACAACTGGCGCCAAGTCCTTCAAGATCATCACCCTGGTCGTCCTGACGCTGTTCACGGTCGTGCCGCTCTACGTGATGATCACGACGGCCATCAAGCCCCTCGGGGACGTGCAGGACAACTTCACGTGGATCCCGTCGAACATCACCTTCCAGCCGTTCATCGACATGTGGTCGACGGTGCCGCTCGGCCGGTACTTCATCAACTCGCTCGTGGTCTGCACGGTCGCGACGGTGTTCTCGCTGATCATCGCGACCTTCGCCGCCTACGGTGTCTCGCGCTGGAACTTCAAGGGCAAGAGCACTTTCACCACCGCGGTGCTCTCCACCCAGATGTTCCCCGGCGTGCTGTTCCTGCTCCCGCTGTTCCTCATCTTCACGAACCTCGGGAACGCGCTCGGCATCCAGCTCGTCGGGTCGTGGCTCGGCCTGATCATCACCTACCTGACGTTCACGCTGCCGTTCTCGATCTGGATGCTCGCGGGCTACTTCGAGACCATCCCGCGCGAGCTCGACGAGGCCGCGATGGTCGACGGTTCCGGTCCGATGGGTGCCCTGTTCCGCGTGATCCTGCCCTCGGCCCGTCCGGGCCTGGTCGCGGTCGGCATCTACTCGTTCATGACCGCCTGGGGCGAGGTCCTCTTCGCCTCGGTCATGACGAACGGCCTCGGGTCGACCCTGGCGGTCGGTCTGCAGCAGTACTCGACGCAGACGAACGTGTACTGGAACCAGGTCATGGCGGCGTCCCTCGTGGTGTCGATCCCCGTGGTCGCGGCGTTCCTCATCGTGCAGCGGCAGTTCGTGGCCGGCCTGACCGCCGGTGCGGTGAAGTAGGCGCACCCGCGCTGACCTGACCGGACCCGTCCGGACCGGTTCGTACCCGTCCGTACGGGTCCGTACCGGTTCGTACCGCGAAAGCGACAGATGCCCGCCACCGTCCGGCGGGGATCTGTCGCTTTCGCGTTCGTCGGGCGACCGCGCCGTCCGACCCCGCCGCCCGACGAGACCCCGCCGTCCGGCCTGACCGCGCCCGACCCCCGACCCGACAGGATGGACACCATGAGCGAGACACGAGGGCGGCAGCTGCTGCCCGGCCAGACCAGCCGCGTGCACGTGTACGACGTCGAGACCCGGTCGAGCCGGCTCGTGTTCGCGTCGGACACCGTCCTGGTCGAGGCCCCGAACGTCCTCGACGACCACACCCTCGTGCTGAACGGGAACGGCGACCTCTGGACGCTGCAGCTGCCGGCGCCGGGCAGCGACACCGTCCTCGACGAGTCCGCGCTGGTCCCGGTGCCGATGGACGGGGTCGACGAGATCAACAACGACCACGTGCTCGACCCGTCCGGGGCCTCGGTCGTCGTGAGCGCCCGCGACGGGGACCTGTACCGCGTCCCGCTGCCCGACGGCGGCCCCGCGGAACGCCTCACCGACGCCGCCTCGGCGCTGCCGGTCGTCCGGAAGTTCTACCTGCACGGCATCGCGCCGGACGGCAGCGCGCTGGCGGCGATCGTGGGGGAGCGCTCCGAGGACGGCGTGTGGACGACCGACGTCGCGAGCGTCGACCCGGCGACCGGTGCGCCGACGTTCCTCACCCGCGACGAGCACCCGGACGACGGGTGCACGATCACGCCCGTCGGCGGCACCTGGCTCTTCAACACCGAGCGCTTCACGCCCGGCACCGCGCAGATCGCGACCGTCTGGCCCGGTCACGCCGAACCGGTGCGGATCACGAACGACGACCGGGTGAACTGGTTCCCGCACCTGTCGCCGGACGGTTCCGACCTGCTGTACCTGTCGTACGAGCCCGGCGTGCAGGGGCACCCCGCCGACCACCGCGTGGAGCTCCGGCTGCTGCCGGGGGCAATGGTCCGTGGAGCGCGCATCGCCGTCGCGCCGGAGACCCTCGTGACGCTCGACGGCGGGCAGGGGACCGTCAACGTGCCGCCGTGGGCACCAGACTCGTCGTGGTTCGCGTACTGCGACTACCCGGTGCGGTCGGCCTGAGCCGACGGGCCGACGGGCCGAGGGGCTGGCGGGCCGACGGGCTGGCGGGCTGGCGGGCCGGCTGGCCGGCGAGGGGCTCGTCCGCCCGCCCGAGACCCGGCCCGCCGCCCGAGCCCGAGCCCGACCCGCTGCCCGCCGCCGGCCACCCGCCAGCGGTCGGCCGCTAGGCCTCGCGCACCTGCCCCTGCTTGATGTGCAGGCGGCGCTCCGCGCGCTTCGCCACCCACGAGTCGTGCGTGACGATCACCACGGTCAGTCCGCGCTCCCGCCACTGCTTC
Source organism: Curtobacterium sp. L1-20 (assembly GCF_048755855.1). Lineage (GTDB taxonomy): Bacteria > Actinomycetota > Actinomycetes > Actinomycetales > Microbacteriaceae > Curtobacterium. The sequence goes on along the minus strand of NZ_CP151473.1, from coordinate 3,115,627 downwards.
TCGATGAGTCCCGTGATCTCGTCGCGGGTCACCTCGTCGAGCGCTCCCGTCGGCTCGTCCGCGAGGAGCACGCTCGGGTCCTTCACCAGCGCCCGGGCGATCGCGACCCGCTGCTGCTGCCCGCCGGAGAGCTCGGCCGGCAGGTGGTCGAGCCGCTCGCCGAGTCCGACCTCCTGCAGGGCAGCGGTCGCCCGCGTCCGGACCTCGGCCCGCGTGCGGTTCGCCCCGGACCCGGCGAACGCGGTCTCGACGTTCTCGAGCGCCGTGAGCGTCGGGATGAGGTTGAAGCCCTGGAAGACGAAGCCGATCTCGGTCGCGCGCAGGTCGGTGAGCGCCCGGTCGCCGAGTGCGGCCACGTCCCGGTCGCCGAGCATGACCGATCCTGCACTCGGACGGTCCAGGGCCCCGAGCATCTGCAGGAGCGTCGACTTCCCGCCGCCTGTCGGGCCCTGGATCGCCACCAGTTGCCCGCGGGGGATGGTCAGGTCGACGTTCGTCAGGGCGGTGACGGTGCGGTTCTTCTGCCGGTAGGTCTTGCTGACGTTCGTCAGCCGGTACATCGGACCGGAGGCGCGGGTCGCGTCCCCGGCGGCGGTGGCGGTCGCGGTGGTGGTCACCGGAACTCCTTCTGGTCGCGTCGGTTCGGTGGTGGGGGTCGTGCCGGGGTCGGCGGTCGGGCCGGTGGCGTGGTGGGCCCCGGGGCCTGCGGTCGGGCGGGTCATCACGCCACGCTCCGGAGGGCCTCGGCCGGGCGGAGTCGGCTCGCGCGCCACCCGCCGAGTGCCCCGGCGATGAGTCCGCCGAGGATCGCGAGGCCGACGGCGAGCAGGATCACCTCGACGGTGACCGGGGCGTGCAGGACGACGTCGGTCGTGTTCGCGGAGCCGGAGCCGCCGCCGAAGCCGCCGGCCGGCGCGCCGCCGGTGGTGCCGCCGGCCGCGGCCGTCGCTGCGCCACCGGGCACGCCGCCGCCCGAGCCGGGTCCGGTGCGGGACGAGGACGAGGCGCTCGCGGAGACCGTCGGTGCGATGAGGTTGACGACGAGGATGCCGACGAGGCCGACGACCGCGCCGACCACTCCGCCGATGACACCCTGCACCAGGGACTCGCCGGCGACCTGTCGCGTGATCCGGCCGTTCGACCAGCCGATCGCCTTGAGCGTGCCGAACTCGCGCGTCCGTCGCGTCACGCCGGAGATCGTGAACAGGACGGCGATGAGGAACGCCGCGGCGAGGACGACGATCGACAGCCACGTGCCGAGGTTCGAGACGAGGGTCGACGCGGTGCTCAGGGAACCGGAGACGCTCGAGGCGAGGTCAGCCTCGGTGGAGACCGTGGCGCTCGTGAGCCGTGCCTGCAGCGCTGACTTGATCGTGCCGACGTCGGCGGACGACGAGGCGGAGACGTAGACCGAGGTGACCTTCCCGTCGAGGTCGGCGAGGGCCTGCGCGGTGTCGAGCGGGACGTAGGTGTTCGAACCGGTGGTCGACGACGAACCGGTGGACGCGACGATGCCGATCACGGTGAAGTCCTTCCCGCCGATCGAGAGGGTGTCGCCGACGGCCTTCGACTCGCTCTTCGCGTAGGCCGAGTCCAGCACGACGACGTCCTTCCCAGCGTCCGCCGCGGTGAAGGTGCGCCCCTTCGTGAGCTCGGTGCTGGTGAGCGGTCCGACGGCGGCACCCGAGACGGGGATGCCGGTGACGGTGAACGCGTCGACGCTGAACGAGCCGCCGCCGAAGCCGCCTCCACCCGTGGTCCCACCACTCGGCGGACCCTGCTGCGTCGAGCTGTCGCTCGAGCTGCTGCTGCCCGACTGCTGCTGGACCTGACCGGAGAACGTGTTGTTCTCGAGCGTCAGGACGCCGGTGGCCGCCTTCACCCCGTCCGTGCTCGTGACGGTCCGCACATCGGCGGCGCTGAGCGTGCTCGATCCGCGCGTGACGGCGAGCCGGGACTGCGACAGGTCGGTCGAACCGCTGCCGCTGCCCTGGCTGCCGAAGTCGAAGCTCGGGCGCCCGGTGCTCGAGCCCGTCGGGGTCTCGGTCTTCGTGACGGTGATGTCGGTCCCGACGCCGTACACGGACTGCAGCACGCTCGCCTGCGCGGCCCGGACGCCACCGGCGATCGAGGACACGATGACCACGAGGGCGATGGCCAGCGCCATGCCGATCGCGATGATGACGGTCTGCTTCGTGCGGTTCGTGAGTTCGCGCCTGAGGTAGGTCAGGAACATGCTTCTCCTCCGTGGTGGCCGGCTGGGGTCACCGGCCGTGCGGAGCGCACGGCGGGGCCGACGGAGGAGAACCTAGGGAGCCCGCTTCTCAGCGGTGCTCACGGCTCCGATGAGGTTCCTATGAGGACCTCAGGAGGCGTCGCCGTAGGTGATGCGGAGGTGCTCGGCGTACCCGCCCGGCGTGCGCCCGTCGAACCGACCGCTCGTCACGACGGGGAGGTCGGTCGTCGCGCGGACGTCGTACCCGAGCGCCCGGGCACGCTCCACCAGCCGGACGTCCTCGTGCTCGGGCACCGGGTCGAAGCCGCCGAGCGCCACGGACACGTCGGCACGGATGCCGAGGTTCGCGCCGTGCACGTGCCCGAGCGTCGACCCCGGAGGGTGTGCCCGACGCCACCGCGCGAGCACCGCGGGGTCGAGGTCGTCCGGGTCCGGCACGACGGCCCCGACGAGCAGGTGCGCCCCGTCGACGTGCGCCGCGACCTGCTGGACGAGCCACCCGGGGTCGACGCGGGAGTCGGCGTCCGTGTGACCGAGCCACCGGTCGGCCGGCGCCGGACCGGACGCGAGCGCGCGCGTCGTCCCCACCGCGCGGGCACGCCCGACGCCGAGCCGGTCGGTCTCGACGACGTCGAGCGGGACGGTCCGCCAGAGCGGTTCGGCGGCCGCGGCGGCGTGCAGGCGGGCGGCCGTGCGGTCGGTGCACCCGTCGAGCACCACGGTGACCGCGACGGTCACGTCGGGGTGCGAGCGCGCCAGCAGCCCGGCCGCGTCCGCGAGGGCCCCGAGGCACCCGGCGATGCCGTCCTCCTCGTCGTGTGCGGGGACGACGACGTCGATGCGTTCCGGCAGGGTCACGGGGTGAGTCCCTCGACCGCTGCGACCGAGACCACGCCGGGTCCGGGCAGGACGCTCAGCACGAAGTCCGGTTCCACGTGGCGGACCAGGGCGGGCCGGGGCCAGCGCTCGGCCAGCCGGGCGTCCACGGCGTCACCGCTCGACACCGCCTCGTCGTCCGGGTGGCGCCAGTGGCAGGCGACCAGGACGCCGTCGTCGTCGAGGCTGGCGAGCACGGCGTCGATGGTCGCGTCGAGGTCGACGGGCGACAGGTAGTACCCGACCTCCGACATGACCACGAGGTCCCACCGTCCGCTCGGCCACTCGGACGGCAGGGCGGCCTGCACGAACCGCGCGGCGGGGGCTCGGTGGCGCGCACGCTCGAGGGGCGCTGCGGAGATGTCCGTCCCGAGCACGGCGTCGGCCCGCTCGGTGAGCGCTGCCGTCAGCACGCCCGTCGCGCAGCCGAGTTCGAGCGCCGACCGGTACCGCTCGCGGGGGAGCGCCGCCAGGGTCACGGCACGCTTCCGCCGCTCGTACCAGGAGCCGTCGAAGTCCCACCCCTCGGGCTTCCGTTCGTAGTGCGCGTCGAAGGACTCCCGGGAGCGGGACGCCGACGTGTCCACGGCGAAGGACCACTCGATGGGGCCGAGGTGGTGGGCGGCGTGTCGGTCGTCGACGATCGCCTCGTCGCCGGGAGCCGGCGAGAGGGGTTCGGTCTGGGACACGTAGGCGGCGAGGGCGCTCCGCTTCCGTTCGAGCACGGCAGCGGACACCGGCAGTGCACGGGCGCGGTCCCACGGCATCGCGGAGTCCTGCGGGTCGTCCCAGTGCCAGGCCCAGATCGGGTAGGCGAGCAGCTCCGCCGCGTCCGACCGGGCGACGACCTCCTCCGCGACCTCCCCGGCGATGCGGTGGTCGCGGTGACCGTCCCCGCGCCAGGGCGCCACGACGAGGACCCGGCCGGTAGTCGCGGCCAGGTGCGCCGTCAGGGCGTCACGGAGCACGTCGGGGTGCTCGCGGAGCCCGCCGTCGGGCACGTCGAGGACGGTGGCGCTCGCCGCCGGGTGCAGGATCCGGAGCGCGGTGCGGAACTCGTCGTCGCGGACGGCCCGGAGCCGCTCCGGGGTCGTGGTGGGGGAGTCCGGGTGCGAGCCCTCGCCGCGGGTGACGAGCAGCACGTGCGCGGGCAGGCCGGCGTCGGCGGCCGTCGCGAGGAGGGCGCCGGCGCCGAGGGTCTCGTCGTCCGGGTGCGGCGCGACGACGACCACCGACGTGACGCCGTCCAGGGTCGTCGGGTCGGTCTCGAGGTCGGCGGTGGAGCGCACCCAGGCGGCGGGGTCCGTGCCCGGCTCGCGGTGGTCGAAGCTCACCACGCGACACCGCCGTCCGTGGTCAGGACCTTCCGGCCGATCCGTGCGAGGTCCCGTTCGCCGTGGTCCTGCAGGACGTAGAGCTCGAGGTCGGCGACGCGTGCGGCGACCGCCGGGTCGCTCGTCAGCGGACCGGGTCCGACGGTCGCGACGACGCGGGAGCGCACCGCGTCGACCGCGCGGCGGACGCGGGAGCGGACGAGCCCGGCGAGCAGGGACCAGTCGGTGCCGTCCTCGGGGTCGGCGGCGTCGATCCGCGCAGCGGCGTCCGCGAGGGCGTCCTCGGCGTCGGCGAGGTCGGCGACGGTGGCGCCGAGCGCGGCCTGCAGCAGCTCGGACTCCGGCCGTGTCGACGCGAGTGACCGCAGCACGCGGGCGAGTCCGACGGCGCCGCCCCACCAGCACGCGGCCACGCCGATGCCGCCCCACGCGAACCCCGGTCGGCGGAGGTACCAACCGGGAGCGCCGACGGGTTCGGCGCGGACGCCGTGGAAGTCGACCGGGCCGCTCGGCACGTCCGGCATGCCGCGGGCCACCCAGGCCTCGTCGTGCACGGTCACGCCGGGCTGCCGGAGGTCGACGGCGACGAGCTGCCGGTCCTCGCCGACGTGCGCCGTGACGAGCGCGTGCGAGAGCGTGGAGGCCAGGGAGCACCACGGCTTCGTGCCGTCCAGGACGACCGCTCCGTCGGGTCCGTCCGGAGCGGGGGAGGCCGTGAGCCGCAGCCCCGGTCCCTCGGCCGCGAACACGCCCCACGTGGAGTCGTCGGGCGCGGGCACGCCGGCCTGCTCGAGGATGCCGAGTGCGTCGAGGTGCGGCTCGACCGTGCGGGCGGTCGCCACGTCCGCCGCGGCGACGGCCGCGAGCGTCGCGAAGGCGGCGCCGGCGTTCCCGGCCGACAGCACCGGTCCGGTGGACGTGACCCACCGGGCGAAGGCGAGCCGGTCCGACGGGGACGAGCCGTGCCTCCCGGCCTGCTCCTCGATGCGGGTGCCGTCGACGCGGTGGGCGGAGGACGGCCAGGCAGACGCACGGAGCATGACTCGAACCTACGGAGGATCGGCCGTGCGCGCCCTCGGCAACCCACAGGGCGCCGAGGGCTGCTCCACAGACGCCTCATAGGAACTCCTCGATACTCGGAGAGGTGACCATCTCCCAGCCCGCAGCAGCCCCGCGCCTCACCCGTGCCGACGGAACCCCGTTGCGCATCCTCGTCGTCGACGACGAAGCCAGCCTCACCGACCTGTTGTCCATGGCGCTCCGGTACGAGGGCTGGGACGTGAAGAGCGCCAACGGCGGTCAGGACGCCCTGGCCACGGCCCGTGAGTGGAAGCCGGACGCGATGGTGCTCGACGTGATGATGCCGGACCTCGACGGTCTGCAGGTCCTCGGCCGCCTCCGGCAGAACAACGACGACACCCCGGTGCTGTTCCTCACCGCGAAGGACTCCGTCGAGGACCGCGTCACCGGGCTCACCGCCGGCGGCGACGACTACGTCACGAAGCCGTTCTCGCTCGAGGAGGTCGTGGCGCGGCTCCGCGGGCTCATCCGTCGCTCGCAGATCTCGATCTCCGAGGCGGGCGACTCACGCATCGTCGTGGGCGACCTGCTGCTCGACGAGGAGTCGTACGAGGTCTCGCGTGCCGGACGGCCGATCGAGCTGACCGCCACCGAGTTCGAACTCCTGCGCTTCCTCATGCGCAACCCCCGTCGTGTGCTGTCGAAGGCGCAGATCCTCGACCGTGTGTGGTCGTACGACTTCGGCGGCAAGTCCAGCGTCGTCGAGATCTACATCTCCTACCTGCGCAAGAAGATCGACGCCGGCGAGACCCCGATGATCCACACGGTGCGCGGCGTCGGGTACGTCATCAAGCCCACCTCGTGACCCTCCGGCGCCGGCTCGTCCTGAGCATCGTCGCCCTCGTCGTCGCCGTCAGCGCGGTCATCGGCGCGGGCAGCATCATCGCGCTCGCGACCATCCAGACGGGTGCGATCGACGGGCAGCTCTCGAAGGCGACGAACCGCGTCAGCACGAAGTTCGGGGAGGGGCAGCAGGACCCCGACGGTCAGCGGCCGGACGACGCCGCACTGCAGCCGCTCGGCCAGGCGGCGGGGACCCTCACGGCGTACTACTTCTCGGGCGGGGGTCCCGGTGGCTTCGTCCTCACGGACAACAGCTCGCAGCTCCGGCTCACCGCCTCGCAACTCGACCGGCTCGGGCAGGTGCGGGTCGGGGTGGACCCCGCGACCATCGACCTGGGCGACTCCCTCGGCAAGTACCGCGTCGCCGCGGTGCAGGTCGTCAACCCGGTGCTCGGCAACGCCGTCCTCGTCGTCGGCCTGCCGATGTCGCCCGTGTACGACAGCGTCCGGTCGCTGCTCGTCGTCGTGATCCTCGTGGTCGCGGCCGCCCTGGTCGCGGCGTCGATCGTCGCGGCCGTCGTCGTCCGGCGCTCCCTGCGGCCACTCGAACGCGTCGCCGAGACCGCCTCCACCGTCGCCCGGATGCCGCTCGAACGGAGCGACGCGCTGCAGGACGTCCGCGTACCGGACACCGACCCACGCACCGAGGTCGGCCGGGTCGGCAGCGCCTTCAACCGGATGCTCGGGCACATCGCCGGCGCCATGCGTGCCCGGGAGCGATCGGAGCAGAAGGTCCGACAGTTCGTCGCCGATGCGTCGCACGAGCTCCGGACCCCGCTCGCGTCGGTGCGCGGCTACGCGGAGCTCACCCGGCGGATGGGCGGCGACCTGCCGCAGGACGTCGTCTACGCCATGGGCCGGATCGAGTCCGAGGCGATCCGGATGACGTCGATGGTCGAGGACCTGCTGCTCCTCGCCCGACTCGACGAGGGCCGCGAGATCCAGTTCGACGAGGTCGACCTGACGGGGCTCGTGTTCGACGCCGTCAACGACGCCCACGCCGCGTCGCCCGACCACCCGATCGAGGTCGACGTCCCCGAGACGCCGGTCGTCGTCGTGGGGGACGCCGCGCGCCTGCACCAGGTCATCGTGAACCTCGTCACGAACGCGAGGACGCACACGCCGGACGGCACGCGGATCACGGTCGGGCTCGCGCCGTCCGGCGACGGGACGGGCGTGGACATCACCGTGCGCGACACCGGTCAGGGGATCGACCCGGAGTTCCTGCCGAAGCTGTTCGAACGGTTCGCCCGCGCCGACAGCTCGCGCTCCCGGACCGCGGGCTCGACAGGCCTCGGGCTCGCGATCGTGGACGCGGTCGTGCAGGCGCACGGCGGGAGCGTCGAGGTGCGCAGCGAGCCCGGGGACACCGTGTTCACGGTGCACCTGCCGGCGGAACCGGCCGGTGCACCGTCCACCGGCGCTGCGCCCGCCGGTGCGGCTGCGCCTGCCGGTCCTGCGTCCGTCGGCGCGGCGCCGGCCGGTGCGGCTGCGCCCGCCGGTGCGGCTGCGCCCGCCGGTCCTGCGGCCGCCGGCTCGGCGGTCGCCTCGCCCCCGCCGGGCGCGACCGACGAGTGGTCGGCGACCCCGACAGCGTCCCCCTCGGACTGACGGTCGGGAGGCGCGGGGCGGGCCCGCACCGCGCCTCCCGACCGGCACTTGGTGCGGTCCGTCGGATCTGGTACAGTTCTCGAAGCCAAAGACCGCCGGATGTTCGTGTGCTCGCACACGGACCGAAGGTCCTCTCCCGGAGAGGCATCCCGCGCAGGTGTTCCGAACCACTCCCGCCTCCTGGTGGAAGCAGCTCCGAGCCTCTGCGCCGGAGCTTTTTTCGTTCGTGGACCTGGGGCTGCCGGCAAGACCCCCCAAGGAGAACCATGGCGAACAAGGAAGCTGCGGTCGCCGAGCTCACGGAGTCCTTCCGTAGCTCGAACGCCGTTCTGCTCACCGAGTACCGCGGTCTCACGGTCGCGCAGCTCAAGGAGCTCCGCAACTCGATCCGTGAGCACGCCACGTACGCCGTGGTGAAGAACACGCTGACCAAGATCGCGGCGAACAACGCCGGCATCTCGTCGTTCGACGACGAGCTCGCCGGTCCGTCCGCTCTCGCCTTCGTCCACGGTGACACCGTCGCCGTCGCGAAGTCGCTGCGTGCATTCGCCAAGGCGAACCCCGAGCTCGTGGTGAAGGGTGGTTACTTCGACGGTAACCCGCTCTCCGCGACCGAGGTGGACAAGCTCGCCGACCTCGAGTCCCGTGAAGTCCTGCTCGGCAAGCTCGCCGGCGCCTTCAAGGCCTCGCTGTTCGGTGCTGCGTACCTGTTCCAGGCACCCCTCTCGCAGGCCGTCCGCACCGTGGACGCCCTCCGCGAGAAGCAGGAGTCCGCGGCCTGATCAGGCACGCGTTCATCAACCACACGTACTAGCTAGTAGTAGGAGAAAATCATGGCGAAGCTTTCGCAGGACGAGCTCATCGAGGCCTTCAAGGAGCTCACGCTCATCGAGCTCTCGGACTTCGTGAAGAAGTTCGAAGAGGTCTTCGAGGTCACCGCTGCTGCCCCCGTCGCCGCTGCCGCGGTCGGTGGCGCTGCTGCCCCCGCCGAGGAGGTCGAGGAGAAGACCGAGTTCGACGTCGTGCTCAAGTCGGCCGGTGACAAGAAGATCCAGGTCATCAAGGAGGTCCGTGGCCTCACGTCGCTCGGCCTCGGCGAGGCCAAGGCGCTCGTCGAGACCCCCGACGCCAAGGTGCTCGAGGGCGTCAACAAGGAAGCAGCCGACAAGGCGAAGGAGGCCCTCGAGGCCGCCGGCGCCACGGTCGAGGTCGCGTAACCCACGCACCACTGCGCGAAGGCCGCTGCCCCTCCGGGGGCGGCGGCCTTCGTCGTGTGCGGGGGCGGGGGCCGCGGGCCCGCGGGCCCGAGACTCGGCTGGGCGGACAGTTTCGCGGGCGTTTGGTCACGAAAGTGTCCGCGGAGCCGAGTCTCGGCGCGTCACAGGATCACGCCGTGCGACCGGAAGAGCGCTCGGAAGCGGTCGAGCTCGACGAGGTGCCACCAGGTCGGCCGGACGACGGTCCTGACCTCGGGCCGGCGTCGGAGCCGATCCTCCCGGACCTTCTCCTGCCACAGCGCTTCCGGCGGCGACCGGTGACCGAGCATTGCAGGGTCGCTGTACTTCTGCTTCCCGTCGAACTCGACGACGACGCCGAGTTCGGGCAGCCAGAAGTCGACTCGGTCGACGTGCTCCGGCGCGCGGAACTCGTGTTGTGCCTCGATCGTGGTGATGCCGCACTCGACCATCCGGATGGCGGTGAACGATTCGCCGACCGACTCGTGCAGTGGGTCGAGCGCAGCGACCACCGATCGTGCTCGTCGTGACCCGCGCGCCGGCCCGACGGGGAGTGCTGCCTCGAAGCGACCGACCTCGAGGTGTCCCGCCCGGATCGCGGAGTCGATCGCGACCGCGGCGACGTGCGGCTCCGACGTGAGAGCGAGCTGCACCGCGGTCGTGAGGTGGTCCGTCACCGCTACTCCGTCGAACCGCACGGCCGCGATCCCGCAGGAGCCTCCGCCCGCGCCGTGCCGGACGACGCCGGAGCGGTGTTCGACACCGTGGAGGGAGCCGTCGACGACGTGGACTCGATCCGTGATGCCGCCGAGGAGCGCCCAACCATGGATGAGCGCCGCTGTGACGTGGGAGAAGGCAGCCGTCAGCGCGACGTCGGGAGCGATCGCCCATGCACGGACGAGGTGGCGGTCGCCCGGGTCCAGTCCCGCCCAGAGGCCCGCGTCGATGTAGACGCCGGCCCTGAGTCGGACCGCCTTCCCTGCCGCGTGCAGACGACGGAGACGCCTGCCGGCAGACGGATCGGTGTCGGGAGCGCGGAGGAGCGGCGGGCGGGTGCGGCGGTACTGCATCCGCACATGCTCGTGTGCTCCGCGACGTCGCCCGGCGGCACCGAGGCGCACTGTGGACGCACGAGCCTCGGCAGTGCGTTGTGTGGGAACAGCGAGACTCGCGCTCGCGGACAGTTTCGTGGCTGCGCGGCCGCGAAACTGTCCGCGGGGCCGAGTCTCGGGGCGGGGGCGCGCGCCCCGCGCGGGTCAGCGCAGCGTGCTGTGGCGGCGGCCGTAGGCCAGGTAGAGCGCCGCGCCGGCGACCATCCAGACGCCGAACGCGATCCACGTGCCGACGCCGAGGAACACCGCGAGCAGGACGCAGCACAGCGCGCCGAGGATCGGCACGACGGGGAACAGCGGCACGCGGTACGAGCGCTCGAGCCCGGGCTGCGAGCGGCGGAGCACGATGACCGACACGTTGACGAGGGCGAACGCCACCAGCGTGCCGATGCTCGTCGCGTCGGCGAGTTCGCCGAGCGGCACGAGCGCGGCCACGACGGTGACGACGAGTCCGATGATGAGGGTGTTCGCGATCGGGGTGCCGGTCCGGCGCGACACCTTGCCGAAGACCTTCGGGACGAGGCCGTCGCGCGCCATCGTGAGGAGGATCCGGGTCTGGCCGTAGAGCACGGTGAGCACGACGCTTGCGATCGCGACGACGGCGCCGACGGAGAACACGAGCGCGACGACCGGCTGCCCCGTCACGTCGACCACGATCCGGACGAGCGACGCCTCGGACGACGAGAACGACGTCCACGAACGCGCACCGATCGCGGCGACCGCCACGAGGATGTACAGCGCGGTGATGAGCGCGATCGAGCCGATGATCGCGCGGGGGAGGTCGCGGCGGGGGTCCTTCGCCTCCTCGCCGGCGGTGGAGGCGGCGTCGAACCCGATGTACGAGAAGAACAGGCGCGAGGCCGCGGCGGTGACCCCCGCGGCGCCCATCGGCGCGAGCGGCTCGAAGTTCTGCGCCTGGAACGCCGAGAACGCGACGACGACGAAGAAGACCAGCAGGGCGATCTTCACGATCACCATGACGGTGTTCACCCACGCGCTCTCGCGGGCGCCGGGCAGCAGAACGGCGGTGGCGAGGAGCACCAGGACCGCGGCCGGCAGGTTGACCACGCCGCCGTCACCGGGAGGAGCCGACAGCGCGGCGGGCAGGTGCAGCCCGAAGACGCGGAGGGTCTCGTCCACGTACTCGCTCGCTCCGACCGCGACGGCGGCCACCGACACGGCGTACTCGAGCACGAGGCACCAGCCGCACACCCAGGCGATGCCCTCGCCCATCGTGGCGTACGTGTAGGAGTAGCTCGATCCCGACGTCGGCACCGCACCGGCCATCTCGGCGTAGGACAGCGCCGAGAGCAGCGCGGCGACCCCGGCCACGACGAACGAGATCCACACCGCGGGCCCGGCGAGCGGCACGGCCGTGCCCAGCACCACCAGGATGCCGGTGCCGAGGGTCGCGCCGACGCTGATCATCGTCAGGTGCCAGACGCCGAGGGACCGGCGCAGCGGCTCACCGTCCACCCCAGCCGACGCCTCGGCCTGCAGCTGCTCGATCGGCTTGCGCCGCGCGAGCTGGCTGCGGAGGGACGTGGGGCGGGTGGGCGCGGACGTCATGGGACCTCGAGTGGTGCGGGGAAGGGGAACGGGAAATGGTGGCACGCCCCCTGAACGGGGTCAAATGACCGGGGGTCCGTCGGTGTCCCACGCCGGGGTTAGGTTTGCACCATGAGCATGGGCGGCGGGATGCGCGGCGGGCACGGCGGCGGCCGCATCTCGAGCGGTGACTTCGCTGCGCAGAAGGCCGCCAACGCCGCCGCCCCGCAGGTCCCCGACCTGCTGAAGCGCATCGCCGGGCTGTTCGTCCCGCACCGCACCGCGATCGTGCTGACGGTCGCGCTCGTCCTCGTCGGCGCGGCGATCTCGGTCATCCCGCCGCTGCTCACCCAGAAGGCGTTCGACGAGGGGCTCTTCCCGAAGGACGGCCGGGGCCCCGACCTGCCGGTGCTGTACGAGCTCGTCGGGGGCATGGTCGCGCTGTGGATCGCCAGCGCGGGCGTGGGCGTGTGGCAGACCTACCTCACCGCCACGGTCGGCAACAAGGTGATGGGCTCGATGCGCATGCGGCTGTTCGGCCACCTGCAGCGCATGGAGCTCGCCTTCTTCACCCGCACGAAGACCGGTGTGATCCAGTCGCGCCTGCAGAACGACGTCGGCGGTGTGGCCAGCGTCCTCAACAACACGATCTCGTCGGTGCTCGGCAACACGGTGACGGTCATCGCCGCCGTCGTCGCCATGCTGCTGCTCAGCTGGCAGATGACCCTCGTCGCGGTGGTGCTGTTGCCCCTGCTGGTGATCGCGCAGCGTCGGGTCGGGCAGGTCCGGGCACGGATCGCCGGGCAGACGCAGGAGTCGCTCTCCGACATGACCGCCATCACCCAGGAGGCACTGAGCGTCTCCGGCATCCTGCTCGCCAAGAGCTTCAACCAGCAGCACAGCGAGACCCAGCGCTACGGCGCCGAGAACCGGAACCAGATCCAGCTGCAGGTCCGCCAGCAGATGTCCGGCCAGTGGTTCTTCGCGATCGTGCAGATCTTCCTGTCGATCATCCCCGCGATCATCTACGTCGTCGCCGCGTTCCTGATCATCGGCGACGTCCCGATCACCGCCGGCACGATCGTCGCGTTCACGACGGTGCAGTCGCGGCTGCTGTTCCCCACCGTCGGGCTCCTCCGCGTCGTGCTCGACCTGCAGACCTCCGGCGCGTTGTTCGCCCGGATCTTCGAGTACATGGACCTCGAGCCCGCCATCACGGACTCGCCGACCGCGGCGCCCGTCGACGAGTCGCGCGTCGGGCACGTGGCCTTCGAGGACGTCACGTTCACCTACCCGGACGGCGAAGCGGACAAGCCGACGCTCCGCGGTGTCTCGTTCGAGCTCCAGCCGGGGCAGTTCGCGGCGTTCGTCGGCCCGTCGGGGGCGGGCAAGACCACCGTGTCGTACCTGGTGCCGCGGCTGTACGAGGCGACCTCCGGGTCCGTCCGGTTCGCCGGGCAGGACGTCCGCGACATCGCGCACGACGACCTCATGCGGCACATCGGCATCGTCTCGCAGGAGACCTACCTGTTCCACGCCACGATCGGCGACAACCTGCGCTACGCGAAGCCGGACGCCACGGACGCCGAACTCGAGCAGGCCGCACGCGCGGCGAACATCCACGAGACCATCGCGTCCTTCCCGGACGGCTACGACACGGTCGTGGGAGAGCGCGGGTACCGCCTGTCCGGCGGCGAGAAGCAACGCATCGCGATCGCCCGCGTGCTGCTGAAGGACCCGCCGGTGCTCGTCCTCGACGAGGCGACGAGCGCGCTCGACTCCATCTCGGAGCGGGTGGTGCAGACGGCGCTCGACAACGCGGCCGCCGGACGGACGACGATCTCGATCGCGCACCGGCTGTCGACCGTCCGCGACGCCGACGTCGTCTTCGTGCTCGACCACGGCCGGATCGTCGAGCAGGGCAGTCACGAGGAACTGCTCGCCCTCGACGGCACGTACGCGTTGCTGCACCGCCAGCAGAACGACCCGGCCGATGCGATCGGCAGCTGACCGGGCGGACGGCGCGACGGCGATGTCCGCGGACGACGCATCCCAGCGCACGACCGTGTCCGCCGCCTAGGATCGACGGGTGCGTTACGCGAACTCCGTGATCGACCTCGTCGGCGACACCCCGCTCGTCAAGCTCAACCGGGTGACCGAGGGGGTGCGGGCCACCGTGCTCGTCAAGGTCGAGTACCTCAACCCGGGTGGGTCATCGAAGGACCGCATCGCCACGAGGATCATCGATGCGGCCGAGGCCTCCGGCGACCTGCGCCCCGGCGGCACGATCGTCGAACCGACCTCGGGCAACACGGGCGTCGGCCTCGCGCTCGTCGCGCAGCAGCGCGGGTACCGGTGCGTCTTCGTCCTGCCCGACAAGGTCGGCGAGGACAAGCGGAACGTCCTCACCGCCTACGGCGCCGAGATCGTCGTCACCCCGACCGCGGTGCCGCCCGAGCACCCCGAGTCGTACTACTCGGTGTCCGACCGCCTCGTCCGCGAGATCCCCGGTGCGTACAAGCCGAACCAGTACGCGAACCCGAACGGCCCGCGCAGCCACTACGAGACCACCGGTCCGGAGATCTGGCGTGACACCGAGGAGCGGATCACCCACTTCGTCGCGGGTGTCGGCACCGGCGGCACGATCTCGGGCACCGGTCGGTTCCTGAAGGAGGCGTCGGCAGGTCGCGTCCGCATCGTGGGCGCCGACCCCGAGGGCTCCGTGTACTCCGGCGGGACCGGTCGGCCGTACCTGGTCGAGGGCGTCGGCGAGGACTTCTGGCCGAGCGCGTACGACGCCGGCGTCCCGGACGAGATCATCGCCGTGTCCGACGCCGACTCGTTCGCCATGACCCGGCGGCTGGCCCGCGAGGAAGGGCTGCTCGTCGGGGGTTCGAGCGGCATGGCGGTCGTCGCCGCACTGCGCGCGGCCCGCGACCTGACCGAGGACGACGTCGTCGTGGTGCTCCTGCCGGACGGCGGCCGCGGGTACCTCGGCAAGATCTTCAACGACCGGTGGATGCGCTCCTACGGCTTCGCCGAGACCGACGAGGAGCGGACGGTCGGTTCACTCATCGCGGGCAAGGACGGCCGGCTGCCGGACCTGGTGCACGCGCACCCCGCCGACACGGTCCGCGACGTCGTCGACATCATGACGAAGTACGGCGTCTCGCAGATGCCGGTGCTCAGCGCCGAACCGCCCGTCGTCATCGGCGAGGTCGTCGGTGCCCTGGAGGAGAAGGCGCTGCTCGAGCAGGTCTTCACCGGCGCCGCCGGCATGTCCGACGCCGTCAGCGGGTTCGTCGGCGACCCGCTGCCGCTCATCGGCGTCGGTGAGTCCGTGTCGGCGGTGCGCCGTGCGCTCGAGGCAGCGGACGCGCTCCTGGTCGTCGACGACGGCAAGCCCGTCACGGTGCTCACCCGGCACGACCTGCTCACCTACCTGTCCGAGTGATCGCGACCACGGGGACGACGCGACGCGCGTGCCCGACGCGATCCGCGCCTCCCGTCCGACCCGATCGAGGAACACCACCCGCATGACCGAGTTCAGCACCCGCGCCATCCACGCCGGCCAGGAGCCCGACGGGCCGACCGGCGCCGTCATCCCGCCGATCCACGTGACCTCCACCTACGTGCAGGACGGCGTCGGCGGCATGCGCAACGGCTACGAGTACTCCCGCTCCGGCAACCCGACGCGCGACGGGCTGCAGACGCTGCTCGCCGACCTGGACGGCGGCGTCGCGGCCTACTCGTTCGCCTCGGGGCTCGCCGCGGAGGACGCCCTGCTCCGTGCCGCGCTCGCTCCGGGGGGACGGGTCGTGATGGGCAACGACGTCTACGGCGGCACGCACCGCCTGGTGAACCGCCTGCACGTCCCGTGGGGCGTCGAGCTCGTCGTCGTCGACATGAGCGACGTCGACCGCGTGCGTGCGGCCCTCGAGGGCGCGCCGGCGCAGACCCTGCTGTGGGTGGAGACGCCGACGAACCCGCTCATGAAGATCGCCGACATCGCCGCGCTCGCCGCCGTCGGGCACGAGGCCGGCGCCACGGTCGTCGTGGACAACACGTTCGCGTCGCCGTACCTGCAGCAGCCGCTGTCGCTCGGCGCCGACGTGGTCGTCTACTCGGCGACGAAGTACCTCGGCGGGCACTCCGACGTGGTCGGCGGCGCGGTGGTGCTCGCCGACGAGGAGCTCGCGGCGAAGGTGCAGTTCCTGCAGTTCGGCGCCGGGGCGATCTCCTCGCCGTTCGACGCGTTCCTGACCACCCGCGGGATCAAGACGCTGGCCGTCCGCATGGAGCGGCACTCGCAGAACGCCCAGACCGTGGCCGAGTCCCTCGTCGGTGCCGCCGGCGTCGAGCGCGTCTACTACCCGGGACTCGCCGACCACCCCGGGCACGACGTCGCGGCCCGGCAGATGCGCGGCTTCGGCGGGATGCTCTCGGTGGCGCTGTCCGGAGGCGCGGCCGCCGCGCGGTCGTTCGCGGAGTCGACCGAGCTGTTCACCCTCGCCGAGTCCCTCGGCGGCGTCGAGTCGCTGATCGGCTACCCGTCGGAGATGACGCACGCGTCGGTGAAGGGCACGGAGCTCGCGGTCCCCGAGAACATCGTGCGCCTGTCGGTGGGCATCGAGGACGCCGGCGACCTCGTCGCGGACCTGCAGCAGGCGCTGCAGCGCTGACCGACGGTCGGACGGGAGGCGCGTGGCGGGTCCGCCCCGCGCCTCCCGTCCGTCGTGGGCCGGCCCTACGATGAACGGGTGAGCACCGCGGCGACCAGGACGAGTCTGTTCAGCGGACCGTACGCCCTGGCCACCGTCGGCATGGTGGCGATCGTGGCCGTCGCTGCCTTCCAGAACCTGGCGATGACCACCGTCATGCCGGAGATCAGCCGCGACCTCGACGGCGAGACCCTCTACGCCCTCGCGTTCGCCGCGCCCCTCGCCGCCGGCGTGCCGGGGATGGTGCTCGCGGGCAACTGGGCCGACCGTGCCGGCGGCCGGGTCGTCGCGTGGGTGTCGGCCGGCCTGTTCGCGGTCGGGACGGCGGTCGTGATGCTGGCTCCGACCATCGAGGTGTTCCTCGCCGGTCGCCTGGTCGAGGGCTTCGGTGCGGGGGCCATCGACGTCGTCCTCTACGTGCTCGTCGCGCGCATCTTCCCGGCCGAGCTGCACGCGCCGGTCTTCGCGGGGTTCGCGGCGGCCTGGGTGGTGCCGGCGCTCATCGGACCGGCGCTCGCGGGCATCGTGACCGACGTGTGGGACTGGCACTGGGTGTTCGCCGGCGCGCTCGTCATCGCGGTCGGCGCCTTCGGACTGCTCGTCCCCACCCTGTCGCGGCTGCACCCGCCCGAGGCGTCCCTGCGCCCGCCGTGGCAGCGCGCCCGGATCGGGTGGTCGGTCGCCGCCGCGGTCGCCGTCCTGCTGCTCAACGTCGCACCGGACCTCGGTACCTGGGCCCGCGTCGTCGCGGTCGTGATCGGGCTGGCGGGGACCTGGTCCGCCCTCAGGCCGCTGCTGCCCGCGGGCACCTTCCGAGCCGCTCCCGGGCTGCCGTCGGTGATCCTGCTCCGCGGGCTCGTCGCGGCGTCGTTCTTCGGCAGCGAGGCGTACGTGCCCTTCCTGCTGCAGGCGGAGGACGGGCTGTCCGCCTCGGCCGCCGGGCTCGCCCTGACCGTGGCGGCGCTGAGCTGGGCGGGGGCGTCGTGGGTGCACGGCCGCCTCGGCGAGGACCGCCTCAGCGCGCAGCGGACCTTCGGCGTCGGCCTCGCGCTCGTGCTGGTCAGCCTGGTCGCCGCGCTGGCGGTCGCCTCGTTCGGGTTGCCCTGGTGGCTCCTCGTCGTGGGCTGGTTCGTGGGCGGCGCGGGCATGGGTGCGATCTACCCGCGCACCTCGATGCTCACGCTGCGGTTCTCCGGCGAGGGCGACGACGGGTTCGCGAGCTCGGCGTTGACGATCGCGGACGCCTCGGGGAGCGTGGTCGGGCTCGCCGTCACCGGGCTGCTGTTCACCGGAGCCGGTGGTGCCGAGGGCACCCTGTCGTTCACGCTCGTCTTCGCCGCGATGCTCGTCATCGGCAGCCTCGCGGTCGCGGCCGTCCGGCGCCTCGGTCCGGTGCCGTCCGCGGCGTCCGCCGCGCTGCCGGCCGGCCCGCGGTCGACGCGCGGCGTCCGCGGGCCGTCGTCGAGCGGAGCGAGCGGGTAGCGTGACAGACCGGTCGACCGTTGGAGGACTCCTCGTGCTGCGCTCCGTGGCCGCCGTCGTGGCGGTGTGCTCGATGCTGGTGCTGACCGGGTGCCAGGGCACGACGTCCGTCGCGCCCACGCCGGTGCAGAGCTCGGACCTGACGAGTTCCGACGGCGGGTTCGACCAGCACGCCGTGGTCGGGGTGGTGCTGGTGTCCGCCGCGGCGACACCCGGGCCCTCGTCCGGCGGCGTCGCCCTGCCGGACCGGTTCGAGCGTGACCTGTCCGCGGCAGGGTTCGACCCCGACGTGCGCGTGGCGGGCGCCGCGGACCCGGCGGGGGACCAGCGCGCCGCGCTCCGCGCGCTCGTCCGTGCCGGGGCGAAGGTGCTCCTCGTCGAGGCTGCGGACCCGTCCGCGCTCAGCGGCGAGCTCCAGGTCGCGCACGACGCCGGTGCGGTCGTCGTCGCGCTCGGCGACCCGCTGCCGGCGTCGGGCACGGGCGGTGACGGGGTGTCCGCCGACTACCGCGTGCAGGGCACCGACTCCGACGCCGCACTGGTCGGCAGGTCGGTCGCCGTCGTCGAGTCACTGCAACGCGGCGAGAAGCCCACGACCCGGTGACACACCGGGCGCAAGCCCCGTCCCCGAGTTCAGGGCGGGGACCCAGCACGGCCGGCCGGAACCGTGGAACCACGGGGATCGCCGGCTGAGCGGAGCGACAGCTTCGCCCCCCGGACGGGTGACATGGTTCGTCGGTGGAACCACCGACTGTCCGACGCGTCTCGCCACTCATTACAGTCACCTCACCGCAGCCCACGAAACCGCTGGGAACGGACCGCGTCAGCGACCCGCGACCGCGCAGGGCTCCACGTCGAGAGGACCCGAAGTGCAACGACGCCCACCGACCCCCAGACCCTCCACCCCTGCCAGCGGCCGTCAGCGCACCGCCGCGATCGCGCTCACCACCGCCGCGTGCACGATCGGTGCGGTGCTCTTCGCCGCCGGACCGGCCGACGCGGCGACCCGCCACGCACTGCCCGACTCGACGCCGTCCTGGGCGACGAGCGCGAACGACGCCGGCACGGTCGCCGCGACCACCGACGTCGAGGGCGAGGTCTACCTGCCCCTGCAGGACCAGCGCGGCGCCGAGGCCCTCGCGACCGCCGTCTCCACCCCGGGCAACGCCCGCTACCGCAAGCCGCTGAGCCCCTCGGCCTGGATCGCGAAGTACGCGCCGACGAAGGCCGACGCGGACCAGGTGACCGGGTTCCTGCGGGCGCAGGGGCTCACGATCACCGCCGTGCCGGCGAGCCACGAGTTCGTGGTGTTCCGCGGACCGGCCTCGGTCGTCGACTCGGTGCTCGGCACCTCGCTGCACGCCTACCGGCACGCCGGTCGGACCCTCGTCGCCCCGTCGTCCGCGCCGAGCCTCCCGGCCGCCGTGGCCGGGCTGGTCAGCGGTGTCACGGTCGACCAGGGCCGTCTCCTCACCCACCCGGAACTCGTCCAGCAGGGCGAGACCCCCGCGTCGTCGACCCCGACCCGGTCGCTCCGCCAGCAGGCCACGGCCCCGACCGGCATCCAGGCGAAGTGCTCCCACTACGACGGCGAGCACACCGCGACCGTCCCGGCCGCGTACGGGAAGACCAGCGTGCACACCTTCGCGTGCGGGTACGTGCCGAAGCAGATCCGCTCGGCCTACGGCGTCGACGGCCTCGCCGCGAAGGGCGTCCAGGGCCAGGGGCAGACCGTCGCGATCATCGACGCCTACGCCTCGCCGTCGATCCTCCACGACACGAACAGCTACTCGGCGCAGAACGGCGAGCCCGGTCTGACGAGTGCCACGTTCTCGCAGCGGATCCCGTCGCCGGCGCAGTTCACCGACCAGGCGCTCTGCCAGCAGCCCAGCGGGTGGCAGGGCGAGGAGACGCTCGACGTGCAGTCCGTGCACGCGGTGGCTCCGGCCGCGAAGATCCTCTACGTCGGCGGCACCAACTGCGGTGGCGGCCTCGACGTCGCGATGTCGAAGATCCTCGACCAGGGTCTCGCGAACCTCGTCAGCAACAGCTACGGCAACGTCGGCGAGAACGTCCCGCTCGCGACCATCCGCGGCCAGGAGAACCTGCACATCCAGGCTGCGGGCGAGGGCATCGGCCTGTACTTCTCGAGCGGTGACAACGGCGACGAGTCGGCCGCCCTCGGCAGCGCGCAGCCGGACTTCCCCGCCTCCAGCCCGTGGGTGACCTCGGTCGGCGGGACGAGCCTCGGCATCGGCAAGACCGGTCGGAAGACCTTCGAGACCGGGTGGGGCGACGTCCTCGACCAGATCGTCAGCAGCGACCGCGGCAACGTCTACTCGACCCCGCTGCCGGGCGGCATCGTGGCCGGTGGCGCCGGCGGCGGTCGGAGCACGCTGTTCGACCAGCCCGCGTACCAGAAGGGCGTCGTCCCCGCATCGCTCGCCGGCGGCAAGCGCGTCTCGCCGGACCTCGCGGCGCTCGCCGACCCGTACACCGGGTTCTCGATCGGCATCCGGCCGATCACGGACGACACCACCCTGGCGGTCGGTGCGTTCGAGAACGAGACGTACGGTGGCACGTCCCTCGCGTCGCCGCTGACCGCGGCGATGTCCGCCCTCGTCCAGCAGTCGACGCACACGCGGCTCGGCTTCGCGAACCCGACGCTCTACGCGGTGGACCGCGTCGCGCCGACGGCGTTCAGCGACGTCCGTCCGCCGTCGTCGCCGATCGCGCTGGCGTACACCAGCGCGACGTCCGGCAAGGACTACCTCGTCACGCTCGACCACGACACGTCGCTCACCACCGCCAAGGGGTACGACGACGTGACCGGTCTCGGCGCGGTGTCCTTCACCGGCATGACGCAGGTGGCGCGCCGGTAGCGGCGCGGGTCCGCAGAGGACGGGAGGCGCGGTGCCGGCTGGCACCGCGCCTCCCGTCGTCTCCGCGCGCGCGTCGCCGCGCCGCTGACCGCTCAGCGCCGCTGGCGACCCAGCGCCGCTGACGGCTCAGCCCTGAGGACTCAGCGCCACCAGGACGGGAACGACAGCACGATCGTGTCCACCAGCGCCTTGCGGGACCGGCGAGGGCCGGTCAGCCAGGCCCCGATCGCCCCCACGAAGCCCTGCGCCACGAACCCGGCGGCGACGTCGTCGAGGAGCTCCGGACGGTCGTCGGGGTCGAGGGACCGGATGTGCTGCTCGCTCGAGACCGTGAAGTGCGCGACGAGCAGGCGGTGGAGCGAGGCGTCCTCCGGGTCGGGGAGCGCCTTCGCGTAGATGTCGCGGTGCGCGACCACGTGCTCGACGACGGCGTTGATGCCGCGCCGGGTGATCGCGGCGAGTTCATCCGCACCGGCACCGCGTTCGACGGCGGCCCGACGCGCCGCTGCGTCGTCCTCGCGGATGCGGTCGAGCTCGGGTGTGAGCACGTCGGCCAGCAGCGAGCCGGGGGAGACCGCGTGCGAGTAGAACGTCGCCCGGTTGATCCCGGCCGCCCGGGTGACGTCGGCGACGGTGATCCGCGAGACGGGACGGTCCGCGGCGAGTCGCATGATCGCCTCGCTGAGCGCGGCGGTCGTGTGCAGGATCCGGGCATCCACCATGACGCCTTCCCCCTTCTGATCCGTTCGTGCCCGGTCTCCCGAGCAGTCCGACGGTACCGCATGGCCCGCTCCCGGACCGTCCGCGCGACGCGGGAACACGCGCGGATCCCGATCCGAAGGCCCCGAGAGCGCTCACTCCACCCGTAGGATGGTTCCGCGGGCGAATCGATTCGATTCGACCATCCCGCGATCACCCCCACCGTTCCCCTCATCGTCGAAGGACCCCTGCTCGTGACCGCGCCCGCCACCACCGGTTCGCTCCGGGTCGTCCTGCACCCGGGAGACTCGCTCTCCCGCCGGCAGCGACTCGTCTACGTCTTCGTCCTGGGCGCGCTCACCGCGCTCGGGCCGTTCACCATCGACCTGTACCTGCCGGCGTTCCCGTCGATCAAGGACCAGTTCGGCATCACGGACGGGGCCGTTCAGCTCACCCTGACGGCGACGACGCTCGGCTTCGCGATCGGGCAGCTGCTCGTCGGCCCGTGGAGCGACAAGGTGGGCCGCCGACTGCCGCTCATCATCGCCACCTCGGTGCACGTGGCCGCATCGGTCGGCGCCGCGCTCGCGCCGAACGTCGAGGTCCTCGCACTCTTCCGCGTCCTGCAGGGCATGGGGGCGTCCGCGGGCGGTGTCGTGGCGATGGCGACGGTCCGCGACCTGTTCGGCGGGAAGCCGCTCGTCCGCATGCTCTCCCGCCTGGCGATGGTGAACGGGCTGGCGCCGATCCTGGCGCCGCTCATCGGGTCGCAGATGCTCCGCTTCGTCAGCTGGCACGGCGTCTTCGTGTTCCTCGCCTGCTACGGCGCCGCGGTCGTGCTCGCCGCCGTCCTCCTCATCGTCGAGACGCTCCCGCCGGCACGCCGCCGCGAGGCCGGCCACTCCACCATGGGGCAGCGGTACAAGGCGCTCTTCTCGGACCGCATCTTCGTGGGCGTCGCGCTCATCGGAGCGATGGTGTTCAGCGGGTTGTTCTCGTACCTCAGCGCGTCGCCGTTCCTGTTCCAGGGGCTGTACGGCCTCGACGCCCAGCAGTACGGCCTGCTGTTCGCGGTGAACTCCGTCGGCGTCGTCATCGGCGTGCAGGTCTCGGCGCGGCTGGCGCAGCGGGTCGGTCCGCAGTGGATCCTCGCCTGCTCGACCGCGACCCTGTTCCTCGCCGCGGTCGCCATCATGGTGCTCGACCAGCTCGGGGCGGGCCTCGTCGGCGTGCTCGTCCCGCTGTGGTTCTTCATCGCGGCGTGCGGGTTCTCGTTCCCGCTCGTCCAGGTGATCGGCCTCGCCGCCCACGGCAAGGAAGCCGGGACGGCCGCGTCCCTGCTCGGCGCGCTGAACTTCGGCGTCGCGGGACTCATCTCGCCCATCGTCGGGTGGATCGGGATCACGACGGCCACCCCGATGGCCGCGGTGATGGCCTGCACCTCGACCGTCGCGATCGCGATCCTCTGGATCGTCGTCCGTCCGCGCACCGTTCCGGCGCTCACGCACTGACCGCCCGTTCCCTTCCACCGGGGCCGTTCGTAGGCTGGGCCCATGAGTGACCCGGTGGAGCAGGCACGAGCGGCAGCAGCGGCGGCGCGGGCGGCCGCCGACGAGGCACGACGACTGGCGGACGAGGCCACGGCCCGCGCCGAGGAACTCGCCGCGGCCCTCGAGGCGTCGGCACCGACGGTCCTCACGCCCGACGCGGAGCCGGCGGCCGCGGGGTCACCGGCACCGTCCGGCCAGGAGGCGCCGCTCGCGCCCGACGCGGAGCCCGCGATCGTCGACGTGGACGCGACCACCTCCGGACCGGTCCCGGCGCCGACCACCGGCACCGCGCCTCCCGTCGGACCGCTCGGTGCCGACGCGATCGCGACGATCCGCGACGGCTACGCCGTCGAGGGCCGCGCGTTGGAACTCGGTGCGCTCGTCAACGGCGAGGCGCTGCCCGACGTGCAGGTCCGGATCCCGCTCGGCATGCTCAACCGGCACGGCCTCGTCGCCGGGGCCACCGGTACCGGCAAGACCCGCACGCTGCAGGTCCTCGCGGAGCAGATCGCCGCCCACGGCGTGCCCGTGTTCGCCGCCGACGTCAAGGGCGACCTGTCGGGCCTCGCGCTCGCCGGGCAGCCCAGTGACAAGCTCCTCGCGCGGACCGCCGGCATCGGGCAGACGTGGCGCGGCGTCGCCAGCCAGGCGGAGTTCTTCGCGCTCGGCGGGCAGGGGACCGGGGTGCCCGTCCGGGCGACCGTGTCCGGGTTCGGGCCGCTGCTGCTGTCCAAGGTCCTCGGGCTGAACGACACCCAGGAGTCCTCGCTCGGGCTGGTCTTCCACCACGCCGAGCGCGCCGGCCTGCCCCTCGTCGACCTGTCCGACCTGCGGAGCGTCCTGACCTTCCTGGTGAGCGACGCCGGCAAGGGGGAGCTCGCCGAGCTCGGCGGACTGTCGAAGCAGACCGCCGGGGTCATCCTCCGCGAACTCGTCACCTTCGCCGACGCGGGAGCGGACCAGTTCTTCGGCGAACCCGAGATCGACCCGCAGGTGTTCCTGCGGACCGCCGAGGACGGCCGGGGGATCGTCAGCCTCCTCGAGGTGCCCGGCGTGCAGGACCGGCCCGAGGTCTTCTCGACCTTCCTCATGTGGCTGCTCGCGGACCTCTTCAACGAGCTGCCCGAGGTCGGCGACCTGGAGAAGCCGAAGCTCGTGTTCTTCTTCGACGAGGCGCACCTGCTCTTCGACGGCGCGTCGAAGGACTTCACGGACCAGATCATCCGGACGGTCCGGCTCATCCGGTCGAAGGGCGTCGGCGTCGTCTTCGTCACGCAGACCCCGAAGGACGTGCCGAACGACGTGCTCGCGCAGCTCGGGTCCCGCATCCAGCACCAGTTGCGCGCGCACACGCCGGACGACGCAAGGGCGCTCCGGGCGACGGTGTCGACCTACCCGACGAGCGACTACGACCTGGCAGAGGTCCTCACGTCGCTCGCCACCGGTGAGGCGATCGTCACCGTGATGAACGAGGAGGGCGCACCGACCCCGGTGGCGTGGACGCGACTCCGCGCCCCGGAGGGGTCGATGGACGCGATGCCCGCCGCCGAGATGACCGCCCGGGTGCAGGCGTCACCCTTGCTGGCGACGTACGGTGCCCGCGTCGACCCCGACTCGGCCCACGAGATGCTGGCGCGGCGCATGGAGGTCGCCGCTGCCGCGGCCGCCGCAGCAGCCGAGCGGCAGGAGGCCGCGACCCGCGCCGCCGAGGCGGAGCAGGACGCCGCCCGCACGGCGGCCGCCGCCGCGAAGGAGGCCGCCGCGGCCGCGAAGCAGGAGGCGAAGGAGCGTGCCGCCGCGCAGCAGGCGTACGAGAAGGCGCAGCGCGAGTTCGAACGGGCCGAGCGGGCGGCCGAGGCGCGGCGCTCCGGGCGGACGCCGACGCGGACCCGGACGTCGAGGAAGGCGGACGACCCGCTGGCGGACCTGCTCGGGTCGGGCGTCGGCAGCACGATCGCGAAGGAGGTCGTGCGCGGCATCTTCTCGACGTTGCGTCGCCGGCGCTGACCTCGGCGCGGTCAGGTGCCGACGAGGCCGTTCGTCTCGACGACGAGCAGGCCGGCGACGACGACGACCGCCACCGCGCCGAGCACGACGTGGGCGGTGCGCTGCTCGTACCAGGCGCGGCTGGCCGGGTACCGGCGTGCGAACTCGCGGGCGGAGACCGGACGGACGTCGTCGGAGACCCCCACGCCGAGCGCTTCGACCACGCGGTCGAGGCCGTCGTCGCCCCACACGTCGGCGCGCAGCCGGAACAGGTGCGCGCCGTCGGCGTCGAGGGCGACGAGCTCGCGCGAGGTGCGTTCCACCGCGCTGCCGTACGTCGTCGCCAGCACCAGGGCGTGCACCCGGTCGCGGCAGATCCGACGGTTCGGGGTGACCACGCCGCGCACCGTGACGCAGCCCGGGTCGAGGCCGATGAACGCGGTGCCGAGGCGGACGAAGACGACACCGACGAGGACCCCGACGGCGATCACGACGGCGGACACCACGGGCCAGAGGGGCAGCGGCAGCGACACCCAGACCAGGGCCACCGCGAGCGGGACCGCGGAGAACACCACGCTGAGGATGGTCGAACGCACCAGCGAGCGTCGCGGTCGCACGACCACGTCGTAGGCGGTGGTCCGCGGCCGAGCACGCACCGGTGCGGTCAGGTCCCCCACGTGGACTCCTCGTCCTTCGGGTGCCCGGGCAGCACCGTTCGCCCGCCCGGGGAGCGACGCCCCTGCCGCTCCGTGCACCGTGTCCGACCCGTCCCGGGGCCGTCCGTCCGGGCAGTCTAGGCGACCGACGGGTACCGGGGACAGCCCGTTCCACCCCGGTTCCGCGTTTCTCGGTCAGCCCATGGCGAACGGGGGGCGTGGAGGTCCGCCGCACGGGGGACCGGGAACGCAGCAGGCCCCGGACCTGGTGGGGTCCGGGGCCTGCTGTGTGCTGGCGGAGAATGGGGGATTCGAACCCCCGAGGGCTTGCACCCAACACGCTTTCCAAGCGTGCGCCATAGGCCACTAGGCGAATTCTCCTGGTGCCGTCTCGCGACGACGACACCCAATGGTACAGGTCTTCGGGGGTGTGCACGACCACGTCCGTCCACAGGGCTGTCCGCTCCCAGATCGCACGACGAGGGCGCGGCTACGCTGGCAGCGTGTCGACCCGCATCTACATCACGTCAGCAGAAGGACACACAGGGAAGAGCACCGTCGCCCTCGGTGTCCTCGAGACCCTCGCGCGCTCGGTCGGACGGGTCGGCGTGTTCCGGCCGGTCGCCCGCTCGGTGAGCGAGCCGGACTACGTGCTCGAGCTCCTGCTGCAGCACACCGCGGTCGGCATCTCCTACGACGACGCCGTGGGGGTGACGTACGACGACGTCCACGCCGACCCGGACGCCGCACTCGCGACGATCATCACCCGGTTCGCGCAGGTCGAGCGCCAGTGCGACGCCGTGGTGGTCCTCGGGTCGGACTACACGGACGTGGGCAGCCCGACGGAGCTGTCCTTCAACGCGAAGGTCGCGGCGAACCTCGGCGCGCCGGTGCTCCTCGTGCTCGGCGGGCGCGACGCCGCCGAGCACGGGCCCCGCACACCGGAGGACATGGCGCAGGTCGCCGAGGTCACGACCAGTGAACTCCGGGCAGCGCACGCCCAGGTGTTCGGCGTCATCGTCAACCGTGCCGACCCGGACGCCCTCGCCGCCATCGTGACGAGCGTCCAGCACGCCGTCCACGACCACCACCCCGACCTGCCCGTGTGGGCCATCCCCGAGGACCGCGTCCTCGTCGCCCCGACCGTCCGGGCGCTGCTCCAGGCCACCGGGGCCACGCTCGTGCGCGGTGACGAGGCGCTGCTCGACCGTGAAGCCCTCGGCACGGTCGTCGCCGGCATGAGCATGGAGAACGTGCTCCCTCGGCTCATCGAGGGCGGCATCGTCGTCGTGCCGGGGGACCGCAGCGACGTCCTCATCGCCACCCTGCTGGCGAACCAGTCCGACACCTTCCCGAGCCTGGCGGGCGTGATCCTGAACGGCGGGTTCGAGACCGCCCCGCAGATCTCCCGACTGCTCGAGGGTCTCTCGAGCTCGCTGCCGATCGCGCAGAACGACCTCGGCACCTACGACACCGCCCTCCGCATCACGCAGACCCGCGGGCGGCTCGCGGCGGACTCCCCGCGGAAGGCCGACCTCGCGCTCGCGCTGTTCGAGCAGCACGTCGACGCCGACGCCCTGCGCGACCGCCTGCAGCTCACCCCGTCGGGCGTCGTCACGCCGCTGATGTTCGAACACGGGCTGCTCGACCGGGCGCGCGGCTACGGCAAGCGCATCGTCCTGCCCGAGGGCGACGACGACCGCGTCCTCCGGGCCGCCTCGACGTTGCTCCAACGCCAGGTGTGCGAGCTGACGATCCTCGGCGACCCCGCCGCGATCCGCTCCCGCGCGACCGAGCTCGGCCTCGACCTCGAGGCCGCGCAGCTCGTGTCCCCGTTCGACCCCGAGCTGCGCGAGCGCTTCGCCGAGGAGTACACCCGACTCCGTGCGCACAAGGGCATGTCGATCGAGATGGCCCGCGACACCGTCACCGACGTGTCGTACTTCGGCACGATGATGGTGCAGCTCGGCCTCGCCGACGGCATGGTCTCCGGCGCGGGGCACACCACCGCGCACACCATCCGGCCGTCCTTCGAGATCATCAAGACGCGACCGGACACCTCGATCGTGTCGAGCGTGTTCCTGATGGCCCTCGCCGACCGGGTGCTCGTGTACGGCGACTGCGCCGTCATCCCGGACCCGACGAGCGAGCAGCTCGCCGACATCGCCATCTCGTCCGCCGAGACCGCCACCCAGTTCGGCATCGACCCCCGCGTCGCGATGCTCAGCTACTCGACCGGCGACAGCGGGACCGGCGCCGACGTCGACAAGGTCCGTGCCGGCACCGCGTTCGTGCGGGAGCGCCGCCCCGACCTGCTCGTCGAGGGCCCGATCCAGTACGACGCCGCGGCCGACCCGACGGTGGCGCGCACGAAGATGCCGGACTCGCCGGTGGCCGGTCGGGCGACGGTCTTCATCTTCCCGGACCTCAACACCGGCAACAACACGTACAAGGCCGTGCAGCGCTCGGCCGGCGCCGTGGCGATCGGCCCGGTGCTGCAGGGCCTGCGCAAGCCGATCAACGACCTCTCCCGCGGCGCGCTCGTCGGCGACATCGTGAACACCGTCGCGATCACCGCGATCCAGGCCGGCACCGCGTCCGACGCGGCCTGACCGACCGACCCGCACCGCGCCTCCAGGCCCTGACAGAAAGCGACCGCCCCGTGACCGCAGCCCTCGTCGTCAACTCCGGCTCGAGTTCGTTCAAGTACCAGCTCATCGAGCTCGAGGGGGAGCGCACGCTCGCCTCCGGGCTGGTGGAACGCATCGGCGAGTCGTCCGGAGCGTGGAAGCACACCAACGCGCTCACGGGCGAGTCCTCGTCGAACGACTCCGCCGAGGTGTCCGACCACGCTGCGGGCTTCCAGGCGATGATCGACGCGTTCGGTGCGGTGGGGCCGTCCTTCGACGAGTACCCGCCGGCCGTCGTCGGGCACCGCGTCGTGCACGGTGGCACCTCGTTCGACCGCGCCACCGTCGTGACCGACGACGTCGAGCGTGAGATCGAGGAGCTGAGCAGCCTCGCCCCGCTCCACAACCCCGCGAACCTCGAGGGCATCCGCGCCGCGCAGCAGGTCTTCCCCGACGTGCCGCAGGTCGCCGTCTTCGACACCGCGTTCCACCAGACCATGCCCCCGCACGCCTACACGTACGCGATCCCGGCGGACCTCGCCGCGAAGCACCGGGTCCGCCGCTACGGCATGCACGGCACGAGCCAC
Source organism: Curtobacterium sp. L1-20 (assembly GCF_048755855.1). Classification (GTDB taxonomy): domain Bacteria; phylum Actinomycetota; class Actinomycetes; order Actinomycetales; family Microbacteriaceae; genus Curtobacterium. The sequence continues at coordinate 3,086,559 of NZ_CP151473.1, read as the reverse complement.
AAGTACGTGTCCGAGCAGGCGGCGGTGTTCCTCGACCGACCGCTCGGCGAGCTCAAGACGATCGTGCTGCACCTCGGCAACGGGGCGTCCGCAGCCGCCATCGACGGTGGCCGGTCCATCGAGACGTCGATGGGCCTCACCCCGCTCGAGGGCCTCGTGATGGGGACGCGCTCCGGCGACCTCGACCCCGCCGTGCTCATCCACCTCCACCGCGAGGCCGGGCTCTCCTTCGACGAACTCGACACCATGCTGAACAAGGAGTCCGGGCTGCTCGGCCTCACCGGCAACGGGGACATGCGCGACGTGCAGGACGCCGCGCTCGGCGGGGACGACGAGGCCGAGGCGGCGCTCGCCGTGTACCGGCACCGCATCCGCCGGTACGTCGGCGCCTACACGGCGCAGCTCGGCGGGCTCGACGCGGTCGTCTTCACCGCGGGCGTCGGCGAGAACAACGCGCTGCTGCGCCGCCGCGTGCTCGCCGGGCTCGAGCACCTCGGCATCGAGGTCGATCCGGACCGCAACGAGCTGGCTTCCCGCGAGGCACGGCGCATCTCCACGGATGCGTCGCGTGTCGCGGTGCTCGTGATCCCGACGAACGAGGAGCTCGAGATCGCCCGGCAGTCGGCTGCGGTCGCGCTGTAGGAGCGCCGCTGCGTGGCTGCGCGCGCCGCGCGCGCCGCGCTGTGCGCCCTCGGGCGGCCCGCCGAGACTCGGGTGGGCGGACACGTTCGCGGTCCTGAAACCGCGGAAGTGTCCGCGGAGCCGAGACTCGGGCGAGCGCCCGACGCCGCTCAGCCGAGCGCCGCGAGGGCTGCCGGGATCGGTGTGTCCCCGCTCGTGACCTCGAACTGCACCCCAAGCGCCGAGTCGTCGACGAGCGCGTGCAGCACCACGGCGGCCACGTCCGCGCGCGGGATCGACCCCCGCGGGACCGTGCGCCCGACGGCCACCGTGCCCTGCGGCGGCGTGTCCAGCAGGCCACCGGGCCGGACGATCGTCCAGCGCAGGTTGCGGGCACGGAGGTTCGCGTCCGCCTCCGCCTTCGCGCGCAGGTACACCTGGAAGACGTCGTCCTCGCTGCGGGCCGGCACCACCGCGCGCTCCGGGTCGTACGCGTCCGCACCCATCGCCGAGATCATCACGTAGCGGTCGATGCCCACCCGTTCCGCGGCCTCGGCCAGCAGGATCGCCGCGTCGCGGTCGACCGTCAGCTTCCGCTCCGCCCCGCTGTTCGGGCCGGCGCCGGCGGCGAAGACCACCGCGTCGACGCCGCGCAGGCGGAGGGCGAGCTCGTCGTCGTCGAGCTGCTCGAGGTCCGCGACCAGCGCGCGCCCGCCCTGCTGCTCCACGTCGGTGACGTGCGCGGGGTTGCGGACGATGGCGACGGCGTCGTGACCGGCGTCGGTGATCAGGCGGACGAGGAGCAGGGCGATCTGGCCGTGTCCTCCGGCGATGGCGATCTTCATGTGTCCACTATCGCCGGTGGCGTCCGGTAGACTTCTCGGCGGCTCCTCACGTGACGCCATCCAGGCCAACTCCCCCAGGGCGGAAACGCAGCAAGGGTAACCGGGCTCTGGCGGGTGCGTGAGGAGTCTTCTTCGTCCCCGGGGACTTTTTCACCCGTGCTTGCGGACAAGCACCTGATCGTGTGTAAAGATCACCTCCAGGAACTCCCAACCAGGGTTCCTGCACCTCCTCCGCCCCACCAGCGGAGGGGAACACCTCCTCCGCCCCACCAGCGGAGGGGAACACCTCCTCCGCCTCACCAGCAGGGGGGGAACACCTCCACCGCCTCACCAGCGGGGGAGTTCCGGATCAGGTGGTGGGTACGCCCGCCAGGAAAAGAGACACGCATGCGCAGGCACGCGTCGCTTCGGGGTACCCGCGTACCCGCGACAGCGCACGACTGGACACGACGGATCATCGCCGCTGGCGGCGGAGCTCGACGACGAGCCTCCGACGACCGGCGTCTCCTCCTGCGCGGCGGCGTCGTCGCCACGGTGACGGCGCTGGTCGCCGCCACCGTGGCGATCCAACCGGCCGCGGCCGCCCAGACCGACGTGGCCGAAGCCGAGGGCGTCCTGCTCAGCGGCTCGGGCATCGTCGACGTGGACGACATCGCACAGCTCGGCGGCGCGTACTCGGCACGCGGTGTCACCACCGGTGGTGGCACCACCGACCAACCGCTCGACGTGACGGCGCTGAACGCCGTCGGGCTGCGACTCGGCAACGGCATCGACCTGCTCGGGTCGAACGGGATCCTCACCCTCGGCGTGGACGGTCAGTACGCCACGACGTCGGCGACCGGTGCGACCGCGTCGTCCGGTCTGCTGACGGACGACGGCGCGATCGGCGTCGGGACCGGGACCGGGACCGGGACCGCGACCCGCGGGGCGACGCTCGACCTCGACCCGCTGTTCTCGCGGGTGGGGGCCGACACGTCGGTGCTCTCGGACGCGCAGCTGCAGGTCGGCGCACTCGCCTCGCGGCTGTCGGCCACGCGCGGGTCGACGGTGACGACCTCCAGCGACTACCGCATCGCTGGAGCGAACCTGAACCTCACGAGCCCGGCGGTCGCCGGGCTGAGCACGTCGCTCCGCACCGACCTCCGGACCGTGTCGACGTCCGTGAACTCGACCCTCGGTGCGAACGGCGCCCTCTCCGGGACGACCACGGCGCTCACCGCGGAGCTCCAGCGGCTGCTGCGGACCGCGGCGCTCGGGCTGGTGTCCGTGAGCGGGACCACGGTGAACGCGAGCGTCAACCTGAACCTCGACGGGACGCTCGAGCAGGTCCTGCGACAGCCGATCACCGACGGCGCGGTGACGATCACCCCGGCGACCGGCTCGATCGTCGTGGACCTCGACAAGATCACGGCGTTGAACGGGCAGCCCGCGAACACCCCGGTGCTCACCACCGCCGCGGTCAACACCATCAACCAGAGCATCACGACGATCCTCGGGACGCAGCTGCCCACGGCGCTGCGGACCGCGGTCGTCAACACGATCAACTCGACGGCGGTCGCGATCACCGTCTCCGCCAACCTCAGCGCCGCCGGCGCACCGCTCACCGCACTGGGGCTCCGCGCCGACACCACCCTCGGAGCGCTCGCCGGGACGGCCGCCGCGAACGCCACGGTGACCGCCACGAGCGGCCCGCTCGGACTCACCGTCCTCAGCACGCTGCTCGCCCCCGCGGTCAACTCGATCGTGGTCCCGGCGGCGCAGGCCCTGGTGCGCCCCATCGTCGGCGGCACCGCCCTGACCGCCCTCGGCACCACCCTGACGACCACGACGACGGCCGTCGCGACCGCCCTGTCCCCGGTCGTGCTGCTCCTCCGCCAGGTGATCGACCTGACCGTGAACGCGCAGGACACCACCACCGGCTTCCGGGACCGACGCGGGTACGACCCCGGGTCGCGGAGCGTGCACGCCCTCCGTCTCTCGGTCCTGCCGGGCGCGAGCGTCGCGACCGTGGACCTGGCGACCTCGACGGTCCGCGCGACGGCGTTCGTCGCCCCCACCATCACCGCTCCGACCGCCGACCAGGTGTTCAGCGTGCCGACGGCCACGTCGACCCGGAGCATCATCGTGAGCGGAGCCGGCGAGCCCGGCGCCACCGTCGCCGTGAGCCTCGGCGGCGGTCGGACCGGTACCGCGACGGTCGCCGCGAACGGCACGTGGACGACGACCATCGCGAACGTCCCGACGGGCGGGTACACCGCCACGGCGACCCAGACGGTCGGCGGGACCGCTGCGGGCACGGCCACGCAGCAGTTCTCCGTGGTCGCGCAGCGGGCGCTGACGATCACGACGCCGACGGCCGGACAGACCTTCACCACGACCGGCACCACCGCTCCGGTGACGCTCACCGGCACCGCGACCGCGAACGCGCGCATCGACGTCGACCTCGGCGACGGACGCACCGCGACCGGCACGGCGGACGACACCGGCGCGTGGAGCGTCACGGTGCAGGGCGTCCCGGTGGGTGCGCAGACCGCGAGCGTGACGCAGACCGTCGGCGACAGCACCTCGACCCCGGTGACGCGCGGGTTCCGTGTCGTTGCGGCCGCCGACCTGACCGTCGACACGCCGACGCCGGACCAGGACTTCCCGCTCGCGGGGACCACCCGCGACGTGCCGTTCTCGGGCGCCGCGCAGCCCGGCGCCCGCGTGGACGTCGACCTCGGTGACGGACGCACGGCGACGACGACCGCGGACGCCGACGGCACCTGGTCGACGGTGGTCTCGGACGTCCCGGCCGGTGACCACACCGCGAGGGTGACGCAGACCGTCGGATCGTCGACGAGCGCCCCCGTCACGCGTGACTTCACCGTGACCGCAGCACCGCCGCTGACGATCGACGCACCGGAGGACGGCAGCACCATCACCGTCGCCGACGCCACGTCGACCACGCCCGTGACGGTGTCCGGTTCCGCCGCTCCGGACGCGCAGGTCACGGTGGGCATCGGTGGCTCCTTCACCGCGACGGTGACGGCGGACGGCGACGGTCACTGGGAAGCGACCTTCCAGGGCGTCCCGGTCGGTGACCGCACCGCCACCGCCCGGCAGACGGTCGACGGCACGACCTCCGGTCCGGTGACCACGGACTTCACCGTGGCCGCCGGTGCGCCGATCGCCATCACCACGCCGACACCCGGCGCCACCGTGACGGTCCTCGACGCGGACACGACCGCAGACCTCGACCTGTCCGGTACCGCCCAGCCCGGCGCGGACGTCGCGGTGTCGCTCGGCGGCGGTCTGACCGCCACCGCGCGCGCAGATCGTGACGGCGGCTGGACCGCGACGGTCCAGGACGTCCCGGTCGGCCGGTACACGATCGCGGCGACGCAGACCGTGAACGGCACCACCTCGCCGGCGGTCCGACAGACGATCACCGTCGCCGCTGGTGCCGGTCTCGTCGTGTCGACGCCGACGCAGGGGAGCACCACCGCGGTCGCGACCGACGACTCGACCATCGACGTCAGGGTCTCGGGCACGGCGCAGCCGGGCGCGGACGTCACCGTCGTCCTCGACGGCGACGGTGACCCCGTCACGACGACCGCGGGTACCGGCGGCACGTGGACCGTCACCCTGCCGGGCGTCGACACCGGGGACCACACCGCGGCGGTCACGCAGACCGTGGGCGGGGCGACCTCCGCACCGGTCGACCGGGACTTCTCGATCGAGGCCGGTGACGCCCTCGTCATCGAGTCGCCGACCGACGCGCAACAGGTCCCGGCAGGAGCGGACGGCCAGGCCGGCATCGTGGTGCGCGGCACCGCCGAACCGGGTGCCGGTGTGTCCGTCACGGTCGACGACGGCGACCCGGTCGACCTCGTCGCCGACGCTTCCGGCGACTGGCAGACCGACGCGGTCGAGCTCGCCGTCGGCCCCCACACCGTCACGGCGGTGCAGACCGTGAACGGCACGACCGGTCCGACCGTCAGCCGCGACTTCGCGGTCGTACCCGGGACGGCGATCACGATCGAGACGCCGGCCGTCGGGTCGCGCTTCGACGTGGTCGACGACGACGCCACCGCCACGGTGACGATCTCCGGCTCCTCCGCGCCGAACGCGGACGTCGTCGTCTCGCTCGGCCCGGACACCACCTTCCCGACGACGGCGGACGGTGCCGGCCGGTGGACGGTCGACGCCACCGGCCTCGCTCCCACCGGCACGTACACGGTGAACGCGAGCCAGAGCGTCGGCGGCACCGTGACGACGGCCATCCCGACGACGTTCCAGGTGGTCGCGGCGAGCCCGCTCACGATCACCGCGCCCACCACCGCGCCGATCCGGGTCGCGGGCGACGACGTCGTGCGCGACGTCGCCGTCACGGGCACGGGGCAGCCCGGTGCCGCCGTGATCGCCAGCACCGCCGGCGAGGACGACCAGCGGACGACGATCGGCGCGGACGGCACCTGGTCGGTCACGTTCCCGGACCTCGGTGTCGGCGAGCACCGGGTCTCCGTGACGCAGACGCTGCCCGGGGCGACCTCGTCCCCGGCGGTCTCGGACGCGGTGACGCGGACCGTCACGATCGTGCCCGCGGAGGCGGTCGAGATCACGGCACCGGGCACCGGGGCCGTGCTCCTGGTGCCGGACGCGGACGCCACACGCGACGTGACCGTCTCGGGGACGGCGGAGCCGGACGCCCCGGTCACGGTGCGTCTCGGCGACGACGAGCTGGCCACGACCGCGGACGGCGACGGCGACTGGACGGTGACGTTCGGCGAGGTCGGTGTCGGCACCCCGACGCTCACGGCGAGCCAGACGGTGGACGGGACCACCGCCTCCAGTCCGGAGCAGACCGTGACGGTGCGTGCGTCGACCGCGCTGGCGCTGACGGCACCGGAGGACGGCGACGTCCTGACGGTGGCTGACGCGGCCGGCACGGCCGACGTGCGCGCCGCGGGCCGCGCCCAGGCCGGAGCCACGGTCACCGTCATACTGTCGACCGGCGAGTCCGTCGACGTCACCGCCGCGACGGACGGCACGTGGACGACCACCTTCGAGGACGTCCCGGTCGGTGACCACACGGTCCGCGCGACGCAGGTCGTCCAGGGGCAGACCTCGGCACCGGTGACCGCCCGGGTGTCGGTGCGGGCGGGAGCACCGCTGACGGTCACCACGCCCGCCCGTGCCACCACGGTGACGGTCGCGGACGACGACGCCACCGGGGACCTGCCGTTCGGCGGGACCGGTCAACCGGGAGCGACCGTCACGGTCGACCTCGGTGCCGGTGGCTCGGCCACCGCGCGGGTCGGTGACGACGGACGGTGGTCCGCCACCGTCGAGGACGTGCCGACCGGCTCGTGGACGGCAGCGGTGACGCAGACGGTCAACGGGACGACGAGCGCCGCGGTCGAACGCCCGGTCTCCGTGGTCGCGGCAGCCGACCTGACGATCCGCCAGCCCGGCGACGACCCGATCACCGTCGCGGACGCCGACGCCACGACCACCGTGACGATCGCGGGCGACGCCCAGCCGGGTGCCACCGTGACCGTGACGGTCGACGACCGGGACCCGGTCGAGGTCACCGCCGGTGACGACGGGGCCTGGACCCTCGACGTCGAAGACCTCGGCGTCGGCTCGCACGACGTCAGCGTCACGCAGACCGTCGACGGGTCGACGTCGACCACCCCGGTCGAGAACGCGTTCGAGATCGAGGCGGGGGCACCCGTCCGGATCACCGAGCCGACGGCGGGCCAGGAGTACACCGTCGCCGGCGAGGGCGCGACCACCACGGTCGCCGTCAGCGGGACCGCCGAACCCGGCGCGACCGTCGTCGTCGACCTCGGTGGCGGACGCAGCGAGTCCACGACGGCGGACGGCACCGGCGCCTGGAGCGTCTCCGTGCCGGACGTACCGGCGGGGACCCCGACGGTCAGCGTGACGCAGCGGATCGGAGACACCGTCTCCGCCCCGGTCACGGTCGGCATCCGTGTGCTCGTCGCCGACCCGATCACCATCGCCACCCCGGCCGACGGCTCCACGGTCCGCGTCGCCCAGCGCGACTCGGTCGCGACCGTCACCGCGGACGGCGCCGCCGAGGCCGGTGCCGCCGTGCGCGTCTCGGTCGACGGGGGCGACCCCGAGACCGTGACGGCGACGACCGGTGGCACGTGGACGCTCGACCTCGAGGGACTGGGCGTCGGCGAGCACACCGTGCGCGCCACCCAGACCGTCGACGGTTCGACCTCCGCACCGGTCAGCAGCACCTTCACCATCGCTCCTGGCGCGGCGCTCACCGTGGACACCCCCGCCGACGGCGACACGGTCACCGTCCCGTCCGGCGCCACCAGTGCGACCGTCCCGGTCAACGGGCAGGGGCAGGCCGGCGGCACGGTCCGCATCGTGACGGACGGCGGCACGCCCGTCGTGGTCCCGGTCGGTCCCGACGGCCGGTGGTCGACCGAGCTCACCGGTCTCGACGAGGGCGACCACACGGTCGTCGTCACGCAGGTCGTGAACGGCACCACCTCGTCGCCGATCGAGCGCGACCTGACGATCGAGGTCGCTCCGGCGGACGCGATCGTGGTCACGTCGCCGGTCAACGGCACGGCGTACCGCGTCATCGGCGGCACCACCGACGTCCGCGTCGCGGGCGTCGCCGCACCGAACGCCGCGATCTCGGTCCGGATCGACGGAGGGACCCCGGTCACCACGACGGCGGACGACGACGGTACGTGGGCGGTGACCGTCCCCGGCGTCGGTACCGGCACGCACACCGTCGTCGCCTCGCAGACGGTCGACGGTGACACGACTGCTGTACCGCAGGTCGGCATCTCGGTCGCCGCAGCGACGCCGGTCCGGGTCACGAGCCCGACCGACGGAGCACTGATCCCGATCACGGGGGCCACGACGTCGATCCCGTTCAGCGGCACGGCGGAGCCCGGCGCGACGGTGACGGTGTCCGTCGCCGGTCGGACGGTCTCGACGACCGCCGGCGACGACGGCTCGTGGACCGCGACCGTCGGTCCCGTCCCGCCGGGGACGCACACGGTGTCGGTCACCGAGACCGTCGGCGGCCGGACCTCCGACCCGGTGACGAGCACCGTCCGGGTGGTCGTCGCACAGCCCGACGACGTGACCATCACCAGCCCGCAGGCCGGCCAGCTGTTCCCTGCCGACGGGACCGGTGACACGGGTTCGTTCACGGTGACCGGACACGCCACGCGGGGTGCCACGGTGACCGTCCGCCTGTCGAACGGTCAGGTCCGGGTCACCACCGCCGACGGGAACGGCGACTGGAGCGTCACGTTCGACCGCGTGCCCGAGGGCGACTGGACGATCACCGCGTCGCAGTCGGTCAACGGCACGACGAGCGAGGCGCAGCCGGTCCCGATCGTGGTCGCGGACATCGACCCGCTGGCGGTCACCTCGCCCACACCGGGCGCGCACCGGACCGCCTCGGCCACCGGGACCGTCGACTGGCGCGTCGCGGGCACCGCCGAGCCGGGCGCGACCGTCACGGTCGTGGCGGACGACGGGTCCGACGTCGTCACCACCGCCGACGCCACCGGCGCCTGGTCGGTGGTGCTCCGACTCGGTGTCGGGCCGCACACGATCCGGGTCACCCAGACCGTGGACGGTGCCACCTCGGCCGCACAGTCGGTCGCCGTCGTGGTCGACGCTGCGGAGGACCCGGGCACGCCGGGTACGCCGGGTACGCCGGGCACGCCGGGCACGCCGGGCACGCCGGGCACGCCGGGCACGCCGGGTCTGCCGGGCGCACCCGGGACCGGGACCGGGACGGGTGCCGGTGCCGGGATCGGCTCCGGGCCGGGCGTCGGGTCGGGCTCCGGCGTCGGGTCGGGGTCGGGCGTCGGGTCGGGCTCCGGGATCGGGTCCGGCTCGGGCGGCCTCGCCTTCACCGGCGCCGACGTGGCCCCGCTCGCGGGCGCCGCGGGTGGCCTGGTGGTCCTCGGGTTCCTCCTGCTGGGTCTGTCCCGCCTGGCTCGTGGCCTCCGCCGTCGGCGCCGCGCCTGACCGCCCACGCACCGCCGCACCGCGCCTCCCGTCCGTCGTCCGCACGGACGGGAGGCGCGGTGTCGTCGTCCCGCGCACCCCACTCCCCACAGGCGGTCGCGACCGGCATGGTGGTGTCGGCCGTCCCGGCTACCCTTGGGGCGTGGTCACCGCCCTGTATCGCCGTTACCGGCCCGAGAACTTCGCCGAGCTGATCGGTCAGTCGCAGGTCACGGATCCGCTCCGGACCGCCCTGCGCACGAACCGGGTCAACCACGCGTACCTGTTCAGCGGCCCGCGTGGCTGCGGCAAGACGACGTCCGCGCGCATCCTGGCGCGTTGCCTCAACTGCGCCGAGGGGCCGACGGACACCCCGTGCGGCGTCTGCCCGAGCTGCGTCGAACTCGCGCGCGGCGGCAGCGGCTCGCTCGACGTGATCGAGATCGACGCGGCCAGCCACAACGGCGTCGACGACGCACGTGACCTCCGCGACCGCGCCGTGTTCGCCCCGGCCCGCGACCGCTACAAGATCTTCATCCTCGACGAGGCGCACATGGTGACGCCGCAGGGCTTCAACGCGCTCCTGAAGCTGGTCGAGGAACCGCCCGAGCACGTCAAGTTCATCTTCGCGACGACCGAACCCGAGAAGGTCATCGGGACGATCCGGTCGCGCACCCACCACTACCCGTTCCGCCTGGTCCCACCGGCCGCGATGCTCGAGTACGTCGAACAGCTCTGCACGCAGGAGTCCGTGTCGGTGGCGCCGGGCGTCCTGCCGCTGGTCGTCCGCGCCGGCGGCGGCTCCGTCCGCGACACCCTCTCCCTGCTCGACCAGCTGATGGCGGGCAGCGAGGACGGCGCCATCGCCTACGAGCGGGCCGTCGCCCTGCTCGGGTACACCGACGCAGCGCTGCTCGACGACGTCGTCGACGCGCTCGCCGTCGCCGACCCGGCGTCCGCCTTCGCGGCGATCGACCGCGTCGTGCAGACCGGGCAGGACCCGCGACGCTTCGTCGAGGACCTGCTCGAACGGCTCCGCGACCTCATCGTCGTCGCCGCCACCAACGAGAGCGCTGCCGCCGTGCTGCGCGGGGTGTCGCCGGAAGAGCTCGACACGATGAGCCGGCAGGCGGGCGTGTTCGGTCCGACCGGGTTGTCCCGAGCCGCCGACATCGCGAACCGCGCGCTCACCGAGATGACCGGCGCGACCTCCCCGCGGCTGCACCTCGAGCTGATGACCGCCCGGATGCTCGTGCCCGAGGCGGACGACACCCAGCGCGGCGCCCTCGCTCGGGTGGAGCGGCTCGAGCGGCGGGTCGGTGTCGGCGATGCCGGTGGTCACCAGGCCGGCCCCGAGACCATGCCGGCTCCGTCGGCGACCGCGACACCGGCTCCCGAACCCCAGCCCGCAGCGTCCCCGGTGCATCCGGCGGCGCCCGCCCCGGCTGCCGTGGTCGCTCCCGATCGTCCAGCAGCCGCGCAACCCGCGTCTGCCGCGCCTGGGCCGCAGGACGACCAGGCGCCGTCCACCGATCCCGGTTCGACCGCCCGCGATGCCACCGCGTCGTGGGCAGCAGCCGTGCCCAGCGCACCGGAGGCGCCGGCCGAACCTGCTCCTGCTCCTGCTCCCGCACCTGCGAACGCGTCGTCGACCGGGCAGGGGACCGCCGCGGGTGACGAGCCCGCCGTGCGCTCGATCGGCTCGGTCGGGTTCCAACAGCTGCGCGACTCGTGGCCGCAGGTCGTCGAACACGTGCAGCACGCGAAGCGGTCGGCCTGGTCGGTCGTGGTCACCGCGCAGGTCACCGCGCTGCGCGAGGACGTCCTCACCCTCACCTTCCCGAGTCAGCAGGACGTCGCTTCCTTCAAGGAGATGTCCGACCCGGCGACGAGCGTCAGCGAACTCCTCCGGTCGGCGATCGTCGACGTCCTCGGGCTGCGCGTGAAGTTCGTGGCCCGTGGGCCGGGCGGCCCCGGGCAGCAGCGTCCGGCGTCGGGTCAGCCGCAGGCGCCGCAGACGCAGAGCCCGCAGACGCAGCGCCCGCAGACGCAGAGCCCGCAGGTCCAGAGCCCGCAGGCCCAGGTGTCGCAGACCCCGGCGCCGCGGGAACAGGTGCCGCAGGACCGGGGCCCGCAGGCTCCGGGTCCGCAGCCGCAGGACCGGGAGTCACGAACCCCGGCGCCGCAGGCCGATCCGCCGCGGGCCGGGTCGCCGCAGGCACGGGAGCCACAGGCTGCGCCGCAGTCGGCCGGAGCGTCGCAGGCGGCGGCGGCGACGTCGTCGTCCTCCGGGCAGCCGCAGGCCGCACAGCGACCGGGCGCGCAGCAGTCCGGCCCGCAGCAGTCGGGCTCGCAGCAGCCGGTCGCGCAGCAGTCGGGCGCGCAGCGCGCAGCGTCCGAGCGCCCGTCCGAGCGAGCAGCTGCGCCCGCGCCGAACGCCGCACCCGAGCCCGACGGCACGCCCGTGACCCAGTGGGCGGTCGCCGCCATCCCCGCGACCGACCCCACCACCGGTGCCGTGCCCGAGCGTGTCGAACCGTCGTGGTCCGCACCGTTCGGCACGACCGACACCGGTGAACCCGTCGCGCCGACGCCCTCCGTCTCCGACCCGGTGGCGGACGCCGCACTCGCGGCGCAGCTCCGCCCGGCATCGGCGCTGTCCGGGGGCGCCCCGACCGCGACCTCGCCGTCGGCGTCCGCGGGCACGGCTGGTGCGCCGACGGCCGCCCCGAGCGGGCAGCAGGAACCGGCAGCGGCTCCCGCCGGTCCGGTGTCCGACGTCCCGGTCGACGACTACCCGCTCGACGACGACCCGTACGACGACGGAGCCCCCTACCCGGACGCCCCGCCCGCGCCCGCTCCTGGTGCGGCCCCTGGCGTCCCGGCGTCGGGAACCGCGCCGCAGCAGGCCGCCCCGCAGCAGGCCGCCCCGCAACACGGCGCACCGCAGCAGGCCGCCCAGTCGCCGACCTCGGCCGCTCCGCAGCGCCAGGCTCCGCACCAGGTCCGTCGGACCCCCGTCGCCGGTCGGTACGGCGAGGCCGTCGTGCGTGAGATCCTGAACGCCCAGTTCATCGAGGAGACCTCCCTCTCCGAGGAAGGCGCCTGATGTACGACGGCATCGTGCAGGACCTCATCGACGAGTTCGGTCGCCTCCCCGGCATCGGCCCGAAGTCGGCGCAGCGCATCGCGTTCCACATCCTGCAGACCGAGTCGTTCGACCCGAGCCGGTTGTCCGAGCTCCTGGCGGACGTCAAGGAGCGCGTGCGCTTCTGCGAGATCTGCGGCAACGTGACCGAGAACGTCCAGTGCAGCATCTGCCGCGACCCGCGTCGGTCACCCGCGGTGATCTGCGTCGTCGAAGAGGCGAAGGACGTCGCGGCGATCGAGCGCACCCGGGAGTTCCGGGGCCTGTACCACGTGCTCGGCGGGGCGATCAGCCCGATCGACGGCATCGGCCCGGACGACCTCCGCATCCAGCAGCTCATGACGCGCCTCGCCGACGGCACCGTCGACGAGGTCATCATCGCGACCGACCCGAACCTCGAGGGCGAGGCGACCGCCACGTACCTCAGCCGGCTGCTCGTCCCGATGGGCATCCGGACGACGCGCCTGGCGTCGGGTCTGCCGGTCGGCGGCGACCTGGAGTACGCCGACGAGGTCACCCTCGGCCGAGCGTTCGAGGGTCGACGCGTCGTCGGAGGCTGATCCGCCCCTCCTCCTCGCGGCGCGGACCCGTCCGTCGCCCACGCAGGATCCTTGCGTCCACGCCCGCTCCGACGCAACATCCGCGAAACACCGTCTACCATTGTCAGACCGCGTCACAGTCGCGGATCCATCGTCCCCGGGAGTACCAACCAGTGGCCTTGATCGTGCAGAAGTTCGGTGGATCGTCCGTCGCGGACGCCGAGAGCATCAAGCGCGTGGCGAAGCGGATCGTGCAGACGAAGAAGGCGGGCAACGACGTCGTCGTGGCCGTCTCGGCGATGGGCGACACCACCGACGAGCTCGTCGACCTCGCCCACTCCGTCACGCCGATCCCCGCCGGTCGCGAGCTCGACATGCTGCTCACCGCGGGGGAGCGCATCTCGATGGCGCTGCTCGCGATGGCCATCAAGAGCCTCGGGGTCGAGGCCTCGTCGTACACCGGCAGCCAGGCCGGCATGCTCACCGACGCCCAGCACGGCAAGGCGCGCATCGTCGACGTCACTCCGAAGCGCGTGCGCGAGGCGCTCGACGCCGGGCACGTCGCCATCGTCGCCGGGTTCCAGGGCTTCAACCGCACGACCGGTGAGATCACGACGCTCGGCCGCGGGGGCTCGGACACGACCGCCGTCGCCCTCGCGGCCGCCCTCGACGCGGACATCTGCGAGATCTACACCGACGTCGACGGCATCTTCACCGCTGACCCGCGCGTCGTGCCGAAGGCGCAGAAGGTCGACCGCATCACCAGCGAGGAGATGCTGGAGCTCGCAGCCTCCGGTGCGAAGGTCCTCTACATCCGCGCCGTCGAGTACGCCCGTCGGCACGGGGTCACCCTGCACGTCCGCTCGTCCTTCAGCAACGCCGAGGGAACCATCGTCTACAACCCTGCAGAGGGGGAAACCGTGGAAGAACCGATCATCACCGGGATCGCCGGAGACCTCTCCGAGGGCAAGATCACCGTCGTCGGCGTGCCCGACACCCCGGGCAAGGCGGCTGAGATCTTCACGATCGTCGCCCGCGCCGGCGCCAACATCGACATGATCGTGCAGAACGTCTCCGAGGCCGTGACCGGTCGCACGGACATCTCCTTCACGCTGCCGAAGGACCAGGGCCAGGGCGTCCTCACGGCGCTCGAGGTCGCGAAGGCCGACATCGGCTACGAGGGCATCCAGTACGACGACCAGATCGGCAAGCTCGCACTCGTCGGCGCCGGCATGCGCACGAACGCCGGGGTCTCGGCCGCGCTCTTCCGTGCCCTGCACGAGGCGTCCATCAACATCGAGATGATCTCCACCTCCGAGATCCGGATCTCGGTCGTCACCCGAGCCGACACCCTCAACGAGGCGATGCGCGTCGTCCACAACGCGTTCGGCCTCGACGCCGACTCCGACGCCGTCGTCTACGCCGGCACCGGCCGCTGAACGAGCAGGAGCAGCAATGAGCACCCTCACCGTCGCCGTCGTCGGCGCCACCGGCCAGGTCGGTGCCGTGATGCGCCGCCTCCTCGAGGAGCGCGCCTTCCCGGCCGACCGCGTCCGGTTCTTCGCGAGTGCCCGGTCCGCCGGCACGACCCTGCCGTTCCGCGGCGAGGAGATCGTCGTCGAGGACTCCGAGACCGCCGACCCGGCGGGCATCGACATCGCCCTGTTCTCCGCAGGTGCCACCGCGTCCCGGAACCTCGCGCCGAAGTTCGCCGCCGCCGGTGCACTCGTCGTCGACAACTCGAGCGCGTGGCGGATGGACCCGGACGTGCCGCTCGTGGTGAGCGAGGTCAACCCGCACGCCATCGACGAGGCGCCCAAGGGCATCATCGCGAACCCGAACTGCACGACGATGGCGATCATGCCCGTCCTCAAGGTGCTCGACACCGAGGCCGGTCTCCGTCGTCTCGTCGCGACCACCTACCAGGCCGTGTCGGGCTCCGGTCTCGCCGGCGTCGAGGAGCTCCTCGGCCAGGCGAAGGCCGCGCTCGACCAGGACACGGCGGCGCTGACCCACGACGGTTCCGCGGTCACGTTCCCGGACCCCGTCAAGTACGTGCGCCCGATCGCCTTCGACGTGGTCCCGCTCGCCGGCAGCATCGTCGACGACGGCCTGGGCGAGACCGACGAGGAGAAGAAGCTCCGCAACGAGAGCCGCAAGATCCTCGTGCTCCCCGACCTGCTGGTCGCTGGCACCTGCGTGCGGGTGCCCGTCTTCACCGGTCACTCGATCTCGGTGCACGCGGAGTTCGACCGCACCCTGACCCCGGAGCGTGCGACCGAGATCCTCGCGGACGCCCCCGGTGTGGAGCTGTCCGAGGTCCCGACCCCGCTGCAGGCCGCCGGGCAGGACCCGACGTTCGTCGGCCGCATCCGTGCGGACCAGTCCGCGCCGGAGGGGCACGGCCTCGTCCTGTTCGTGAGCAACGACAACCTGCGCAAGGGCGCCGCGCTCAACGCGGTGCAGATCGCCGAGACGATCGTCGCCCGCCGGACCGTCGCCGCGTAGCGTCGCGGCACCCCGACGGACGGGAGGCGCGGTGCCCGCTGGCACCGCGCCTCCCGTCCGTCGGGGTGACCGCCTTGTCAGCGCGCGCGGCTAGGATCGACGGGTGGCAGTGAAGCAGGTGGACCCGATCGACGTCGTCCTGATCGGGGGAGGGATCATGAGCGCCACGCTCGGCGCGATCATCCACCGGTTGGAGCCGGACTGGAAGATCCGCGTGTACGAGCGCCTCGGCAGCGTCGCGCAGGAGAGCTCGAACCCGTGGAACAACGCCGGTACCGGGCACTCCGCGCTCTGCGAGCTGAACTACACGCCGGAGCTCCCGGACGGCCGCGTGGACATCGCGAAGGCCGTCACGGTGAACGAGCAGTTCCAGGTCTCCCGCCAGTTCTGGGCGCACCTCGTCGAGACCGGCGCGCTGCCCGAACCGTCGAACTTCATCAACCCGACGCCACACATCTCCTTCGTCTGGGGCGCCGACAACGTCGAGTACATGCGGAAGCGCCACGAGGCGATGAAGGACCACCCCCTGTTCGCCGGCATCGAGTTCTCGGACGACCCGAAGCAGATCCGGAAGTGGGCGCCGGCGCTCATCCCCGGGCGCAAGAAGGACCAGCCGATCGCCGCGACGTACTCGGCGGCCGGGTCCGACGTCGACTTCGGCTCGCTGACCCGCCAGCTCTTCGACGAGCTCGAGATCGCCGGCGTCGAGTTCGAGCCGTCGCACCAGGTCACGAAGCTGACCCGCTCGAAGGTCAGCGAGGGGTGGGTCCTCGACGTCCGCAACGACATCGGCCGGTCCACCCAGCGCATCGCCGCGAAGTTCGTGTTCGTCGGCGCCGGCGGTGGCGCGCTGCACCTGCTGCAGAAGTCCGGCATCCCGGAGATCCGCGGGTACGGCGGCTTCCCGGTGTCGGGGGAGTTCCTGCGCACCGACGACCCCGAGGTCGTCCAGAAGCACGCGGCGAAGGTCTACGGCAAGGCGAGCGTCGGCGCACCGCCGATGTCGGTGCCGCACCTCGACACCCGGATCGTGGACGGCCATGCGTCGCTCATGTTCGGTCCGTACGCGGGGTTCAGCCCGAAGTTCCTGAAGCAGGGATCGGTCCTCGACCTGTTCCGGTCGATCCGGCCGCACAACCTCCGGCCGATGCTGAGCGTCGCGTTCTCGAACTTCGACCTGGTCCGGTACCTGATCGGCCAGCTCCTGGCGTCGAAGCAGACCAAGTTCGACGCCCTCCGCGACTTCATGCCGACCGCGGAGCCCGAGAACTGGCACCGCATCACGGCGGGTCAGCGGGTGCAGGTCATCAAGCCGGACAAGGAGAAGGGCGGAGTGCTGCAGTTCGGCACCGAGGTGATCACCTCGGCCGACGGCTCCGTCGCCGGGCTCCTCGGTGCGAGCCCCGGCGCCTCGACCGCCGTGCCGATCATGCTGAGCATGCTGCAGAAGTGCTTCCCGGAGCGCTGGGACCGCTGGGAGTCCGCGGTCCGCGTCATGGTGCCGACCTACGGGACGGACCTCGGGAGCGATCCGCAGCTCGCCGACGAGACGCTCGAGCGCACTGCGAAGGTCCTCGGTCTCCACCACTGACCGCGTGCGCGGCTTGCACGCCGTTCGAACATGTGTTCGAATGTCGGCATGCGGTGGAGTGGGCAGGCGATCGATACATCGCGGAGCGACGCGCTCCCGGGCATGGAGTCGAACAGCGGGTTCGTCCGCAGCGTGACGACCCCCGAGTTCGCCGGCGTCACCTTCCACGAGGTCCTCGCCAAGAGCGCGCTCAACCGGGTGCCCTCGGCGGACGGTGACGGCACCTACGGGTGGACGATCAACCCGTACCGCGGGTGCAGCCACGCGTGCGTGTACTGCTTCGCCCGGCCGACGCACACCTACCTCGAGTTCGACGGGGGCGCCGACTTCGACCAGCAGATCGTGGTCAAGACGAACGTGGCCGACGTGCTGCACCGTGAGCTCACGAAGCCGACCTGGGACCGCCATCCGGTGGCGCTCGGCACGAACACCGACCCCTACCAACGCGCCGAGGGTCGGTACCGGCTCATGCCGGGCATCATCCGTGCCCTCGCCGGGTCGGGGACGCCGTTCAGCATCCTGACCAAGGGGACACTGCTCCGCCGTGACCTCCCCCTGCTCGTCGAGGCGTCCCGGTCGGTGCCGGTCGACCTGGCGATGTCGATCGCGGTGTACGACGACGAGCTGCAGCAGCAGGTCGAGCCGGGCACGCCGACCACCTCCGCCCGGCTGGCGACGGTGCGCGCCATCCGCGACGCCGGACTCGAGTGCTCGGTCTTCCTCATGCCGGTGCTGCCCTTCATCACGGACACGCGGGCGCACCTCGACGACGCGATCGGACGGGCCGCCGCGGCCGGCGCCTCGAGCGTGATGTACTCGGCGCTGCACCTGCGCCCGGGAGTCAAGCCGTGGTGGTTCGAGTGGCTCGGCCGCACCCGGCCCGACCTGGTGGCCCGCTACCGGTCCATGTACCTCGACAACACGTACGCACCGGCGGACTACCGGCGGTGGCTGTCCGAGCGGGTGCGGCCGATCCTGCGTGCGCACGGACTCGGCCTCGGACGCGTCGACCCGGCGACCGGGTCGATGGGGTTCACCGATCGTGCCGCCACCGGTGCAGGTGACGGTAGGGACGGCCGCCCGGACCAGCTCGTCGAGCAGTCGGTGCCGGTCACTTCGCCGCTGAAGCGTGCGGACCCCGGCTTCGACCGACGTCTGCAGCAGCCGTCGCCCGTGGGTTCGCCGCGACTCTTCTGAGGACTCGTCGGTCCGTGTTCGGGGGACACCTCGATGACCGTCGGGCCGGTATCATCGAGCAGGTCGCCGAAGACCCAGGCAATCGGGGTACACGATCGGGCCGACGGTGGTTGGATCGTGGTCGGCGTTCCCACTCGCCCGGAAGGACCACCACTCGTGCTCGGCATCCCCACGCATCTCGCTCCGCGGGTCAACGCGTGGTCGACCGTGCGGGCCTTCCACGCGGCGGCGATCGGGTCCCTCGCGGCCGCCGCCGTCGCCCTCGTGCTCTACCGGCTGTCCGAGCCGGACGTCCGGGTGGTCGGTGCGGTGCTCGCCCTCGTCCCGATGCTCGGCATGATCGCCGTGCACCTGCAGTTCGGCACGTGGCGCTCCGCCGTCGCGTTCCTCGCCGTGGGCGGGGTGTGTTCGTGGTGGTTCGCCCTCGTCGTGCAGCGTGAGGTGCCGACCGGTTGGGTGGGTTCCTACCTGCTGTCGCTCGTCGTCATCCCGCTCGTCCTGGTCGGGGGAGCGGGAGCGGTCGCCGGGCGGGTCGTCCTCTGGTCGGTCGCGGGGTTCGTGGTGGGCCGGGTGGCGACCTCGATCGCGATCGTGCAGGCGGGGAGCCCTGCTCGTCCACTCGTGCTCGCGTGGATCACGCTCGTGTTCGTCGTCGCGCTCGTGCTCCTGACCAGCCGCAACACCGCACGGTCGGAGCGCGTGCAACCCGAGCTCCTCCGCTCGGCGCGCGAGGAGCACGCCTCGGCCTACCGAGCGGGCGTCGAGGCCGAGGCCGCGGCGATCCTGCACGACACGGTGCTCAACCACCTCGGTGCGATCACGCTGGCGCCGGACGGGCCGATGGACCCGCAGCTCGCCCGCACGGTCGAGGCCGACGTGGCGATGCTGACCGGCAAGGAGTGGCTCTCCGCCGACCAGGGAGCGGACCCGATCGGCGGTCCGAGCGACGCCGGCGCGGACGTGGTGGTGCGGGCGTTCGAGCGGATGCTCGACGAGCACCGCGCGGACGGTTTGGACGTCACGGTCACCGGGGACCCCGCTGCGTTCGCACGGCTCGACCAGGCGGCGCTGACCGCGGTCCTCCGCGCCGTGTCGCAGTGCCTGGCGAACGTCGGCAAGCACTCCGGCGTCGACGCGGCCGAGGTCAGCGTGTTCGACGACGGCACGGCGTGCACGGTGATGGTGGTGGACGACGGCCGCGGGTTCGACGAGTCCACGACGAGCCCCGACCGGATGGGGCTCCGCGGCTCGGTCCGCGAGCGCATCGGCCGGGTCGGTGGCGACGTGCAGGTGTGGTCCTCCCCGGGGTCCGGCACGAGCGTCATGATGTCCGTGCCCTACGGCGCGTTGAGCAGCGCGGTCACGGCGACGCCGTACGTCACCGGCGAGTTCGACCGGGGCGACCGGTGACCCGCACGGCGCAGCAGTACGACCCGCTCGGCGCGATGGGGTCGCGACCGCTCGCGATCCTCCTCGGGGTCGGCGGCGTCCTCTGGTCCCTCCTCGTGTCGGTCTTCGACCGCGACGTCGCCGGCGTCCCGACGCTCAGTGCGTTGACCGTGCTGCTCGTGGCGGCGTCCGGGGCCGTGGTGTTCGTCGCCTCGAGCCCGTTCCGCGCTCCGTTCCCGCGGTGGGCGTTCGTGGTCCACGTCGCGCTCCTGGCGGTGGCGACGGTGACGAGCGTCGCGGCGCAGTGGGGCCCGGACCGCAGCGCCCTGAACGACTTCATGACCCTCCTCACCGCGATCGGCATCGTGATGGTGGCGCCGTACCGCCCCTGGACCGACCTCGCGCTCGGCGGCCTCGTCCTCGCCGTCGTCGCCGGGACGACCTGGGGCGTGGGCGCCGCGGTGTTCCCGCACCACGTCCCGGTGCCGGTCGCGGCGTTCCTCGCGGCCGCCCCGACGCTCGTGCTCACCGCCGCGTCGGCGGTCTTCGCCGCCACGTTCGCCGGGCTCGCCGAGCGCGTGCAGATCCGCGCCGGGTCGTACTCGGTCGAGCGGGCGGAGCGGGACGGCATCCAGGAGCGCGTGCAGCAGGACCGGTCGACCATCCTCGCGCGGGACGTCGCCCCCTTCTTCGCCGAGCTGCGCACCCGCGACGTCATCACCGACGCGGACCGCACCCGGGCCCGTGCGATCGCGGACGGCATCCGGCGCTCGATGGTCGCCGACGCGGACCGGACCTGGTTCGAGCACGCGGTCGCGGTCGACGGCGAGGGTCGGGCGGTCGTCGACGACCCCGACGGGCTGATCGCCACGCTCGACGCCGACCAGCGCACCGTGCTCCGCACGTTCGTCCGCGCGGCCCTGCGGGCGCCGACGGTGGACGCCTCGGGCTTCCGGGCGACGATCCGGCCCTCCACCTCGACCCCGATCGACGGCGCGGCGGAGACGACGGTGGCCGGCCGCCGTCGGGCCACGACACCACGCGCAGGACGGACCCGGCGCACGGCAGCGGACGCACCGGCTCGGGTCCGGCGTACCGGGGCCGGCGCTCCGTCGTGGTCCCGACGCACCGAGGCCGGCACACCGGCTGAGGTCGGGCGCAGCGCCGCAGCCGGCGCGCCGACGCGCAGTCAGCGCACCGCGGCGGGGCGTCCGCGGGTGACCGTCGCCGTCGACCTGGCGGTGGCCGATTCCGACGTCGGCATCCACCGCACCTTCGACCCGTACTTCGCGGTCCTCCGCGTGACGTTCCCCGACCTCGACGTCGCCGTCCGACCATCCGCCCTCGCATTAAGGTTCTCCTATGACCAGCACTGACCCGAACCGGATCACGGAGGGCGCGGGCGCGCTGCCGAACCCGGGGACCCGACGCGTGCGGCTGGCGATCCTGGACGACCACGAGGTGCTGTTGGACAGCCTGTCGAGCTGGATCGCGGTGAACGCGTTCGACTTCGACCTGGCGTTGACGGCGCACACGTGGCTCGAGATGGTGCACAGCGAGAACTTCCCGACGGACCTGGTGTTCCTCGACTTCCAGCTGAAGGAGCCGGTGTCGATCGAGGCGCGCGTGCGGACCTGCCGTGCCGCCGGGGCGAAGGTGATCGTCCTGTCCAGCGTCGACAGCCGGGAATCGCGCGACCGTGCGCTGGCGGCCGGTGCCGCGGCCTTCCTGTCGAAGTCGCTCCCGATGCGCGAGGTGATGGACGTCGCCCGCGAGATCATGGGCGTGGCGCGGGAGACCCCGCCGCAGCGCGACTGGCGGCCCCTGCCGACCGGCGCGAACGCGCACCAGCGCCCGAAGCTGAGCCACGGCGAGGAAGAGGCGTTGCGCCTGTACGTGTCGGGCTACTCGACGAACGAGGTCGCCGCGCAGATGAACGTGCAGTACGAGACGGCGAAGACGTACCTCCGCCGCGTCCGCGAGAAGTACAGCAAGGTGGGCCGTCCCGCGTCGAAGAAGTCCGACCTCATCCGACGGGCCGCCGAGGACGGGTTCCTCGCGTAGTGGCGAAGCTCTACTTCCGGTACGGCGCGATGAACAGCGGCAAGAGCACCGGGCTCCTGCAGGCCGCCTACAACTACGAGGAACGCGGACACCGCGTCCTGCTCGCGAAGCCCTCCGTCGACACCAAGGGCGACCGCGAGATCGTGTCCCGGCTCGGGGTGACCCGGACCGTCGACATCGTGTTCGGGCCGGACGCGGACGTCCGTGCCGCCGTCACCGAGGCGGGCGCCACGGACCCCGAGTCCGACCGGCTCGACGGCATGGTCCGACCGGTGAGCTGCGTGCTCGTCGACGAGGCCCAGTTCCTCACGCCGCGGCAGGTCGACGACCTGCTCCGGATCGCCGTCCTCGACGAGGTCCCGGTGATCACCTACGGCATCCGCACCGACTTCCGCACCGAGGCCTTCCCCGGCAGCGCACGGCTGCTCGAGGTCGCGCACTCCCTCGAGGAGCTCAAGACCATCTGCCGCTGCGGCCGCAAGGCCGTGTTCAACGCCCGCAAGGTGGACGGACGGTTCGTCTTCGACGGCTCCCAGGTCGCCATCGACGGCGTGGACGTCACCTACGAGTCGCTCTGCGCGAACTGCTACCTGACGGAGTCCGGCGGCCGCCTCGACGGCGACTGAGGTCTCCTGCCACCGCTCGGCCCTCGACGTGCGCCGGCGCGCGTCGGTGCGACGCCACCCGGTGGCGGACGGGAGGCACGGCGCGGGTCCGCACCGTGCCTCCCGTCCGCCGTCGGGTCCGGAATGGACGCGCGCCGGCCGCGGTTGGTGCCCACATGAGCGACGCATCCGTGCACCTGTCCGTCCTCGACCTGGCCACCCGCGAGTACGGCCAGACCAACACCGAGGCCCTGCAGGGGTCCATCGACATGGCCGTGCACGCCGAGAAGCTCGGCTACGAGCGGTTCTGGGTGGCGGAGCACCACGGCATGCCGGGCATCACCTCGTCCGCGCCGGCCGTGCTCCTGAGCGCCGTGGGCGCCGCGACGTCCACGATCCGCATCGGCTCCGGCGGCGTCATGCTGCCGAACCACGCGCCGCTCGTCGTGGCGGAGCAGTTCGGCACCCTCCGCGCGCTGTACGGCGACCGGGTCGACCTCGGACTCGGCCGCGCCCCGGGGACCGACGGGGCGACCGCGATGGCCCTGCGCCGCACGGACCGACTCGACGTCGACGACTTCCCGGACCGCCTCGCCGACCTGATCGGCTTCTTCACCGGGATGGACGAGTCGAACCCGCTGTCGCGCATCCGCGCGGTGCCCGGCTACGGGGACGTGCCGGAGTTCTGGCTCCTCGGGTCCTCCGGGTACAGCGCGCAGGTCGCCGGGGCGCTCGGCGTCTCGTTCGCGTTCGCCCACCACTTCGCCTCGGACAACACCGAAGCAGCGCTCGCGCTCTACCGCGACGCGTTCCGGCCGTCGCGCTTCCGCCAGACCCCGAACGCCCTGATCGGCGTGCAGGTGGTCACCGACGAGGACCCCGCCGTCATCGAGGAGCAGAGCGCCCCGGGCATGATCTCGTTCATCCGGATGCGCCAGGGGGCGAAGCCCGAGCCGGTGTCCATGGACGAGGCACGCGCGTACGAGTTCTCCGACCTCGAACGCCGGTTCATCGCGGCCCGGACGGAGCGGCAGGCCTACGGGAACGCCGACCAGGTCGCGGACAAGATCAACGCGCTCGTGGCCTCGACCGGGGCGGACGGCGTGATCGTCGCGCCCGGGGCGGCGCAGGCACGCTACCGGCACCAGGCGCTCGACATCGTGGCGGCACTGCACGCCGAGGGGCGTCTCCTGCCCGCGGGGGCCGCGGCCGCGGTCTAGATCGCGGGCGTACGGCGCCCGGCGGCTCGCGGTCGGCTCCGTCCGGCGAGCCGGTACGGGTCGCGCCGTGATGTGGCAGGCGGGCCGCCACCGGCCGGTCGCGTCAGGTGAGCAGGCCGAGCCGCGTGGCGGCGGCGACCGCGGCGACGCGCGATCCGACGTCCAGCTTCCGGAACACGTTGTAGACGTGGCGCTTGACCGTCCCGATCGCCAGTCCCAGGTCGGTCGCGATCTCGGCGTTCGAGCGGGCGGCGGCCACGAGTCGCAGGACCTCGAGCTCCCGGTCGCTCAGCGGTGTCCCCGCCTGCGCCTCGGTGACCAGGTCGATCGGGAACGTGACCGGCGCAGCATCGGTCCTCGTCGCCCGGACGATCCGGTCCACCAGCTCACGGCTCGGCGTGTCCTTCGTCACGAAGTCGACCGCGCCCGCGTCGAGCAGCGCCCGGCGGAGGACGGCGTCGCGGTGCATCGTCAGCACCACGACGGCGATGCCCGGGAGGTTCCGGCGCACGGTCGCGATCGTCGTGCGTGCCGGTGGTCCGTCGAGCTCGACGTCGAGGAGCAGCACGTCGATCGCCGCGGCCTCGGGGGAGTCCAGCACGTCGGCCGGGCGTTCGCCGTGTGCGACCACGCGGATGGTCGGCACGGCGGACAGGATCGTCGCGAGTCCTTCGCGGAAGAGGCGGTGGTCGTCAACGATCGCGACGTGCGTCACGGCGACCGGGCGGTTCGTGGCCGACCCGTCGACGGCCGGGTGGCCGGCGGGCGTGGTGCCCGTCGCCGCAGTGGCGGTCGGGCGGCCAGCGGGCGCGGTCCCCGTCGCCGCGCGGGTGTCCGTGGTCACATCGAGCCCTTCGGGACGGTGAGGCGGACCGCGGTGCCCGCCCCGGGAGCACTGGAGACGTCCAGCACGGCACCGATCACGGCCGCACGTTCGCGCATGGTGTGCTGACCGAGGCGCCCGTCCGCGCGGTCCCCGCGGTCGAAGCCCGGACCGTCGTCCGCGACGGCGATCACGACGTCGTGCGTCGACCAGGTGAACGAGACCGTGCACCGCGAACCCGGGGCGTGCTTCCGGCGGTTCGTCAGCGCCTCGAGGACGATCGTGAGCGCCTCCTCCGCCTTCCAGTTCGGCAGGCGCGCGGGAGAGCCCGTCGTGGTGACCGTCAGCAGGTCGTCCCCGGGGAAGAGGTCGGCGACGTGCCGCCGCACGGCGTCGTCGAGCAGGTCCTCCCCGACCCGGGCGTGCAGGGCCACGGCGAGGTCCTGGACGTCGGCGAGTGCGCTGCGGAGCAGCCGTCCGGCCGCCTCCAGCTGCTCCGTCCGGGCATCGGCGGGCGGGTCCGTCAGCAGGACGAGGTCGAGTCGCTGCAGACCGGCCAGCACGCCGTGGGCGACCCGGTCGTGCAGGTCCCGCGCGATGCGGGTGCGGGAGTCCAGGTTCGCCGTGGTCACCCGCTGTCGGAGCGCTTCGGTGTACGCGATCGCCCCGGCCGGGAAGCGGCTCCAGATGCCCGCGTGCAACGCCCGCGTCGCACGGAGGAGTTCCTCGGTGGTCGAGGCCCCGACCTCGTCGACGAACACCGGGAGGTAGGCGTCGAACAGCACCTCGGCGGCGAGCATCGCACCGGCGGGGTGCTGCGCGTGCTCGGCGTGCAGGGCCCCCGTTGCGAGGTGCGTCGGATCGAGGTACGCGTCGCTGACGACGCTCGTCTCGGCACCGGCGGCGTACCGCGCGTGCGCGTCGCTGATCATCGAGACGACGTTCTCGGTGAGGCTCTC
Source organism: Curtobacterium sp. L1-20 (assembly GCF_048755855.1). GTDB lineage: Bacteria > Actinomycetota > Actinomycetes > Actinomycetales > Microbacteriaceae > Curtobacterium. The sequence goes on along the minus strand of NZ_CP151473.1, from coordinate 3,061,043 downwards.
CGCCATGACCGGGTCGTCGGTCAACGCGGGGAAGCGGGTACCGATCTGGGCGAGGACGGCGGTCAACGGAGCGGGGGTCTGCATGGCCGTCCGAGCGTATCCCGGCCGTTCCGCAGGGCGGGTACCGCGGGCGGGGGATGTGTCCGGGGACACAGATGTCCGGGGGCACAGAGCAACGGGCCCTGGTTCCGGAGAACCAGGGCCCGTTTCGTACTGTCTCAACACAGTGTCGGGGTGACAGGATTTGAACCTGCGACCTCCTCGTCCCGAACGAGGCGCGCTACCAAGCTGCGCCACACCCCGCGGTGTGGTCACTCCGTACCGGAGCAACCCCAGAAGTCTATCCGATGATCCGGTGTGCTCGTGACCATCGGGCGAACTCCCGGGCGCGTCGGGCCGACCGTCTCAGTCGGTGCGCGCGGTCAGGGTGACCACCACGGCCTCGGGTCGGCAGGCGAACCGGACCGGGGCGTAGATCGACGTCCCGAGGCCCGCCGAGACCTCGAGCCACGACCACTGCCCGCGGTGCTGCCACTGGTGCAGTCCGCTGACGTAGCGCCGGGGGAGGTCGCAGTTCGTGACGAGCGCCCCGACACCGGGCACCTGCACCTGGCCGCCGTGGGTGTGGCCGGCGAAGATGACGTCCGCACCCTGGGTGACGAAGGCGTCGAGCACCCGGCGGTAGGGCGCGTGCGTGATGCCGATCGCGACGGGGGAGGGGCCGTCCTCGTCCTCCGACCACGGGACGTCGCTCCGCATCTCGTCGACGTTCGTCGGGAGCAGGTCGAGCCGGTCCCAGCCGCGGTGCGCATCGGAGGTGCCGAAGAGTTCGAACCGCGAGCCGCGGAGCTCGATCGCGCGCGCCTGGTCGTTCACGTCGAGCCAACCGAGGGACTCGAAGAACGCCGTCTGCCGGTCGATGTCGAGCTCCACCGGGCGCCGGTCGGAGTGGTGGCGGCTCGGCCCGGAGAAGTAGGCGAACGGGTTGCGGGGCGTCGGGCCGTAGAAGTCGTTCGAGCCGTAGGCGAACGCCCCGGGGACACCGCGGAACGGCTCCAGCGCGTACTCGACCGCCGCGTTCGCCGTGGCGTGCCCGAGGGAGTCACCCGTGTTCACCACGAAGTCCGGCTCGACGAGGCTCAGGT